>QOVW01000087.1 GCA_003339605.1 Spirobacillus cienkowskii | reverse complement strand
CCATTCATTATCTAATTCACCACGAATTCTTAAGAATAATTCTTGCCAAATTCCATGTTTTGACCAACGATTAAATTTATTAAATACTGTTGAATAGGAGCCAAATTCTGTTGGAAGATCTCTCCATGGCACTCCCGTTCGTAACTTCCAAAAAATAGCTCCCATAAAGATCCTAATTCTATTCGAAAAATGAATTTTAAATTCCTTAAGCAATGGTGCTAGCCTCGACCACATTGGATCTGTTATCATCAACCTCAACATGTTTCCCTCTTTTGTTAGACGTGGTAATCCAACTCTTGAGGGAAATATGCCAAAAATCAAGTATTCTTCAATATTTGAGGACACTCCCTAAATTGAAAGGACGATATTTAAATAGAAATTTAAGGATACTCCGTAATTTTTTATAAAAAATCAATTGACAGCAATACTATTCTGAGAGAAATATAAGCTCTCAGTTTGGAGAAAGTACTTATTATGTTTAAAAAAAAGCTTTTAATATCTTCTTTTCTTGTAATATCAACGTTTTCGTGTGCTAAGCCATACAAATCTACACCCAGTCAATACCCATCACCTGACTGAAAGGGCGGTAGTACTGACAGGACATTACTAGATACATTTAAAATATTATTCAATATAAATAAAAGTATAAAAATACACACAGACAGCAATATTTCAACAATCAATAGCCTTTTAAATCGCGAGAGTAAAGAAAAAGAACTTAATAAATTAAAAAATAATTTTGATTATATACAAAAAATGAGCTCAGAATTTATTATATTTTATGAAAACATACCTCGGGAAAATCCTCAAGGAATGCGAAATTTTATTTCAGATATGCCTTGCCATGTTCTTTTTATACAAAAAAATTTCACTTTAAAAACAAAAATTTATCAGGAAATTCAGAATGATATGCAGAATCTTCAGAATGATATGCAGAATCTTAATTTGAGCAACGATTTAAGCACTATTTCTCAGAATAATAAGGGATTACAACTTGATATACAACAACTTGACAAAGAACTAAAATCTCTAGCTAATCACTATCCACCCAACTCTTGTGATACACCTCCCCCATCTAAAACACCTCCCCCATCCTCTGAAAACGAATCCAATCATTCTATTAAGACAGAAAACAAACCCTATTTCAAGAATATATATAGCATTTTATATCCATTAACTAAAGAAATAGATGAACTATTAACTAATAATATTAATACAGTTGGCAATCTCACCAGTGCGTTAGTCACGCTTAATAAAAATCACGAATCTAACATTTTGAATACACTTAGGGAATTACGTGAATATTTTGAGAGCTTGCGTGATCTTAACAAAAGCTTTCCTGGTTTAATAGAGACATACGAAGATTCATATTCTAAATTTATGAATGAACAGTATTATAACAAGGAGGAGTATTTAAATACCATGCAGAATAGTTTAAATACCATGCAGAATAATTTAAATAACTTAATTACTGATTACAAAAAAATGAATAAAACACAAATTTTAAATCTCAAAAATGAACTATTGAATAAATATAATAAAATAGATATTATTAATAAAATAGAGGCATTAAATATTATTATTACTACTAATAATAATAAATTAAATGCTGAGCTGGAAAAATTTATAAATCTGTTGGCTACATCAGATGCAGAGTAACACAAAAATAATAAGAAATAAACTTGGTTTAGTGAATTTAGCGCAAGAGCATAAGAATGTATCACAAGCATGAAAAATGTTAGGTTATTCGAGAGATACTTTTTATCGTTATCGAGATCTTATGGATGAAGACGGAGAGATTGCGCTTTATGAAAAGTCAACAGAATATGCGCTTTGAAAAAGCCTCTCCTATTATTCAAAATATTCGTAAACTTATTGATGAAAACGTCAATAAAATATTGCCACGTTCAAAACTCGGTACTGCCTTTAGTTATATTTCCAATGAATGGCCGCACCTTTTGCATTTTCTCGATAATGGACTTATTGCTTTATCAAATAACAAAGTCGAAAACGCCATCCGACTCTTTGCCATTGGCAGAAAAAATTGGTTATTTTCTCATTCTACTCGTGGTGCCCAAGCCAGTGCCATTTTATATTCTCTGATTGCCACTGCAAAAGATAAAACGGTACCCAATTAGTAGACAATCTGATATAGATAATTATGAGTAATAAAGGGTTGTCAAATGAAGAACAAGAACAAAGTGTTTTCTGAAGAATTCAAGAGAAATGCGGTTAATCACTCCAATAACAGTGAGAAATCACTCCAAGAAATTTCCGATGAGCTTGGTATTGGTTTTTTGGTGTGACCCCAAAATAGTAGACAGAATTAACAATAAATTTTTTCGTATTCATTGCTCAGCCCTCTCTGTGTTTAAATGAGTTTATCTCAACTCACGATGGCTGACACAGTTTTTAGAACACTACCTCAATTTTTGAATGAATACCATTATTCTTATAGTTTGAAATCCAATAGTTTGCCCGCCCTCTTGAAAGGCATAATAAAGTTTCAATCTTTTTTTCAGGAAATCCTAAGGAATATAAAAAAATTATAAATAATCGACGTATAATATTAAAACTTAATTTATTTTGAGGTATTTTCTTTAAATCTTCCATAAGTTGTTGTACATTATTCATTGTGCTACAGTGTCCTTTTGTTAAAGAAAGTACGAATGTTAACTGCAGCATATTCTTTTTTCAATATTCCTCAATTTCCTTATAAATATTTATTTTTGGTTATCTATATTGCCAAAAAACTTAGTGGACGGAGTATTAGACTCCTAATAAAATTATTTTATATTAACAACGCGCAAAAGTTACTAAGAAAGACAACGGACCTTACATTCAGGTCACCACTTTTAACCAAAAAGTTCATCAAGTTCTTTTGAAATCAACTCTGGAGTATCAGTGGGTGCGTATCTTTTAAGCACTTCACCATTTTTACCTATCAAAAATTTTGTAAAATTCCACTTAATAAATTCTGTTCCGAGTAATCCTTTGCTTTGTTTCTTTAAATATTGATACAATGGATGCGCATTTTTGCCATTTACTTCAACTTTTGCAAACATTGGAAAAGAAACCTGGTAATTTAAATTACAAAAATTTTTGATTTCGTTTTCGTCTCCTGGCTCTTGTGCACCAAATTGATTGCAAGGAAACCCTAATACATAAAAACCCTTAGCATTGTAATTTTTATAAAGTTTTTCTAATCCTTCATACTGTGGCGTAAAACCACATTTACTGGCTGTGTTGACAATTAATAAAATATTTCCTTTAAATTCTTCTAATCTTTTTACATGACCATCTATATTTTTGACTTCAAAATTATAAATCGATTCATTTGTCATATTTGACTCTCCTTCTTTTGATTGTTTACATACACCCAACAAAATTCTAGATAACTTAAATAATTTTTTAATATCAAATACATATATTGGCAAATGAGGTTTTCTAAAAACTAGACAGTTTCTATTGACAATGCTAACTTGCTCCAGTAAACGGAAATCACCGCAGTCGTAGCTCAGTTGGTTAGAGCACCACGTTGACATCGTGGGGGTCAGAAGTTCGAGTCTTCTCGATTGCACCATGAAAATGGTGTTCAAAATGAATTCTAAGAATTTCCAAGTTATCGATGGATTTAACATCATTGCACCCGCCTACGACCTTGCCAGCGATGCAATAACTTTTGGTCTCCATAGAGTTTTTCGTTCAAGACTCTGCTCCAATGCAATATCACTTACACCACAAAATGGAACACTGCTCGACCTTGCTACAGGCACAGGAGACGTTGTTCTTAAAGTTGCCCACTCACGCCCAGATATCTCTATTACAGGATTAGATGCCGCAGAAGGCATGTTAAATATTGCGCAAAAAAAAATAGAACATAAAGCAAAACTATTTCAAAAAAATATTGAATTTAAACTTGGTGATGCCCTAGCAATTCCATTTTCTAACGAAACATTTGACACCATTACAATAAGCTGGGGAATTCGTAATTTTACGCCTCTATCTGTTGCATTAAAAGAAATTATGAGAGTTCTTAAACCCAAAGGACACTTAATCATACTAGAAGTTGGCAAACCAGAATTCTCATCAATTCAAAAAATTTCTCGTTTGTGTAAAAAAAACTTTCCTAAAATTGAAAGTAAACTCACAGATTTTCTGCCAGTTTCTTTTCAACAAGCCAATTTATCAGAATCCTTTCCAAGTGGTAGCCAGCTTGTTGCAGAACTGTACGATAGCGGTTTGATAAATGCAAAATCTACCAATCCCCTTGGTGCAGGTTTTGTTTATTTATACTCTGCTCAAAAGCCTGCTGCGAGATAATGCTGAACTGTATAAAGCAACCCCTCATCCAATTTATGAGTTGGTTCCCACCCCAACTTATTTTTAATCTTAGAATTGTCTATTGCATACCGACAATCGTGCCCAGGTCTATCTGTCACAAAAGAAATGAGGGATTCATAGTTTATAGAAGCTGGTTTTAATTGATTCATAATTTTACAAATCATTTTTACTAAACTCATATTACTCACTTCAGTATTGCCACCAACATTAAAACACTCTCCAACACAAGAGCGTTGTAATACAGCATCGATAGCAGAACAGTGATCAATCACATACAGCCAATCTCTAATGTTACTTCCATCTCCATATACAGGAATGCGCTGCTGCTCTAAACAGCTTCTAATCACGGTTGGAATGAGTTTTTCTGAATGCTGAAATGGACCATAATTGTTAGAACAATTCGTAATAGAAATTGGTAAACCATAAGTATTTGCATACGCTTTCACCAAATGATCCGAACTTGCCTTCGTTGCCGAATACGGAGACTGCGGATCATAAGGCGTGATTTCAGAAAATGGAAGATCATGCAATGACAACGAACCGTACACTTCGTCCGTAGAAATATGATGAAAACGACATTGATTTTGAGTTAATTTTTTTTCAACAATCCACACTTGACGCGCAGCCTCTAGCAATTGAAACGTGCCAAGCACATTTGTTTGCACAAAATGCAGAGGATTTTCGATGGAACGATCAACATGACTTTCTGCCGCAAAATTTATAATTTTTGTTATTGAATATTGTCTTAACAAATTTACAATTAAATTTTGATCACAAATATCACCTTGTACAAATTTATGGGAATACAAATCAGATAAATTTGACAAATTTTTTAATGAACCAGCATAAGTGAGTTTATCTAAACTTATTATTTTTATTTTATGATATTTTTCAAACATGTATCTAACAAAATTTGAGCCAATAAATCCCGCAGCCCCTGTTACAAGCAAAACATCTTCATGCACCATTTCGCACCCTGCCCAATAAAACATTTACACATGATTGTTCAATACTTTTAGAAGATATTTGCCATAACTATTTTTAGATAAAGCCAGAGCTAATTTTTCGAGTTGATCAGCAGAAATAAAACCTTTACGCCACGCAATTTCTTCTGGACAACAAATTTTTAAACCCTGTCTTTCTTCTAATACAGAAACATATAATGAGGCTTCAAGCAAAGACCGAGGGGTTCCTGTATCTAGCCACGCAACACCTCTACCTAATATTTCTACTTTTAATTTTTGCAAACTTAAATATTTTTTTAAGATATCTGTAATTTCGAGTTCGCCACGCAACGATGGTTTGAGTTCTTTTGCAAATTGTACAACATTGCAATCAAAAAAATAAAGCCCTGTAATTGCAATATTTGACTTAGGATCTGTGGGCTTTTCTTCTATTGAAATAATTTGCCCTTGAGCATCAAAATTTACAATACCATACCGCTCAGGATCATTAACAGAATAACCAAAAACCAAACCGCCTTCTAAATCCTTGCGACAATCTTCAAGGTAATGCATAAAACTTTGGCCATGAAAAATATTATCACCTAACATTAAGCACACATCGCTTTTACCAATAAAATGTTCGCCAATTAAAAAGGCTTGAGGGAGTCCTGCAGGCTCGCGCTGTTCGGCATAAGATAAAGAAATTCCTAAGCTGCTTCCATCTCCTAAGAGTTCTTGAAACAAGAGGAGATCTCTTGGGGTAGAAATAATCAAAATTTCTTTAATATTTGCCATTATCAGCATTGAAAGAGAGTAGTAAATCATTGGTTTATCATAAACAGGAATCAACTGTTTACTTATAACTTGGGTCACAGGAAATAGACGGGTTCCAAGACCTCCGGCTAAAATTATTCCTTTCACGAAACCTCCTCCAAATCCCTTGACACAAACCTTAAGGCGCTTAGCCTTTAGCTTACTGCCTTGCACCAAACAGGCAAACACAAAACCTCTTTATAGGAGACTTTCATGAATAAATCTATCCGTCCTTTAAACGATCGCATTCTTTTGAAACGTATTGAAGCAGAACAAAAAACAGCTGGAGGCATTCTTATACCAGATAATGCTAAAGAAAAACCTCTAGAAGGCAAAGTGATTGCAGTTGGAAACGGTAAAATATTGGAAAACGGCACACACCAAACTCCTGATGTCAAAACTGGTGATAAGGTTTTATTTGGCAAATGGAGTGGCAATGAAATCAAAATTGATGGCGAAGAATTTTTGCTTGTTAAAGAAGACGAAATTCTTGCAGTAATTGAAGCTTAATGTATATACTTTTTCTGTTTTCTTAAGTTAACTAAACTATTATTTTTTATACAGAGGATAAAGACAATGGCTGCTAAAATGATTTCCTTTAATGAAAATGCACAGAAAAAAATTCTTTTTGGAGTTAATACGCTTGCAAGTGCCGTTAAGGTCACATTAGGTCCCAAAGGACGCAACGTTTTAATTGAAAAGAGCTATGGTGCTCCTTTAATTACTAAAGACGGCGTCACCGTTGCAAAAGAAATTGAGCTCGAAGACAAGTTTGAAAACATGGGCGCCCAAATGGTGAAAGAGGTTGCTTCTAAAACCAACGATGATTCTGGTGACGGAACCACAACGGCAACTGTGTTAGCACAAGCTATTTATCGCGAAGGCTTCAAAATGTTAGCGGCAGGACATGCTCCGAGCGAACTCAAAAGAGGCATCGACAAAGCTGTTGAAAGAGTGATCCAAAATCTTAAAAACATGGCACGCCCTGTGAGCGAGTCTGAAGTTAAGCATGTTGCAACAATTTCTGCCAACAACGACCCTAGCATTGGCAAAATGATTGCAGACGCAATGAAAAAAGTAGGCCAAGATGGTGTGATCACTGTTGAAGAATCAAAAGGTCTTGAAACATCTGTTGACGTTGTTGAAGGCATGAAATTTGACCGCGGCTATCTGTCTCCTTACATGGTGACTGATCAAGAGCGCCTCGAAGTTGTATTTGAAAATCCATTTATTCTTTTATTTGATAAAAAAATATCTGTCATGAAAGATATGGTTCCACTTCTAGAAAACATTGCGCGTAGTGGTCGTCCATTGCTTATCATTGCTGAAGATGTTGAAGGCGAAGCACTTGCAACATTGGTGTTAAATAAACTATCTGGCACTATTAAAGTGTGCGCAGTGAAAGCTCCTGGCTTTGGCGATCGCCGCAAAGAGATGCTCAGTGACATTGCTGTACTCACTAACGGCATTGTGATTACAGAAGAAGTTGGCATGAAGCTTGAAACAACAACTCTTGCAGAACTTGGCCAAGCGGAAAAAGTCATTGTTGATAAAGACAATACTTTAATCACTGGCGGTAAGGGAAGCAATGATAAAATCAAAGCTCGCGTTGCAGAAATTAAAGCACAAATTTCTCAAACAACATCTGACTACGATCGCGAAAAACTTCAAGAACGTCTTGCAAAATTATCTGGTGGCGTAGCTGTCATTCGTCCTGGTGCTGCAACTGAAGTTGAACTCAAAGAAAAGAAAGATCGCATTGAAGATGCTCTTAATGCCACTCGCGCTGCGGTTGAAGAAGGCATCATTGCAGGAGGAGGCGTTGCATTGCTTCGTGCTTCTTTAGATCTTGTAAACGTAAAAGGCGAAAACGCAGAACAACAAGCAGGAATTGAACTTGTTCGTCGTGCTCTCGAAGAACCAGTTCGCATTATTGCACACAACGGTGGCCACGAAGCAAGCGTTGTTGTTGCTAAGATTTTAGCAAACTCAGATGTCAATTTTGGTTTTAATGCACTGACAGACAACTTTGAAGACCTCATGAAAGCGGGTGTTATTGATCCTGTTAAAGTCACTCGTTGCGCTTTACAAAATGCAAGCTCTGTTGCGAGCTTGTTATTGACAACAAACGCCATGATTTCAGAAAAGCCTAAAAAAGAATCCGCTCCTGCTAGCATGCCTGGCATGGGTGGTATGGGCGGCATGCCTGGAATGGGCGGCATGGATTACGACATGTAATCTGCTTGTTGCCTTTTTAAAATAGTACGCATACAAAGCTCAGTACGCATCATTTCGGCGCGCACTGAGCTTTTTTTAGGGGATTGTATGAGCCCACAACGCAGGTTTTGGCAAGAAGTTTTTGCTGGAATAACAACATTTTTTACAATGTCTTATATAATTATTGTAAACCCTCAAATTATGTCTACACCTGGCACAGGAATGTCCTTTGTAGGCTCTTTAACTGCAACAGTGCTCATTTCATTCTTAATGAGCTTTTTAGCAGGTGTTTATATTAAACTCCCCTACGCACTGGCACCAGGAATGGGTCTCAATGTATTTATCGCTTATTCAATTATGTTAGGTGAAAAAGTTCCATGGCAAACAGCAATGGGACTTATTTTTTGGTCTAGTGTTTTATTTATTATTGTCTCAATTTTTCCAATTCGCCAAAAAATTGTGGAAGCGTTGCCTGCAAACATGAAATACGCATTGTCATGCGGAATTGGTTTGTTTTTAGCATTTATTGGTTTAAAAAACATGGGAATAGTTGTTTCTCATCCAGTTACATTTGTTGCATTAGGAAAAATAAATTTAACAATATTATTTGGATTATTAGGTTTTGTATTAGCATTTTTCTTATTTACACGAAAAAAACCCTACGCATTTCTTGCATCAATTTTATTTATAACAGGTCTTTCTTTATTAAGTGGTGACATTGCATTACCTAAAGAATTTTTTTCGCTTCCAGACTTTAAATCACATTTTTTTCAACTCGATCTCGTTGGATCTCTGAAATGGAGTTTTATTCCAGTAATTTTAGCGATTTTTATGACAAATTTATTTGATTCGTTATCTTCAATTATTGGCCTAGCAACGAATGCTGGTTTTATTGATAAAAAAGGCACACCACAAAAATTGAAAGAAACCTTACATATCGATTCTTTTGGTTCGTTAATATCGAGTTTATTTGGTACAGCACCAGCCACAGTATTTATTGAAAGTTCTGCAGGAATACAAGCGGGTGGCAAAACTGGTTTAACAGCAATTGTAACAGCAGTTTGTTTTCTACCTTTTTTATTTTTATCTCCCTTAATAACAGTGATTCCAGTTTATGCAACAGCTCCTGTGTTAGTATTTGTAGGAATATTAATGTGTCACTCAATCAAATACATTAAAGCCGAAGAAATGGATGATTTAATTCCTGTTTTTCTGACTATTATTTTAATGCCCCTTACATTTTCTATTACTCAAGGAGTGCTTTGGGGAATTATTAGTTACGTTTGTTTAAAAATTTGTGTTGGTAAAACAAAAGAAATATCTTTAACTTTATGGTTGATTGCAATAATTTGTGCGTTATCTTTACTCTTAGAGCACTCTACATTTTTTTCGTAACAAGAAGTTTTATAAATAGAATAATCTGTAACTAATAGATTTGATTAAAAATAAATAACATTTAAAATATTATAAAAAAAAATAACCCTCATAATATTTACTTAATAAAAAATAATTGGTAACAGAAGTTAGCGCAAAGTAGAAAAGCGACTTAAGTTTATCAACTCTATATTTAAATTAATAATTTAAAAAATAAAATACGGCTCACTTAAATCTAAAATAGGAGAACGTCAATAAACTAATTATGAAACTTGAATAATTTGAATAATCTAACCATAGAGGATAATATGAGTAAAAAAAATATTTATTACGTATCTACACTTCTTTTAACTTCAACAATATTTGGATGCAAAAACAATCAAATAGAAGAAAAAGTTGCTGATATTAGTTTTTTCGAAAAATATTTAATTACATGCACAAATGATCCATCAAAAGATGGGTGCAGCATGAATTTTAATTACAAACAAGAAAAAGTTAATTTTAGTTTTGTAAGAGATTATGATAAAAATAAAGATAAAAACAAAATTACCATAAGAAAGGTAGGATTTCAAGATAATTCCTCGACTGGATTTTTTTATGGGCAAGTTTTGTCTAATAAAAGTCATCTACATTTTCCGTTTCTAAAATTTATCGAATTTACTAAACATTTAAATATTTTTTACTCAAATGATTTAAATAAAATTGAGATTGAGATTGAAAATAATGCTAGTTCAAAAGATATTATTTTAAAAGCACTTAGAGAATTCGTTCGAGAACACAATCTAAAAGAGGATGAAGTATTTTTAAATAATCTAGCACCAGACAACTTTAATTATAATGATATAAAAAAATTACAATTTATTTCAGAAGATTTTTCAGCTCTAGAAGCATTTTTACTAGAATTAAGTATAAAAAATAAAGAACATCTGAAGATATAATTATTTTTATTTATATTAAAAATCCACTTAAATAATATACTCAATTAATATTTAATCACTCATAATTAAAAATCGTGAGCGATTAAATATTTTAATTTATCTTTTATATTTATATAATTTTTTTTAAATTCAAAGTATAATTAAATGTATCTAAGATTAATTTACATCTATTTACCGTTAAAAATATCGGCATAATATTTTACTTAATACAAAATAACTGGTATAAAATGTTGGCGCCAAGTAAAAACAGATAATGTCTGTTATCAAGTTCTAAATTTAAACAAAGACATTAACTACAAAAAATAAATTACAATTAAGTTAACCCTAAAATAGGAGAATGTAACTTGTTTTATGACGAAATAGTGTAACAAAAACAACTTAACTACAAAGGTAATGTATATGAATAATAAAAAAATTTTTTGCATGTCTTCAATTCTTTTAACATCAACAATATTTGGGTTTAAAAATAATCAAAGCCAAGAAAAAATGAGTGACTTTAATTTTTTGGAAAAACATGAACTTGTATGTCAACCAGATCCTTCAAGAGAAGGATGCAGTATGAAATTTAATTACAAGCAAGAAATAATTAATTTACAACTAGTAAGAAAATACGAACCGAACACAAATAAAATTATCATAAGAAAAATTGGCTTTAAAAATGACTCATCGGCCGGATTTTTTTATGGACAAATCCTTTCTAGTAAAAATCATATACATCTTCCATTTAATGATTTTATTAATTTTATTAAAAACTTAACTATTGTTTACTCCAATGACTTAAATAAAATTGATATTGAAATTAATGATGCTTCAAAAGATATTATTTTACACGAATTTAAAAAATTTGCTAATAAACACAGTTTAACAGAAGATGAAAATTATTTAAATACACTAGATCCAGCTAACTTTAATTACAACGATTTAAAACAATTACAATTTATTGCAGAAGATTTTTCAGTACTTGAAGCGTTTTTACTAGATATAAGCATAAAAAACAAGGAAGATATAATTCCAAAAAAAGTGGGTTTTAGTGATTTTTTAAAAACATCTCAGTTTAATTGTCAAAGTAAATATAATAGTTATTGCACATTATCAATTAATTACAATAAACAAAATATTAATATAAGTTTTATAAGAGAATATAATCCAACGACACAAGAAATTACTCTAAGAAAAACCCATTTCAATGATAATTCCTCGGCTGGTTTATTTTATGGGCAAATATTGTCTGATAAAAGCCGTCTACATTTTCCATTTAATAATTTTATTCAATTAGTCAAGCATTTAAATGTTTACTCAAATGATTTAAATACAACTGATATTGAGATTAATAAAAGCTCAGAAGAAATTATTTATAATGAATTAAAAGAATATACTAAAAAACATAATCTAAAAGTGGATGAAGCATATTTAAATACAATAGAACCTTCTGACTTTCATTACAGTGATTTCAAAAAATTACAATTCATTTCAGATGATTTTTCAGTCCTTGAAAAATTTTTACTAGAACTAAGTATAAAAAACAAAGAAGATATAATGTCATCAAATCATTAAAAAATCACACCGTCTTTTCTAAATGTGCCTGAAGTGTTTTTTGGGCACATTCTACAACAGCGCTCACTGTAATTTTATCGTACGCTATTTTTTCTTGAAGTTTACCTAGCTCCTTTCGAGAAATAAATTTAGGTTTAGGATAATCACACTCCTTTGCCATTTTTAGCTTGCGATCATGCAGCCCCAACGGCCCCCAGCGCAGTTCAGAAGCCGATCCCACAAGAGTTAAAGTAGGAGTTTGTGTCCCTGCTGCAATAAACTGCATGGAGCTTGTATTTGTAATTAAAAGAGATGCTTCTTTAACCTTATCAACCAACTCTAAAATAGATGCTGGCTGCACAATTTCAAAATCCTCTTGCGCAACTTCTTGTAACCATTCAGTTTCATTCAACGCACCAATAATTTTAATAATCACGTCATTACTTTTTAATTTTAAAGCCGCTTCGCGAAAACGATGACTTTGCCAAGCCTTTTCGCGAATACTTGAGGTTGGGTTTATTAAAATTAACTTTTTATCTCTGCAAGAATTGAGATATTTTTGATAATCTGGCGGAAACCATTTTAAAGCGGGCAAACCATATTCATGCCAATAGTTTTTTCTTTTTGTAAAATACTCAAGATCTAATGCAGCAACAATGTTTAAAAATCTATCGCGTTCATGCAAATGCGCACCTTTTTTATCGTGAATAAAATGGGTAAATAAAGGTTTTGCAAGTTTACTGCGATTTGATCCCACACGAATTGCGACATTTGCAGCATAAGAACTGAAAGCAAAACGCAAACTTTTACTTCTAAAGTCTATTGTCATTTGAAAATCTTTTAAAAATTCTTTAAGAGATTTTTTGTTGAATTCTACTTCGTTCCAAGAATTATCACCAATGATTGATTTCCAGAGTTTTAATTTTTTAAACCTCTTATTAACAACAGTTTCTAAAATTTGATCAATTTGAGGCCATTGTGTTGGTAAAATAATTTGTGTCCACCAACCAGAACCAACTAAAGTAATTTTTGCTTCGGGATACATATTTGTAATTTCGTAAAGAGCAGCTGTCGCAACCAAAAGATCCCCAAGACCTCCTGCATGGTGCACAGCAATGTTTTGAGGTTTGAGCAACATTTTATTTTTATCAAACATGTGAATCGAGTTACCCCCCATTAAAAATTGGCTATAATTCTCAAAAATAGATGATAGAGTGAATATTTGCAAGAGTTATAAAGGTGATGTATGAAAAAACGATGTTTGAATTTACCTGACCAGGAGGCTTAAAATGGCTTTAATTTCACTAAGACAATTACTTGATCACGCTGCAGAAAATAATTATGGCGTTGCAGCATTTAACGTCAATAACCTCGAACAGATTCAAGCAATCATGGAAGCCGCTAAAGAAACAAACAGCCCTGTAATTCTTCAAGCAAGCCGTGGCGCTAGAAATTATACCAATGATATATTTTTAAGACATCTTATTTTAGGTGCCGTTGAGCTTTATCCAGATATCCCAGTTGTTATGCATCAAGATCATGGCAACAGTTTACAAACTTGCCTTTCTGCAATTCGCAACGGATTTACCAGTGTCATGATGGATGGCAGTCTCAAAGAAGATGCCAAAACTCCCTCAGATTTTGAATACAATGTTAAAATAACCGCAGATGTTGTGCGTGTCGCGCATGCCATGGGAATTTCTGTTGAAGGAGAGCTTGGCTGTTTGGGTTCGCTTGAAACAGGCAAAGGAGATAAAGAAGATGGGCATGGCTTTGAAGGAACTTTGTCGCACTCGCAACTGTTAACAGATCCTGCTGAAGCAGCACAATTTGTAGAGCTCACTAAAGTTGATGCACTTGCAATCGCAATTGGCACAAGTCATGGTGCCTATAAGTTTACAAAAAAACCTGACGGCAAAACATTAGCTATCGATCGCATTCGCGAAATTCACCGTCGTTTGCCAAACACCCATCTTGTGATGCATGGCTCAAGCTCAGTTCCACAAGAGCTGCAAGCCGAATTTAGAAAATACGGTGGCGACATGAAAGAAACCTGGGGAGTTCCTGTTTCAGAAATTCAAGAAGGCATTAAAAATGGTGTCCGCAAAATCAATGTGGATACAGACAACCGTCTAGCTATGACTGTTGCAATTCGTAAAATTCTCACCGAACACCCTGCAGAGTTTGATCTGAGAAAATTTTTGGTGCCAGCACGCGACGCCATGAAAAAAATCTGTGCACAACGTATGGTAGAATTTGGACAAGCAGGCCAAGCTTCAAAAATTAAGGCTATTCCTCTAGACAATATGGCAAAACGTTATGTCTAATTTTAAAAACGACTCCGATCTCAAACCGTTTTTGCTCAGTAACGCAAAAACGGTATTTCTCTGCAGTATATTTAAGGTTACAGAACAAACAGCAGAAACCCAAAATAAAGAGCACAGTTTAAATGTTTATACATTAAACTGTGCCAACTGGGTTAATGTCGTGCCTGTGACTGCATCTGGACAGATTGTTTTGGTTGAGCAACATCGTTTTGGTTCTAACAATTTTACATTAGAAGTCCCAGGAGGAGCTGTAGAATACGAAGAAAAAGACTCCACAATGACAGCCCTTCGCGAACTTGAAGAAGAAACAGGTTTAACCACACAACGCATGTTGTCTTTACCTGGCTTTTCGCCAAATTCTGCAATTCAAAGTAATAAAATTATTTATTTTATTGCCTTTGATGTGCAGCCATTGCAACAACCCGTTGATCATCAGGATCCATTTGAAAACATCAAATTGCATTTTATTGATTTTCAGGATGCTGTCACAATGGCAAGAACAGGACAAATTCAGAATGCTTTATCAGCACTGGCTATTATGCTCGCTGAACCGTATTTAAACGCTAAATTTAAGCAACCTCGGTAATTTCGGTACGCCGAATCACTGTGACTCTAATCTGTCCAGGAAACTCAACTTCTTTTTCAAGCTTTTTAGCAATCCCTTCTGCCAAATCAGAAATATCATTTTGTTTAACTCGATTGTTATCAACAAATACATGCACTTCTCTTCCTGCATGCATAATTGCGGACCCCGTCACACCCTGTTCTTGAAAACTATTGACCACACCGGATATTCCATCAATACGCCGGTGATACCCTTCTTCCATATCAACTCGAGCACCTGGACGCGCTCCGGACATGGCATCTGCTGCTTTTAAAATATAGGCAAATGGAGTTTCAACTATTTTATCATCATGATGCGCTAAAACAGTATCAACAATTTCTTCTTTTTCGCCATACCGCAAAGCGTAATCACCACTGATGACTGCATGACTGCCCTCAATTTTATAGTCTAGAGCTTTACCAATATCATGCAAAATTCCTGCACGGCGTGCATGCATCGAATCGACTCCAACTTCTTCTGCAATCATACTTGCCAAACGCGCCACTTCGATGGAGTGAAAATATTGATTTTGTCTATGACTAGTCCTATAATTTAAAGAACCAATTAATTTTAAAATATCGGGATGCATATTGGAAAAAATTCCTAAAGCCTTCATTGCATCCTCTCCCATTTTTAAAATATATTTTTCAATAAATTTTTTGTGTTTTTCAAATATATTTTTAATTTTATCTTGTTGAAAAATATCTTTGGCTAACATTTCTTCTAAGGTCAAGCGGATCATTTCTTTTTCGATGCCCGCTCCTCCTGAGATTTTAAGCATCGATGGCAGTTCGTCATTGATTGTTAACACACTAATTGCAGAATCTGTGCCAGTTATCAGCGACGATATGATGGGTGATTCTTCATGAAAATGTTTTACTAAAATATCTTTTGACGCCACAGGCACAATGAATGAAGATTTTGGCCAAACAAAACTTGGCTGATAACGTAGGTAAACCGCATCCAAAACATTTCTTGCGAGTTTTTGCGCATCTGATTTTAGGTACTCGGCTTGATCCATCATCCATTTGGTAATCCCAAGCTTTTCAGCAGCAATACATTCTTCTGACATTTCATAAAAAAACTCAGATTTATTTTTACCTACCTTTTGTTCTAAATTAGAGTGGTAAACTTTTTGAATATCTTGGCACTGTTCATTTATTTTATTAATATTTTCTATCATTGCATTCAAAGTAGCATGTTTTTGTAACACGTCACCATCGCGTTTTTCTAATTCATTAGCAAATTTGTCGACTTCTGATTGTCTCTCATTCAATTCTTGCTCATAAATTTCTTGATGATTTAACAACAACTCTCTCTCATGGTCGAGTTCCATCACCTCTGCCTGATATTGCTCTCGGGTTGCAATTAATGCTTCTTCTAAAATTAATTTTCGCTGAGCTTCGGCATTTTTTAAAATAGCATCCATATTTTCTTTAACAGGAAAATCTCCTAAGCTCACAAGAGAACGACGCGCAAATAATTTTGCAAGATAGACTCCCGTTAAAATTCCTAAAATAGCTCCAATAAGAGCAAAAATAGACCAATGCATTTTTAAAACCTTCAATTTTAAATTATTTTTATGCAGAATGAGAATTTTTAAAAAAACTCATTCCTATTTTCAAGTTAATCTATATAGATTAACCTTAATATTTACGGTACCACGGATAATCCTAAGAAGAAATAAACTTTCAAGGAAGTGATTAATAGAAAGTAATAGAAAAGGAACAGTCGACATGCCCTTAAAACAACCAGATCTCAAATTTTTGGAGCTTCTCATTCGACAAGCAGGTTCTGTAACTCTCAATTTTTTTCAAAAAAATTTTACAATTCAAGAAAAACCAAACAATCAAGGGATTGTCACCGAAGCTGATTTTAACTCCGAAAAACTGATTAAAAATCATATTCATGAACACTTTCCACATCACGACATCTTGGCAGAAGAATCGGGGCTTTCGCACTATGTTGATAACCCGCAAAAAGATCGACAACCTCTTTGGATTATTGACCCTTTAGATGGAACAACAAATTTTTCTAAAGGAAACCCTTACTATTGCATTTCAATTGCCTATGGAGTTTTGGATGCACAACGGTTTGATGCTCAGCTTGGAGCCGTGTACCAACCAACAACTCAATCTCTATTTATTGCCGAAAAAGACAAAGGCGCTTATTTAAATGGCAAACAAATCATGGTTTCCCAACTTAAAAACTTTCATTCTGCAAGCATTGTAACTGGATTTAGCTCCAATAAAGGAAGCGAACTGAAGTCATTGACAGATACAATTGCCGCCATTCAAGACAAATCACTCGGTTTACGAATTAATGGCGCAGCCGCTCTCGATCTGGCGCATACAGCATGTGGTATTTTTCAGGGTTTTTATGAAAAACCCTTGGCACCATGGGACACCGCTGCTGGGGCTTTATTAATTAAAGAAGCAAAAGGTAAAGTGACAAATTTTGCGGGCAACAGTTTTTGTCCACTTTCGGATAAAGGAATTATAGCGACTAACTCTTTTTTATATGATGAATTATTTGATATTTTAAATAAATTTTATTAAATAAAACTTAAAAAATGAGATCACCCCGAATGTGGCGAAACAATCGAAGTGGATTCTTTTTTTTCTGGGGATATACTCAATTCTAAATGATTGTCTAAACCATTTTCTTTTTCTTCAAATGCATTGCGTGAATAAACTCCTCCTGGCTCAGTGCCATCAATCACAAACACAGACACCGCATCAGAGCCCGTAGACAGATCACCGCTGTCTTTGTTGATTCTAATTTCGTGAACCCCTTTAGGCCTCACCCAGTACTGAAGTGGATACACTTGAATTGCTGTTTGCATCATGCTTCGCCAAATTGGTACAGCCATGCCAGAACCGGTTCCGCCACCACCCAGAGTTTTAGAGTTGTCATCATATCCAACCCACACACCACCAACCAATTGTGATGCCACCCCAAGAAACCAGGCGTCCGCATTGCCGTTTGTTGTTCCTGTTTTGCCTCCAACATACAATGAAAGTCCTTGTGCACCTTGCCCTGTTCCATACAACACAGTAGATCGCAGCATTTGCAACGTAACATAGGCGGATTGCGGAGAAATCATCTGTAACGTTGTATCTGTTTCATTAGTCAATTCGGTTTTACCAGGTAAATACGGCGCATCTTCTGGAAATGGAGGGTTTACATTAAATGCATAAATTTTACTATTTTTTGCAGAAAAAATAACATTTCCGTTTCTATCAACGATTTCTTGAATATAATAAGCTAAACTTAATTTTCCTTGATTTGGAAACACGGTATAAGATTGAACCATCTTCAGTAAAGTTGAGGTTCCTGCGCCTAAAGCCATACTGAGATCCGAATATGGCCAATTAAAACCATAACGGCTCAAATGTTTTGTAACCTTAGTTGTACCTAACAATTGATATAAAAATACACTAGGAATATTAAAACTTTGCGTCAACGATTGCAAAAGTGTTGTACGACCACTTTCTTTACCACCATAATTGCCTGGCTGCCATCCATCTAGATCAATTGTTGGACTATCAATTTTTGAAGCAGGACTAAATCCAGAGTCAATGGCGTAAGAATAATATAGCGGCTTTACGCTGCTTCCCACTTGTCTTTTGGCTTGGGTAGCTCGATTAAATTGACTTTGCAAAAACTGATCGCCTCCTACCATTGCCAACACTTCGCCGGTATGAGAGTCCATGACAAAAGCTGCGGCTTCGATGCCTAAAGAATCTGTCAAGGTATATCTTTGTAACTTATCCTTATCAGGGTTTTCAAAGTATTTAGAAAACCCTGTCATTGTTGTGAGAAATTTTTTATCTTTTAAAATTCTTTGATGCATGTTTTTATTCACTCTTTTTATGTGAATTTCATCGCCAATTTTTAAAATTTTGTTGATATCAGGTTCTTCTGGCTCATTGTCTTTCTTATCATTATTTTTTTCGTTATTTTTATCATTCTTTTTATCAACCCTTACAGAATTAATTGCCCACATCATATCTTCATACAAAAGGACACCAATTCCTTTTTGCGTGACTATTCCTACAGCTCTCAGTGATTCTTCAATACCCACCACAATCGCTCTTTCATACTCTGTTTCACTAAGAGGAGATTTTGCTAATTCTTTAATTTTGTCTTTATATTTATCACCGTGTCGTTTAATTGGCCCTTTAAAACTTTTTCGAGATTGATACTGTTCAGAAAAAGTTTGAACTGCATTTTTAGCTGCATTTTGTATTTTAGTATTTAGTGTTGTATAAACAGAAAGTCCACTTGTTCCAATATTATTCACTTCTAGTTGTTTTTCTAGTTGTTTTTTAACTTCTGCAACAAAATGGGGAGCTATTTTATTATTTGGTGATTCTGCTTTATAAAAAGTTAATTCTTCTTTAATTGCTGCTTCATATTGTCTGTTTGTAATCATGTCATTTTTAAGCATACGCTCTAATACATACAATTGTCTTTGCTTTGCGACTGCAAGATTTTCTGTTGGATCGTATGTTGATGGCGCTGGAGCAAGTCCAGCAATTATTGCAGATTCTGCTAACGTTAATTTAATATTTGATTTTCTAAAATAATTTTCTGATGCTGCTTCAACTCCATAGGATCCATTACCCAAATAAATTGTATTTAAATACAATTCTAAAATTTTATCTTTTGTAAAAGCCTCTTCAATTTGTCTAGCAACAATAATATCTTTAACTTTTCTGACGATTGTCCGCTCTTTAGACAACAAAACATTTTTTGCAAGTTGTTGAGTTATTGTGCTTCCACCTTGTTTTTGATTAGAAAAGGTTGCAAAATGAAACAGTGCTCTTAAAAATCCTTTTAAATCAAGGCCATGATGATTATAAAAATCTGCATCTTCTGCAGCAATAAATGCATTTTTTAAAAACGGGGACATTTCATTAATAAATACAGGATATCGTCTTTCTTCAAAAATTTCAGCAATTTTTACTACATCTTGGCTATAAATAACGGTTGGAATAGAAGGTTCATAGTTTGTTAATTTATCTAAACTTGGCAAAGAAACAAAAATTTTATGAAATTTATAAGCAATTAGGATAGACGTTATTATAAAAATTGCATAAATTAATATTATGTATTTTCTTAAAAACAAAGAAAATACTTTCGCATTTTTCTCTATAAATTGTTTGTACCTTTCAAACATACTCTATCCTGGAGTAAATACCTTTAAAAAGCTAAATATTAAAAGGGTTACTTTTGTTTTTCGGCACTTTGACAAAAGAGTTAAGAAAATTTCCTGGAATCCTTAGAAAAGTTGCAGTAGTCTTTGGGAATGGGGGATATCCCTATTTATAAAAAACAATTTATGAGGATTTCTATAAATGACAATCAAAAACAACACCCACGACCATCATCATCATGAAGAAAACTGCACTCACGATCACCATCATCATGGAGAAGGCTGCAATCACGAGCATCACCATCATGGAGAAGGCTGCACCCACGATCACCATCATGATGATCCAAGCAAATACACACGCCATCTCTATTCTCAGTCAGAAACTTTATCTTTTAAAAACATGGACATGGATAATCTGATTGAGTCCGTCAACAGATTATTAGAACAAGAAGAATTTGGAAAATCTGTACCAATTTTAGAAACTCTCAAAGACAAACTACAAAATCTTGTAGATACCGGGAATCAAAGCGAAGAGATTTTAAGAAATTTGACGGAAACCAATCATAATTTGGCATTATCTTATGGCATTATTGGAGAACACAACAATTCTCTACCACTTTGGAAAAGCGTCATTGAAAAACTCATTGTAGACAGTGAAATTGATGAAATTTTAGAGGCTCATTACAATGCTGCCCTGTCAGCAGAACAAGCTCGTGATCTCAATGAATTTATTGCCTACCTCAACAATGGCTTAGAAGTTGCCAAAGCCAACAATGCAGAGCTTTGGGAAGCAACGTTTGAACACGAACTCGGCGTGTATGCATTTGATAATCAAGATTACACAACAGCAACAACAAAATTCAATCGCGCCATTGAATTATCTACAAAACTTGATGACCTAGAAGGACTGGTGTCTTCTAATTTTTATCTTGGCCATACATTTGAAAATCAAAACAACTATGCGAAGGCTAAGGAACTTTACGAAAAAGCATTAAACATTGCAAAACACGAAGACATACGAGATGAAGTCACTCACGAACGCGCATTAGTAGAAGAAAGATTGTCAATTATTAATAAAACACAATTGCAAAAAAAATTACAAGACTTTTAGCCCACCTAACCTCCAAAAACCCCATAATAATGCTTAATTTTTTTAAGCATTATTATAGTTAGCAACACAAAAATAATTGCTATTGGAAAAAGATAATATAAATAATAAAATTTTTTATGCTCAAAAATAAAAACAGGAATTGAAGAACTTAAAATAATTGGAAAACCAGCTAATAAACTATAAAATATTTTTGAACTATAAATAGTTGGAGGAATTAGACTTAAACCAAAAAGTTCACCATGAATATACTCAACAGGTATTTGTCTTTCAGATAACAAAACTAAAAAATTAAGTATAAAAATATAAATCAAATTTATTAATATTATAACAAATAAAACCAAAAAAAGTAAAAATAATTCATTAAATATATTTATTATATTATTTGAAAACAAATAATATAATAAATACATAAAAAATAAACTTGAAACAATAATTTTATTTGGAGAAAAAAATCTAAAAAATATTAAATACAATAACGACACTGGCGCACATAACAAAGGAGCAATTTTACCTTCAAATAATAGTTCAAAAAAATTGGAAATTGAACTTGTAAATGCCTCAATTGAAAAATAAATAAAAATGTAAAATAAAAATCCCAAATAAAAACTTTGATAACTCCACTCTTCCACTTTATTAACATAAGAAAACACAGTACTAAATATAATCAATTGAAACGAATAAAACAAAATATTACAAGCTATATCACAAAAAAAATCAATTTTATAAGTAAATTCCTTTTTAAAGTTACAAATAATTGTTTGCTTTATTATTTTTAGACTCATTTATCCACCACCAGAATTATATACATTTTTAGATAAAGCAAGTAATTTTATGATTAAAATCTTAAATAGATAATAATAAAATATGTACATTAAAGATAATGTAATAACTTTATTCATATTTGGATTAATAGCTACATCAACAACTCCAGAAACAATAAGTCTAAATGGATTATACATTAACAATGGTTGTAATACTTCTGGCCAAAATTCTATAGGTA
Source organism: Spirobacillus cienkowskii (assembly GCA_003339605.1). GTDB lineage: Bacteria > Bdellovibrionota_B > Oligoflexia > Silvanigrellales > Silvanigrellaceae > Silvanigrella > Silvanigrella cienkowskii. The sequence goes on along the minus strand of QOVW01000087.1, from coordinate 7,192 downwards.
ATAATACACCACCTAAAGAAAATGTGAGAACATAAAACATAAAACCTAAAAAATTACTATTAATTAGCCAAAATGAGCAAAGACCAAATATGTATCCCATTTGAAAACAAATATACTGTGAAAAATACAAAAATAACAAAAGAGGAATTAAAAATATAAATTTACTATAAATATAAAAGGAAGGAATTAGAAAAATTAATAATAAAACTAGATAAACAATATTTTCCCCATAAAATAAATTTTTAAAATAATTAAAATGCGACTCTGGTTTTATTAAATAACTATCAAATTCTCCAGATTTTATTTGATCAGAAAATTTTTCAATCATTTTCCAAGGATTATTTAACCTTGCAATAATCACAGATACAGTGACATATAATGCAATTTTATCAAAAGTATAATTTTGAATAAATTTTTCATTATTATTACTAAAAGCATAATTCCAAAAACACAGTTGAACTAAAATAGGCAAAGTAGTACCAATTAAACAATCAACAACTAACATTCCTCTATCAATAAACGTTTCTTTTAAACCAATATGCCAAAATTGAAGCATATATTTAATATCATAAATTACTTTATTCAAATTCATCATCATCTTCATTATTAATATTACCAGCAATATCAAACATATCAGCCAAAATCTCTTCAAACGTCATAATTCTCAATTCAAAAGAGGTAATATTATTTTCAATTAAAGAATTGACTATAATTCTCTCTAAATTTTTTGAAAATGTCATGCTATAAGTATTAACGTACTCTTTTAATACTAAATTATTTTCTGATTTTAAATTATTAAAATATTTTTGACTTATAACATCTTTTTTAACAATTATTTTTATTTTATCTTTATAAACATCTTTTATTTTTTCTGTTTTTTTAGAAAATGCCATTTCACCATCAGAAAGAATATAAATATGATCACAACAATTTTCAATATCTGATGGATCATGAGATGCCATTACAAATGAGGTTTTATTTTGGCACTTTTCATAATTAATAAATTCACGAATTTGATTTTTAGACTCTATGTCTACACCTATAGTAGGTTCATCTAAAAAAACCAATACAGGCTCGTGCAGCAAATTCATTACTAAATTAGCTTTTACTCTTTCACCCAAGCTCATAAACTTAATTTTTGAATTTAAACATTTTGTTAAATTCAAAATTTCTAATAAATAATTTAAGCGTGATTTATAATACTTATCTTCAAGATGATAAATAACTTTATGTAAATTTAAACTATCAAATAAAGGAAGATCCCACATTAAAGAATTTTTATGGCCAAAAACAACGCCAATATTTTTTAAAAAATTAGCTTCCCTTAAATGTGGTTTTGCATTGCAAACAACAAGTTCACCACTTGAAGGAACAATCACTCCGGTCATCATTTTTATAAGGGTAGATTTTCCTGCACCATTTTTTCCTAAAACTGCAATGGTTTCTCCCTTTGCAAGACTTAGTGAGCAGTTGTTAACAATATACTTTTTTTGATAACTTCTAAAAAAATAGTCTTTAACTCTACCCAGAAACTCTACATTTTTAGGTATTTCTCTTTCAAGAACATATTTACTCAACTTATCTGCATACAGTAGACTATTCACATGATCCTCAAAAAAATTTTAATAAAATATTTACTAATAAAACAAATTTTAATTATTTAAAAATTTTTAAAATGTCAATAAATAATTTTTATTTAAAATATAAAAAGATAAAAATCTTCGCAATTCTTATTTTAATAAAATTTTATAGTATATAGAATTATGGTAATTAATAATTATTATCTTGAATTTGATTTATTAACTCATTACATGTATAAGTTGTTGGTAAAATATCAACTTTTACTTCAATATGAGAAGCTATTTCACAAGCGAGATTCATTGCTAACTCCTCCGTCTCATGAGACACAATAACAGAACCTATGACTCCTTGATTTGAAGACGCAGGTTCTATCCATTTGCCAATTTCGCCTAATATATTTACGGACTCAACATGCTCCATTTTTTTTAAATGTTCTAAATTATAGAGTCCTGCAAAATATCCTGCATATGGCATTGTTAAACGATGAATTGCGGCTCCACGAATTTTTTTAGGTTGCCAAATAATGTCTTTGCCGCAAGAGACATCAACAATTGCGTGCGCTGGATTTAATCCCGTAGCAATTTCAATCATATGACTGCCCATTTGATCACCAACCAAACGAGGGTTCATTTCCAGCACTTTGACTTTGCCATTTTCAATTTTGCAATCAATATTGATTGCCCCTACAGCAAATCCCATATGTTCAACAAGGGGGGAAATTTCTTTAAATAATAAATCTGTTTCTATAGATGATGCAGGAAAACTAGCACCAATTTTAATAAAATAACCTTGCTCAGTTCCTGCTAACATTTTTTTAAATGCACCAATTAAAATAAGCTTACCTGAAAATGATTTTAATAAATCTAAACAAAACTCTGTACCTTGAACATAGCTTTCTAACAACACGCCGCTTTGAAAATTTTGCCCAGAAACATCAACACCCCAGTGATTGCGATCGTGAAAATATTTTTGCAAATCATGAGTATTACTAATTTTTTTTACATGTAAACTATCGTTCCCATTTATTGGTTTTGCAATAAATGGAAAACTATTATTTGTTGCAAATTTTATTGCATCTTCTAATGATAAAGCATGAAAGTATTGCGGATTTAATTCGGGTTTAAATTTTTCAATTTCATTTCTCATTTTCAATTTATTTTTTATATTTTCAACCGAATAACTAGAATTACCAGGTAAATTTAAATATTCACATAATTGAGCAGTTTGCACTACAAAAAAATCACTGGTTGTAGTAACAGCTTTAATGCTAAATTTTTGTCGCAATTTATCAGTTTCATGAATTAATTCAGAAATTTTTGTAGTATCTATCTCAACGACACTATCACAATTTTTAAAAATATTTTGCTTATAATTTAATATACTTTTACAAAATAATATTACAAAATATCCAGAATTCTTCGCATAAGCACATGCCACTTCACCTGCACCTGTTTGACTTGCTTCTACAAAAATAATGCATTCCATAAATAACCTCAATAAAAATTGAATCTAAATTTTTTTAAAAATCATATCCCAATATCGACGTGAAACAAGTTCTCGTAACAAAATTCCATCAATTATACATCTAATCTGATAAGGTTTATGTGCTTCAAATTCAGGAAGAATAATATTATTTAACCAAGATTGTGCGTGGTTAATATCCAATTCAGAATGTAGAGCATGATATTCTAAAACTTCTAAAGGAAATCCTAAGCGTTTACCAGCGTTTGCAATACAACCAAATCGAGCTGGAGTTAATGCTTCTAAAAAACTTAAATAACCAATACAGTAATGAAAATAACTTCTAAAATAAGCAAGAAACATCATGTAATTACCACACGACAACGCCTCCCAAAATAAATTTTCTTTTTGGATTTCTTTGATATCTAAAAAATTAGTGAGTTTTTCAAACATTGATAAATGAAAATTATTTGGATTACTTGATCCTAGTTCATCATTAAAATTATTAAAAAACTCCAGCTTTTGAGTTCCTCTTACACCCACTTGAGAAAATGCAATGACATCATCAAAAGAAACATGAACAGAAGCTTCAATTTTTATAAACTCTCTAAATTGCTCATATGTTGCAAAATTTTCGATGTATTCAAATAAAGGATGCGGATATTTTGAATATTTATTTAGCTTTTCTTGAAACCAAATTTTAAATTCATCAATTGTGAGAGGTTTATACGCATTTGAGATTGTATTTAAATCATTTTCCATCTGAGCATTAATAATTTTTTGCTGAATTTTAAACATTATTGGAGAAGTTTCAACACCATCATTATATAAAATATACTTTCTTGATAATATTTCATTTAAGCACAAATGAACTACAAATAAACTATGTTTGTTATTATTTTTATAAGCTTTTAAAAGCTCAACATCTAGAGTTTGTATTAATTTTGATTCAATATTACTGTCATAATCATCAATATTTTTTATATTAACAAATGCTTTTTTAAATAAATTTAAAAAAGCATTTTTACTCAATATATCATTTAATTCATAAGGATAATTCAAAGACAAACCTGCATTATTAGCAGCAAAGATAGACATCAAACTCTCCAATAATAAATTGTTAAATACTATTAGGATCAAACGATTCAAAAAAATCTTTTAGTGACAAAACAACAACTGAACTTAACTTATGCATTAAATCAACAGATTCTTCACCAACAGAAAATCGCAAAAAAGGTGGTGCATTTTCAGCCATTGCTGCTGCCGCAGAAACTCTTGTAACAGAAAATCCAAAGCTGACCCCTTTAGTTAAAGGAATTTTTTTATCTTTACAATGTGTTAACAAAATTTCTATAAATGCTTCAAGGCACGATCGATGATTTAACCCTGTTTTTTTTATTGACAATGCAACAACACCTCCTCCATGCTTCCAGTAAAGTTCTTTCCAGTTCTTTGGATAAGAAACATTAATTCTATTTGATAAGTATACATTTTTTTCTATTTCATTTACTAGTATTAAAGAATTTCTCATTAAAATATGCATTCTGTTTATAAATAATTCTCGATTATATTCTGGAAACTTATTGATACTTGATTGATACATAACAGCACCAATATTTCTTCTATGAACATTTAACTTTACAGAATTTTCTTTAGAACATACAATTACTCCAGCCATTTGCAAATCTAATCCAAACTGTAAATATTTGCTGCCACTTTCATAATATAAAATATTTGGATGATTTTTTTCGGAAAATAAATGAAAGATATTTATCCCTCCAGAAATCATTGTTCCATCAATAATGAGCCATTTATTTTTCCAATTTTTAGACTTAATTTTGTCTGCAAAATTTTTAAAATCAACAACATTTAATTCTGCTAGGTTTGCCATTGGATCTATAAATATCACATCGGCGTTTTTTTCTTCTATTTCACAAATGATATCATCTAAGTCCCAAGACAAACATTGAGTTACATTAGCAAATGACAAACGCTCTAATTGTTCTTGCGCTTCGAAGTATATATATGGAGCGGTTACTACATTTGAATTATTATGCAAAACATTTGATATTAAAAAACTTTCTATTACTGAGTACGCAGCCTGTCCTGATGATACCAATAGTAAATCATTTTCTTCTGGTGAAAATCCTAGGCTAGATAGTAAATTAACCTCAAACTTTTTTAAACTTAAGGAACCATATCTATCATAATTTACACTTGAAGAATTATTCTCTTGCGAATCAAAAAACATAACAAATTGACTTTGTGCATTACTCGCACTGCACCATGATAAACTGCTTCTTAAAAAAGCAAATTCTTGAATAAATAATCTATAAAAATCTCTTATCTCAGATGCATTTTCATTCTCATGATAAACTTTTAAAGAATTTTCAACCATTGATTGAATTCTCTCAAATACATACTGATATGTTTTAAAATTAAAGGATAATCCTTCTAATAAAATATATTCTCTAAACCTAGAAAGTCCTTCTAATAGATTTTTAGCTTTAGCAATTGTAATAAAAAGTAACTCAGACCAAATTTCTTTTGATTCTTTTGGTAATACAAAATTTTTTGATATACCTTGATCAAAATAATTTTTAGAACTAGTTGTATGATTTTTTTCAATTTCATTTGATAATTTATTTGATTGATGCCCTAAAATTGAGGCTAATCGAGTGTTTTTTAAATCTGCAGCAAAACATTTCATTAAAGAAGTAGAAGAAATATTTCCTCCACTAATAATAACTAATATATTTCCTTTTATCCTTGTCGCATCAGGATCATAAAGTAGAGGTGCCAATGCTGTTGCTGCAGCACCTTCGATTAAAATACCCTCATTATGCAATGTTGCAATAACAGTATTTTCAATTTCTGACTCAGAAACTTCAATTTTACTGTTAATTAATGATTCTAAAATTTTACTAAATTCATTGCCTGATTCATCATGCTGAACTGCAAGTCCATCAGCAATAGTAGGAAATACTTCTTTTTGCATTGCCTTTGTAAAATCATCAGAAAAATTACGATTAAAAATTTGAGGATATGTTGCAATAATATTTGAAGAGGGAGAAAAATTTTTAAATACGGTGCCAATCCCAGTTAATAATCCACCGCCCCCCAAAGGAACTAAAACATGATCAAATACAACAGAAGACTGCTCCTGAACTTCTAAAGAAATACTTCCTTGTCCACAAATCACATCTAAATGCGAGTAAGGAGAAATATACTCTGCATTGTATATACTTGCTTGTTGTCTTGCTATTCGACAGGCATCAAATAGATTTTTACCCACAGCTTCTATCTTTACCCCCGTTTGAATCAGACGTCGAACTTTTAAATCTGAAGCATTTGATGGGATAAAAATTGTACAATCTCTCTGTAAAGCCTGAGATGCATATGATATTGCGAGTCCGTGATTCCCAGCCGAAGCAGTAAAGATTTTTTTATTTTTATCTAGTTTTAAAAGAGCATTATAAGCTCCACGAATTTTAAATGAATTTGTCGATTGATTGGATTCGAGCTTGGCCCATACAGTTCTATTTTTATGGCTCAACCAATTTATTTTAACTAGCGGAGTTTTACTAATATAATTTTTTAAAGTTACGTAATCATCATGAATTTTATGAAATAAATATTCTAAGCTTCGGTGAATCTCATTTTTCATAATAAACATCCTTGTTATGAAAATCGTAAATATTCAATTTTAGTGTTATTTAACAAATTATTTGTAATTTTTCAATAAAATTAAAAATAAAGATTAAATTTTTTATTTTATTTGTAAATGATCACTTGTCAGGCGTAGTATATAATTAATTAAACCTATTTGTCAATATTAAATAATAAGTAAATTAAATTTTTTTTCTTAATTAAAAATTGGTATGCTATCATTTATTAATTTTTTTTTCGATAAAAAAACTAAATATTTTAATAATTTATAAAAAATTTTCCATAAAAAAATATTGAGCATAAAATAAAATATGGTAATAATTTATTTTATTATTTTTAATTAATTTTAATCACATAAGGATGATCATGATTTACAAAAATAGTTTAGGGGCTGTCCAACATAATTTCAAGCAACAATTTTCATACCAATATTGAATTTCCAGAAATTTAAGCAAATTGCGGCTAGTTTCACAAATGTAAG
>QOVW01000008.1 GCA_003339605.1 Spirobacillus cienkowskii | reverse complement strand
TCTTACATTTGTGAAACTAGCCGCAATTTGCTTAAATTTCTGGAAATTCAATATTGGTATGAAAATTGTTGCTTGAAATTATGTTGGACAGCCCCTAAAGTCTAATTGATGAGTTGAATTAATTAATAGCACATAAGAAGCATTACTGTTTTTTAAATACGACATTTTTGATAAATATCCGTATGTACCACCTGTATGAAAATAATTAAAATCATTAAAATTATTATCATTTAGAATAAATATCCCTAATCCATATCCGCTGTCCATTTTATTAGAAGAAATTTTTCTTATTATTCCTGTATTATCAGTATTTTCAAAATAATTAAATTCAGCAGATAACTTTTTTAAGCTATTTAAATTATTATTTTCTTTTGTTAAAAATAAAGCATTTATAAATTTAAGCAAATCATTAGACGTTGAAATTATTGATCCCGCATAGCTAGCAAATGATAAACTGAGATCATTAATATCAAAATTCTTTAATAAAGTTTCATTATAAAGATACCCCTGTGTCAAATGAGAAATTTTATAAAGTGGTATTTCTGTTTTTGGTCTATGTTTAATAAAGTAAGTATTACTCATTTGTAAAGGCTGTAAAATTCTTTTTTGCAATTGTTCTGAAAAAGTTGAATTACTTACTTTTTCAATTATTTTTCCGAGTAAAATATAATTGGTATTGGAATACATCCAACTAGAGTTTGGCACAAATTTTAAATCTTCACTTTTAACCAATCTTAATAAATCTTCGTTTGTAAAATAATAATCAGGATCACGTAATGTTTTTCCTATAAAATATTGATTTTTAGGATCATTATAATTATGAATACCACTAGTCATATTGAGTAAATTTTTTATCTTAATTTTTGACCAATTTTTATACTGTTGTGGAAAATATTTTTCAATATTATCTTCAAGTGAAAGTAATTTTTCATTTTCAAGTTGTAAAATTATTGTTGCAACAAAAGTTTTAGTTATACTACCAATTTGAAACAAACTTAATTGAGTTACATTTTCACCATTTATACTATTAAATCCTAAATTAATATCAATAACATTAAAATCATTAACTTTTGGACACTTTATTGCTAAGGATATAGCTGATAAATTTTCTTTAGAGATTATTTGGTTTAAATCACTTTTCAAATTTTCTAAATTGTAAATATTTTTACTAGAATTAACTTGATGAACACATGAAGTTAGAATAATAATCACTAAAATTTTAAACAATAATTTGAATTTTATCACTAATCCTCCAATATAAATAAATTTTAGAATATCAAAAAACATTAGTTAGTCAATTTTTCAAGAATACCATTACAAAACAAAACCCAAAAGCTTACCAATAAATAAAAATTATATCACTTGACTAAATAATTACATATTATCTATGTATGATTGATTTAATTATCTAGCATCTTCTTAAGGGATTTAAATTTTATGAATATATCAGAAAGCAAGTTTCTTAATAAAGTATTAATTGAAACCAAATGGACCGATCTCGACGCATACCATCACATCAATAACTCTAAATTTTTTGACTATATGACAGAAGCACGATCGCAATTATTTTTTGAACAATCGTTATCAGAAAATGCCATACAATTAGTTTTATATGAATGTAAAATTTCTTTTAAAAAACAATTGAAGTATCCTAATAAAGTTTGGGTTGAACAATATATATCAAAAATAGAAGGAGCTAGTTTTGATTTGTCTTATATTATTAAGTCTTTTAAAAATTCTGAGACAATACATGCAGATGCTGAAATTAAAATGGTTTGTTTTGATCCTATTAAAAACAAAGTATGCAGAATACCTAAAAATATACTAGAAATTATTTTAAAACAAAATTAGATTTAAAAAATTTTTTTAACAGACCTATCTATAAAAAAATTAGATAGCGCACATAAAATAGAATAAATCTTAATTTTTTTAACTTCTGAACGTGACACTTTAATAACTTTTTCTGGGGTTAATATATTTTCAGAGTTTTCTATTTTTTTAAGTGTTGCTATAGCTAAAAATAAAGGAAAAATGCAAAAAAACCGTATTCTAAAATTAAATGCTGGAATATTTTTTAAATAATTTATTGCAATATCTATATCATTATAAGCTAAATTTAAAATTTCACGCACAGCGTTTTGTGATTCTATCTTTAAGTTTTCATTTAATATTGCTTCATGAGAAACACCATATTTTTTTAAAATATCTGACGGAATATAAATTGAATTTTCTTGTTTAGCATCCCATGCTATATCTTTTAAAATATTTACAGTTTGCAGCGCCTCACCAAAAACACTCGCATTACTTTGTAGTTTATTAAAAACATTAATGCTGACTCGACTTCCGTATTCTTTCCATAAATCTGTCAATAAGTGTCCCACAGTACCAGCTACATAATAGCAATATTCTTTGTATTCATCTAAAGTTGCCAACCTAATTCCATTGGGATAGCGCTTTATAAAAGAAATCATTCCTTTTGCCATTTCACAAACCCAACGGGTTAATGTCAGTTGCGTTGTTTGCGATAATGAAAAATATAAATGAAATACTTTATGAGAATTCGCAACCAACTGAATATGATTTTTATCACCACTTAAATTTTCAGCTATTTTTGTATAAGCAGTACATTCTTCAAAACTTTTAAAACAATCTATAAACTTTTTTAAATAATGTTCCTTTTGCAAAATACTTAAAGACAAATCATCTTCTACAGTATCAATTATTCTACATAATAAGTAACCAACCAAAACAGATTTTCGCAATTCTCCAGAAAGAAATTGAATGCCAATTGCAAAAGATCGAGATACATTTGGCAATATATTTAAGCAGTAGTTTAATGATTCAGCATAATTGAGTTCAATTTGTAAGTCGTTACTTTTACGAGTATTCATGAATAATAATACTTTCAATATCAATTAGGAAAAGGAATTTGTGCAAATGCATCGCATGAAATAGAACTTCCAGGGACAGTAAGAGTTGGTGGAAGATCTGCTCCATTACCAGGCCATGTTATTTCGAGACGATCAATTTCTGGCACTTCTGCACCCAATCCAAAATGTGCTACAGGCTCCATTTGACACATATACCCGCTGCCTGAACAAATGTGTTTTGTTTGAGCCTTTCCATTTTTTAAAAATAATCTAACCTTAGCCCCCAACGCTGGAAATCCGTGTTGTGTTAACGGCTGAATTCTTAGCCAATGATTCCGATTAGGAACCCCTAAAAATAATTTATTAGTGCTTGGCAACCCCTCACCACATGTTACAAAAATATCTAAAAAACCATTACCAGTCAGATCACCAATTGCAGCACCAGAGCCATTTAAATCTTTTAATGCTAATGAACCGATATGAATTTCTTCCCAAGTTTTATTTCCAAGATAACGATACATTCGGTTTCTATTATTAAACGCTGTTATAAAAATCTCTTCCTGACCATCATTATCAAAGTCTGCAACAATAACACACCTGATTGTTTTTGGAAGCTTAAAAAAAGGAGGAGATTGATCTTCAAACCTACCTTCTGGAGTTTGAAATAAAATTGAATTTTTACCTTCCCACGCACCTATAACAATATCTGTAAGACCATTTCCATCAAAATCTGCTACAGCCATTGCTCTTGAATGATTATTTTCATCTTCTAGCGAAAAATGATGTGCTGCTTCAAAATAAAGACCAGACTTTATTTTTGTAAAGTAACTATTTGCTTCTCGCTCATTGCCAACAAGAATATCAATCGCTTTTTTATTTAAAATATACTGCGCTAAAACACTCCGCCCCGTTGCAAATTGGCTTAAACCAAAAATACGAGATAACTCTTGGACTTCATTTATTGTTGTATTAAAAGTAAAAAATAGGCTTGGAGCTTGGTAGTTTGTAACAAAAAATGAATGTTTTCCTTCTCCCTGATAGTCAAAGGCCGCAACACTTCTACCAGAATAGCGATTTTGATATTCTGAATCTTCATCAACAATGTTATCAAATCGCAGAGTTTCACAATTTTTTGATGTTCTCGCAATAATATTATCACTCTGCTGCTTCATTCCAGAAAATGCATCTGCATGCATCATATACACAGACGGATTTCCGTTACCTAAAAAATCTCCAACAGAAAAACAAATCGTATTTCTATGAGGTAACATAAAATTATTTGGTGCAATATTTGAAAATGTTCCTGTTTCTTCATTATATTTATATATAATGTTATTACCACTTGCATTTGCAACAAGTATTTCTGGTTCATGATCTCCATCGATGTCAAAGATAGTCACACCAAAATATTTAGAAGGTAAATTATCCTCTAATGCGTAAGATACATCGTTAAATAAAATTTTACTTTTTTTTGTTTTTGAAGTCATATTATTTCCAAAACTAGGCAACGCCTTTTCTAATATTATCTAAAATATTTTAAAACTCTGTTCATAGAGGATTTTCCCCTTCACGTCTTAAAAGACCTGCTTACTATAGAAAAAGATTCATTTAAAGCCAACTTTTAACAAACAAAAACCCTCTTGCCTAACCGCCATTCTCAGTGCGGTTTGCAAACAGTTTAAGCATCCATAATTTAAATATAATACTAAATAATTATTAGGATTTTTGCGCATCTAGCGCTTTTATAGCTGCCACAAATAATGCAAAACATACGGGTCCTAGCAAAGCTCCTGCAAGCCCTAACATAGACATCCCCCCCACAATAGCAAGAAAAATCCAAAAGAAGTTAAGATCTATGCCACCCTTCATAAAATAGGGTCTAAGTAGATTATCCAACACTCCTACAGCTAACGCACACATTAAAATACCGATTGCAGCACCAAGGGAGCCTTGACTAAAATAGATCCAAATGGCAGCACCAAGCATTACAGGGATTGTGCCCACAATTGGCACAAATGACATAAAAAATGCGATGATTCCCATAAGCGCAAAACGCGGAATCCCAAATATACCTAGTACCGTTGCTATTATTATTGCTTGAATAAAAGAAACAAAAATATTTACTACTATAAAAGCTTTTAATACCGATGAAACTGTATTTGAAATTAATTCACGCTCTTTTTTCCAAGGGATTATTTTAGGTAAAAATGATTCACGATATTTTTTTCCATGAATCATAAAAAATATCCATGTTAAAATAAATAAAAACATTTTTATTAAAAAAGCCGGTGTTGCTGTTAAGGCTATTCCCGCTTCAGAAGCCAACATTGTTGCTAATTGTTTTAAACCGTCTGTAAATTTCAAAACTACTTCATCAGAAGAATAATTTAAAGAAAATTCTTTTAAAAACCTGCTAACATCAATCGATTTTTGGTTTAAAAAATTAGGTTTTTTTAATTCGCTTTCTAATAAATTTAAAGCGGTTAAAAGTTCTTGTATACCTGTTGTTAAAAGAGTTAAAATTGGACCAAATATTGCAACAACTGAAACAATTACAAGTAATGTACTTAATACCCATTTCCAAAATTCTTTTTTAATTTTTAGTATTGAAATAGTTTTATTTAAAATTGGCTCGTACAAATAGGCAATGGCAACTCCAAATAAAAAGGGAATTAAAAATGGATAAATAATAATAAAACTCAAAATAGTAACAATAAAAAATAAAATTTGTTCTTTAGTTAAAATAAAACGCACATAACCTCCTTAAAAGATAGTTGCTGTGCGCTAAATTCTTATTAAAAATGTCAATGCTTACATGCGACTTGAAGCCAAATGTTTTGCACCAGAAGCTTTTAATACTTCCATTATTTCATTTTTAAAGGAAATTGAGCTACTTGCTAATTCAGCAACCATTTTTTCTATATCTCGTTCTGCTTCTATGTAATCAAGTGCCACTTTAAATATTTGATCAGGGTGCATTGACTCTAACCAATTTAACCCTTCCCGGTATATAACGTGGCTAGCCATATGTGCACTTAAAATCGCAATTTTATGTGCTCTTGGCAATCGATTCAAAATTCTGTCTTTGTATTTTTCTACCAAAATTGGTGGGCAATGTTTAAATAAAACAAAGTGAAACTTATCGACAACGAGCTCTTCATCTTTTAATTGATTGAGTTTGTCTAAAAGAATATCTTTAGCCTGGTTAATTTCTGTAGAAATTTCATAACTTAGCTTTACAAGATCGGTATTATTTTTATTTTTGAGCCATTCTCTAAATAACAACTTAGCCTCTTGATCTGCATTGCGTCTTATAATCTCAAGCACCTGTTTTACATAAATATCTTTAATTTCAGCAAATTCTTCGGGCAAAATAGTCAAGCATGCAATAATTTCGTAAGAAGAGCAGCTCACACCTGCTTTATTTGCAGAGCTATCTTTTATAACGACAACACCACTATCAACTATTTTTTGTCGCGCTTCTTTTGTAAAGAAAATATTTGCCCCTTCAACAATTGCTAAAGAACTTGGTCTTCCGCTTGGCAACAGATACCTATCCCAATTGCTTTCTTTAACTGTATATGGTCTACCACCTGCAGGAATAAACACTTCAGCTTCAACAGTGGCATAAATATTATCTCTTATTTTTATATTCTCTTTTGTATTTGCAGAAATCACAAAAGCTTTGCTATCGCCACTAAGTTTACTCGGGTCAAATTGAACAATAGACTTCGATTCTTTAAAAAGTCGAATGAGTTCTCCCCAGTTTAATCCTTTAGGATCGTGAGCCGCTCCAAATCCATCTGCAACCGCAACAACCCGGCAGCGCTCTCCATACTCTCGATAAAGAATATTTAACTCATTTCCTGCCACATCGCCATCAGGACCACCTGTCATTTTTACTCGAAACGTCGAATTTTGTATTCCTAAATAACGTAAAACATTATCAACATAAACATTTACACCTTCTGAAGTAACGCCGTATGTTTTGTGATTAATCCCAAAATCGGGTTTAGATGACATAAACGCATAAGCATACTTGTATTTTCGGTGTAATGCATGTTGAATAATCCAAACAATGAGATCATCGGTGAGGTTTTCGTCGGGGCCTAAATAAATAATTTCATCTTTACCATAGTAATCAATAATACCTTCCGCTAATGCACCAATTTTAGAATCAGTTACAATTAAATCTAAAAGTCCAGATATTGCGGCTTTTACGGCTTCATTTTTATCTGCATGAGGCCGAACAACCATAACACACTTACTGCCACCTTCTGGTATATCTTTATTTTTTAATTGTTGTGCAGATGCAAGGCCATTCACTTCATCAAAAATACCCGCCAATGCATTTTCATAATCTCCCGAGTTTTTAGGTATAACAACGCGCATACCGCCACGAGAAATATCACGATAACGAACCTGAAATGCTCTAAAATTCCGCCCTATCATATAAAAAATACCATAAGGTGTTTCGGGATAAAACTGCTTATCTAACGCTGAAGGATCAATTCTAAAGGAGAGACCTCCTTTAGAAATCAAAAAGTAATTGGTCTTTAAAATATGTGAAAGAAAATTTAATCCTTCTTTTAAGATATTTCTTTCAACCACATCGGAAAGTTCTGAGTAAAACAACTTAATTTCATCAAAATAATGCTGCGCTTCACTTTTGCGATCTCCAACAAATCTTGGATCAAACCGCGCTCTAAAATAGCGAATACAAAATTCCATATACACAGGATTATTTGCAATAATTCTAGATACTCGATCCTTTGAATAGTAATACGGATTTTGTTTAGTTAAGAAAATATGAACCCAATTCGCCATTGCACGAACCAAGTTTGTTTCATTTAAACTAAAAGGGCTATCACCAAGCAATAAACTCGAAAACTCATCACCATGATCAACATATGATAAAGTTTTTAAACCTTTTAATACTTTACCCCAAGACTTCATATTATCGGTAATCATTTCGCCAGTAGGACTTGCTGAAATCAAATGTAAAATAGTATAACGTTGATTATTTTCCATCAAAATTTCGTTTGCTAAAAACCGCCTTACCTGAAAATTATAACGGTTAAAAATACCAATAATATTTTCCATCGCTGCAGTCACTGGAAAATGCTTTAAACAAATATCAACCCGAACCCTGATATCTGATGTATTTTCATCCATAATTGTTGTTAAATTTACATAAGTATTTTCATTTTCAATACTGTATTTTACTGCTTCAAATGCCAAAGACATCTGCTTTACGGTTGCAACTTCAACATAATCTTTATCCAAAGAGGTCAAAAAGCTATCAACTAAATTTTTAGGTTGCTGCGACAAAATTTCTTTTAAAGACTGTAGTTTAAGTTTTGATTTGGCTGCGTTCCAGGTCGCTTCAGTTGTATAGGGAGCTTGATAGAGTTCACAAAGCCCGATTTTTTTATCTAAAGTATTAAATAACCGAGCGACTTTTGCTTTATGTTTTGACAGTAAAGGAGCAATCCGGAAGGTTGCCGTAGAGTGTTCTCCCGCGGCAATGAATGTGGTTGTTTGGGTTGCTGCAGAGACCCTTTCTGCAATTTGATTTTCGCTCAACACTTTGCCAGAAACTATTTCTAGAATATCATCAATCAATGCATTTTGAGAAGTTGACCATAAATACAGAGGCGGCATTTGAGATAAATACCATGGAATTGTTTGCTCTAGTTCTTTTGATAAAACATTCAAAATGCTTGTTGCTGCTTTATCGCATGCTTTTGTATCTGAAATGCTTGAAAAAAAATTTTCTATATTCGCAGGTTTTAACTCAACTGAGGGTTCCATATCTGAATCAAGTAACTCAACTTCGCTTAACCACTTTTGACTATGAATTTTTGGCAAGGTCATGACTCACTCCACATCATTAAATTAAGGAAAATGAATTGGAATTTAACCATTCATCAAACTTAAAGTGTAACTAACACATCAAAAGCACCTTGCAAATTTATAAAGAGATTTTTATTGACTTGGTTAAACAAAAATCATTGCAATGAGTAATTAATAACTAAATTTTCCTAACTTTACTTTTCCCCTAAAAACCCAATATATAATAGCAGTATACGATAAAACAAAAGGCATTCCACAAAATGCAATAATTTTCATTATTTGCAGTGTTTTTTGAGTTGATGATGAGTTAAAAATTGTTAAACTGTATTCTGCTGCAATACTTGAAGTGATTAGATTTGGAAATAATGCCGCACCAAACAATGCGGTAAAGGCAATTAGAGTTACACAAGAAGATAAAAATGCATATCCTGGTTTAGCCAAAAAAATTGCTCTTGGTATATTTGCAATTGCAAGCACATTAATGACAACAATACTCCATAACCAAGGATATTGTGCAAAATTATGAATTGATCTTGGTTCATGTACTAAAGTATAAATCGTTGCAAAGATATAACAAACAATAAAGCAACCGAAAGTGTGCCACATCACTCTATGCACTCTTTCTCGTAATTCACCTTCGAGTTTTAAATAAAGATAAATAGATCCGTGCATTGTAAATGTTGCAACAGCTAAAACGCCAATTACAATTGAATACGGATTGAGCAAGTCAAACAAAGAACCAATAAATTCTTTATCAGCACCAACAGGAATTCCTCGCATACAATTTCCAACAGCAACACCAAATAAAAAAGTCGCTAAAATACTCGCAATAGAAAACCCAACGTCCCATGACGTTCTCCAAATAAGCCCATCGTATTTGCTTCGAAATTCTATAGAAACTGCTCTAAAAATTAATGCCCACAATAACAGCATAAAAAGTAAGTAAAAACCAGAAAAAGCTGTGGCATAAGCATCTGGAAATGCCGCAAACAACGCACCACCAAATGTCACAAGCCACACTTCGTTTCCATCCCAAAAAGGCCCAATTGAATTTAGAAATAAACGTCTTTCATGATCAGTTTTTGCAATAAAATGTAAGATTCCTACACCTAAATCAAACCCATCTAATATTGCATAACCAGCAAGCAAAATACCTAAAGAAACAAACCAAAAAATCTGTAAATCCACTTTAACTCCTTTAAAATTTTTTAATTTTTAATTTTTATTTACAATAAATCTTCTGGTCCTTGTTTTATTTTACTATGAATAACAAAAATCCAAACTATAAAAAGCAATATATAAATTAAAGTAAACATAATAATTGAAGTTAAAATCTCGTTACTTTTAACTGCTTTAGACAAACCTTCTGGTGTTCTCATCAAACCATATACAATCCAAGGTTGCCTTCCTGTTTCTGCCGCAATCCAACCTGCTTGATTCGCAATTGCTGGAGCTAACACAGAAAAACAATACATTTTCATTAAAAATTTTGATTTAAATAACAAACCATTCTTTAAAAGTAACAAAGAAATTGTTGTTAATAGTAACATATACATTCCAAGTGAAATCATAATATGATAAGTTTGAAATGTAATTCCAACTGGAGGTCTATCTTTAACGTCAAATTGATCTAAACCAATAACGGGTTTATTTCTATCACCATAAAGTAAAAAACTCAGTCCACCAGGAATCTTAATTCCATATTCTACAGTTTGCTTTTCACTATTAGGAATCCCAAAAAGATATAACGGAGCGCCTCCTGTTCCTGTAAAATAATGACCTTCCATTGCAGCCATTTTTGCAGGTTGTGTTTCTGCAACACGCTCTGCTAAAAAATGCCCCGACAAAACAGCAGCAATAGAGGAGATAAAAGCGATGTATAATCCTACCTTAAACGATTTTGTTGCGGCATCGAAGTGTTTATTTTTTAATACATACCACGCACAAACGCTCATCACAAAAAATGAGCCCATAAGCCAACAACCAATTAGCGCATGAATGAGCATTCTAACACTTGATGGATTGAATACCATGACCCAAAAATCATCGATGACTGCTTTCGCATTCATCCCCTCACCAACAATATGATAACCAACCGGAGTTTGCATCCAAGCGTTTGCAATAATAATCCAAATAGCTGAAAATACAGACCCTAAAAAGACCATAATGGTAGAAAAGAAATGCATTTTAGGAGTTACTTTATCCCATCCAAACACTAAAATCGCGAGAAACCCCGATTCTAAAAAAAATGCAAATATTCCTTCTGCAGCTAATGCAGAACCAAATATGTCCCCTACAAATCTCGAATATGTTGCCCAATTTGTACCAAATTGAAATTCCATCACAATCCCAGAAGCAACACCCATTGCAAAGTTTGCTGCAAAAATTTTTACCCAAAATTTTGTGATTCTTTCATAAATTTTATTTTTAGTTTTTAAATATAAAAACTCTGTGACAACAAGAATTAAACCCAAACCAATTGATAAAGGCGGAAAAATATAATGAAACATTACAGTTATCGCAAACTGTATTCTTGCAAGCATTTCTGTCGTTAAAAATTCACTCATGTCATGTTCCTTTCAAAACTTTCAAAGAAAACACA
This sequence comes from Spirobacillus cienkowskii, assembly GCA_003339605.1. GTDB lineage: Bacteria > Bdellovibrionota_B > Oligoflexia > Silvanigrellales > Silvanigrellaceae > Silvanigrella > Silvanigrella cienkowskii. Next base: position 18,892 of record QOVW01000008.1, on the reverse strand, counting down.
AACAAGATAATATTTAACTTGTTAATGAAACATCAGATTTAGCGCAGCAAATTGTTGCGGCATATGATTTTAAAGTTCTGTTAAATGAAAATCAGATTGGCAGTTTATAAAAGCAGATATTCTATCCCTGACTTTACTTGGAAAGGTGTGATCATCTAAAATATCAATTAAATTAAAATATTCTACAGTTTGCACTTCGTCACAATCTATCCTCAATGGTTTGTCTAATAAAGCGCTTTGATCTTCAGGAAGAGCTAAATAAATAAATCCTTTTATTGCACCACCTTTCCATTGGCGTGTGACTTCCTTGTAACGTTTAATTTTCCATCCGAGCTCTTCAAAAACTTCACGAATCATAGTATCTTTAGGAAATTCACAAGGATCTGCATTTCCTCCTACAAAATCCCAAGAGTAATCAGAGTAATTTCTTTTCATTAATAAACATTCCCATTTTTTTGGATTTTCTCTAGCCTGTTTCAGGATGTCATCAATTTCAATATTTAAATAAAGTTTTCTTAGCGAAATTTCTACGGGTCTTAAAAACAAGGCACATCCAAAAAGGGAATTTGGTTTTGACTTAATATTTTTTATACCCAAATCAATAATCTGATTATAAATAAAGCTATCTTTATTAAAAAAATCTTTTTTTACTTTTTTATACAGTTTATCTTTAGTATAATTTAAGAGTTCCCAAGATGATTGAGTGGGATAACATTCGTTGCGATATCTAGGAATCAAATGCCAGTGCAAATGATTTACTTTATTAGAAAATTTAACAAAATTAATTCTTTCGCAAGATGTCACATCAAGAATTGTTTTCTCTAAACATACCAAACTTACTAAAGTATCTGAAAGATCATTGTTTCTAATTTGTGACTGTTCAAAAATGTGTTTTTTATAAACAGCCATCAATGCACCTGGCCAACGATCAGATAGCGGACTTTTAAAAACATAAAAATTCGCTCTTTCATCAAACAAAAAATCAGAGTCATTTTTTCCAAGTTTTAAACGCTTACATAACTCACAGTTATTATTTAATTTTATATGTTTTGAAAGCATTCGTCATTTTTCCTTTCAATTGACTCATTCTTTCGTAACAATTGCCGACAATGAATCAAGAATAGTTTTATCCGAACAAATCCTCAAAGGCGTTTTGAGAGGTCGCTATGCAGCTTTTTGGCTCTTATCTTGTAAAAAAAGGATATGTAACCCCCGGTCAAGTTATGACTGCTCTTGATATCCAAAAGCAAACATGGCTCCCTATTGGCCGCATTGCGCTTAATGAAGGAAAGCTTACACCAGAACAAATTTTTATGATTCTTAATAAACAATCAGAAACCTCAAAACCATTTGGCGAAATCGCAATTTCATTAGGGATGCTGAATTCTGATGATGTCAACCATCTATTAAAAATTCAGCAAAAAAATATTAGACCAATTGGACAAATTTTTGTAGAACTGGGTTATATAACGCAGTCTGATATGGAGTCAGCGCTGAACGAATTTATTAAAGACCCGGAATAATGACAAAAAAATTTAATCTTGCAGAAGAAGACAAACTTCGAACTTGTGGATACATTAACTTTGCTCAAGTAGGTCGCCCTCATGGTTTGAAGGGCGCATTTTTTTTAAAAACAGCAGACAATCGGACAACTTGGGATGGTTATAAGAAACTGATTGTTGAAACCAATCACGGTTTTTTAGAAAAAAGAGTGATCAAAACCTATCTGAGTGGCAAAGCCCTGGTCATTGTTTTAGATGGTTTTTTAAACCGCAATGACGTTGAACCTTTGTATAATAAAAGAATATATGTTCATCAAAGCGAAATAGAAGTTAATGAAGATGAATATATTGTTGATAAATTGATTGGATTTAAAGTCTATGCCGAAGATATGGGTCTAGTAGGTACTGTTTCAGGGGTAAGCTCTTTTGGTGCACAGGATAATCTCGAAATTTTGTCAGCCAATACGAAAGAAACTTTTTTATTTCCATTTCTTGAGAAATTTGTAAAAAATATTGACGAACAAAACCAGCGCATTGATGTAATTTATATTCCTGAATTTTTTGAGGACAATATTACGTGACCACCTTGCTTCGCTTTACGGCACTCACTCTTTTTCCAGAAATGTTTCATACAATTAAAGAAGAAGGGGTAATTTCTAGAGCTATAAAAAATGGCATTATTAATATTGATACCGTTTATTTGCGGGATTTTAGTGATCACCCACGTAAAAATGTAGATGGCTCACCTGTTAGTGGTGGTGACGGTATGATTATTCGTCCTGATATCGCAGAACGCGCTCTTTTATCCGTAAAAACTCAACAGTCTTATGTTGTAAACCTTACTCCTTGTGGCAAAACATTTAATTCTCAGATTGCAAAAACGCTTGCACAAAAAAAACATTTAATTTTTATCTGTGGTCGTTACGGTGGGTATGATTTCCGTTTTTCCGAAAAATATAGTGACATCCACATTAGTATTGGTGATTTTGTTATTTCCGGAGGAGAACTCCCAGCAATGTGTGCGATAGACTCTGTTGCGCGTTTTGTACCAGGAGTTCTTGGCAATAGCCAAAGCGCGACAAGCGATAGCTTTGAAGACGGGCTGTTAGAAGCACCACAATATACCCATCCAGAAACTTTTCAAGGAACTAAAATTCCTTCTATTCTTTTTTCTGGAAATCACAAAAAAATTACTGAATACAATAGAAAAGAGCAACTAAAAATTACTGCAAAATATAGACCAGATCTCATTTTACTTTTATGGGATTCTCTAAACAAACAAGAACGCGCTCTTATTCAAAAAATTTGGAAAAATGGATATTAAAAATTAACTAAATAAAAATAGAATTTGCTGTATAATTTTAAAATCTATCCCCTGTATAAAAACTTAGAGTTCTGCTTAATCCTCTATACCCTTATACATTTTTATGATATACGAGATCCGTTAATTTTTTTACTCCTGGAAAGGTTTTAAAATGCAGCTATTACGCACACATCATTGTTCAGAACTCAATATAACGCATCTTAATCAAAAAGTGACATTAATAGGATGGCTGCATGCAAAACGAAATTTAGGTGGATTAATTTTTATTGATATCCGCGACAATTATGGATTAACTCAAGTTGTTATTCATCCTAATACTCCTTTTTTTCATGAAGCAAGCCAAACTCGCCAAGAATCAGTTATTCAAATTACCGGCCTCGTTTCAAAACGAGAAGGAGCAATAAACTCAAAAATGAGTACTGGAGAAATAGAAGTCATTGCATCAGAATTTGTAGTCGAATCTCCTTCTGAAATCTTGCCTTTTCCTATTGCTCATAATCCTAAACAAGAAAGTGAAGACACACGTCTTGCGTTTCGTTTTCTTGATTTACGAACTGAAAAAATGCATAAGAACATTTTATTTCGCTGCCAAGTTATCCAGCACATTAGAAGCATAATGCATTCTTTGGGGTTTCATGAGTTTAACACTCCAATTTTAACCAGCAGTTCGCCAGAAGGCGCACGTGATTTTCTTGTGCCAAGCCGCTTGCATCCTGGTCATTTTTACGCACTTCCTCAAGCCCCACAACAATTTAAACAACTATTAATGTGCTCTGGATTTGATAGGTACTTTCAAATAGCGCCTTGTTTTCGCGACGAAGATCCACGAGCGGACAGAGCTCCAGGAGAATTTTACCAACTCGATATTGAGATGAGTTTTGTTACACAAGATGAAGTCTTTCATGTTGTCGAACAGCTGATGGGCGAGTTGTTTGAAAATAAGAAATTTTCTGACAAACCAATACTACCACTCAGTCACTATAATTCTGAATATAGAAAAAATAACCGCCGTTTCCCATGCATCCCTTGGCATGATTCCATGGATAAATATGGAACCGACAAACCCGATCTTCGCTTTAATCTTGAAATGCAAAATGTAGAAGAAACTCTTGAACACACGCAATCCGCATTATTTCAAACCATATTAAAAAATAAAGGTATTTTACGCGCTATCGTACTGCCTAATGCTGCATCGCAATCTCGTAAGTTTTTTGATGAGGTAGACCAATTTGCAAAAGAACAGGGATTAGGAGGACTACCTTGGCTTGCTGTAAAAGATGGAGAATGGAAAGGATCTATTGCCAAACAACTGTCTGACGCAGAAAAAAAAGCTCTTGGCAATCAGTTACGTTTAGAAAACAACAATGCAATTGTTTTTATCGTTGGTAATCATAAACAAAAAACCCAAATTGCTGGTGGGAAAATTAGAACATATTTAGCAGAAAAACTAAACCTAAAAAATACAAATAACTGGGCTTTTGCCTGGATTGTCGATTTTCCAATGTTTGAATATAATGAAGACGCGCAGAAAATTGATTTTTCTCACAATCCATTTTCAATGCCGCAGGGAGGAATGGAAGCCCTAAATCAAAAAAATCCTTTAAACATTACTGCTTATCAGTATGATCTTGTTTGCAACGGAATAGAATTATCGTCTGGAGCGATCAGAAATCACAAACGTGATATTATGAAACGGGCATTTGAAATTGCGGGGTATTCAGAAAATGACGTTGAATCTAAGTTTGGTGCTCTGTGGAATGCTTTTGCGTTTGGCGCGCCTCCTCATGGAGGAATTGCCCCTGGGATAGATCGCATGATCATGCTGCTGCTGAACGAACCCAATATCCGAGAAGTCATTGCATTCCCATTAAACCAGAAAGCGATGGATCTACTCATGAAAGCACCAAGTCCTGTTTCAATGCAGCAGTTGAAAGAAATTCATATTCAAACAAAAATGTTATAAATAAATAACATACCTGTTATAAAAAACGTTCATATTGAACGTTCTTGAACAAAAACTTTGAATAAAGGTTAAGAGCATTGTCTGTAACTTTATATCGAGTCTTATGCTATTTTATTTTACTAACACCAATGCATATATTTGCATCAAATAACGTTATATTACTAACACCTCCTTCTGCAGGAAAATTTTATTTTGAAACAGCCCAAGAGCTTTTCAAAACTGCACAAGTAAATGCTATAATTGAGATTAATACCTATCCAAATATATATAAAAAAATGAATAGCATAACTCCAAAATCAAAAGAAATTTTTGCGACTGTCAAAGCTTTAAATGAAAATAATGAAAAAAAATTTTATAACATCAGCAAATTTTTAAATGTAGATAATTCTTTTTATACGCTTAAGCGCTCTAAAAAATCTTGCAAAAACATTCAAGATGCAAAAAAATTAGACACTATTTGTGTATGGCTTGACTCTGTTTTAAATAAGTTTCTTATTACTCAAGGGTTTGAAAATTTAATCCCAGTACCAACATTCAATCAGTGCACACAAATGCTCTATGAAGGCAAAGTGGATGCAATGTATTCTTCAGAAGTAAATATTGTAAAATCTGCAAAAACACTTGGACTAAAACTTCAAGATCTAAAAAAAGGGTATACCCCAATCAGAGTGACTTTTTTTCTTGCAGTTACAAAAAATGCTCCAAAAGATCTAGTTGAGAAATTAATGGAAGCAAGCAAAAAATTAAAGTCTTCGGGCAAAATTGATGAACTAATATTTAAACATAAAAGCGATCTGTTTCTACCTGAATAATGTATCACAAATTTTTTACGAGGAAAAAATGCAACAACCTCTTGTTTCAAACATTTCCAATACTCAATTCTCTATGTCAATAAATCAGTTTGATGAGTCTTGGAAAGATGCTCTAGCAACGTTATTAGGATTAGGTCGAGCTGCAGGTGCTGATTTTGTAGAATTTTTTATTCAAAGAGGACATTATATCAATGCCCTTGTTGAAAATGAAATGATAACTGCAATTAATCCTACCCTGAGCCTAGGTGCAGGGATTCGCTTATTTAAAGGAAAAGAAGACTGCTACGTATCAACCAACGATGTCAGCTTTAATGGGCTTAAAAATATTTTAGAAAAAGCACTTGATATCATGGGTTTAAAACTTTCTCATAACAGAATTACAACAGATATTAACTTAGAACCACTTAGAGATTATGCTCAAATACGAAGTAAAAATAATTGGCTTAAAGAAGTGAGTCCTATTTCTGAACTCTGCGAACTGCTTTTAAATTGTAATTTACAACAAAAAAAATTAACAACATCGCTACAAAGCTTTACAACAAGCGGATTCCAAGACTGGCAAGAGGTTCTAGTTGCGTCTAGTGAGGGAACATTTGCACGCGATATTCGCTTACATCAATCAATTTCTGCCCAAGTTGTTTGCCAAGATGGCGCTCATCGCACTTCTGCTCACAAAAGAATGGGCGTCTCTGCGCAACCGCAATTTTTTAAGAGTTTAAATTTTAGAGAAATTTGTCAAGATTTAGCAGAAAGCGCTGGGTATATGCTACATGCTGATTATGTTCCTTCTGGCGTTTACCCTGTTGTTCTTGCAAACCAATTTGGTGGCGTAATTTTTCATGAAGCTTGTGGACATCTTTTAGAGACAACAGCAGTGCAAAGCAATTCAACACCTTTTAGCAGCCTAAAAGGGCAAAAAATTGCGCACGAAAACCTGACCGCATGGGATGAAGGCTTTTGGGAAAATGGTTTTGGCTCATACGATATGGACGATGAAGGGATGCCTACGCAAAAAACATTATTGATTGAAAATGGAATTCTTAGAAATTTTATTGCTGATCGCATGGGTCACCTGTTAACAGGACATCCTCGAACAGGAAGTGGACGCCGCCAAAACTATACATTTGCTCCGGCAAGTCGTATGCGCAATACATATATTGCGCCAGGCAAATTTAAAAAAGAAGAGATGATTAGCAGCATCGATAAGGGCATATACTGCAAAAAGCTTGGAGGAGGAAGTGTTAATGGAACAGGAGATTTTAATTTTGCGGTAGAAGAAGCCTGGATGATTGAAAATGGCAAAGTCACAAAGCCAGTAAAAGGCGCTACATTAATTGGGCAGGCAACAGAAATCATGAAAAAAATATCAATGTCTGGCAATGATCTTGATATTTCAGCAGGATTTTGCGGCTCTGTTAGTGGCAGCATTTATGTCACAGTCGGCCAGCCACATATTAAAGTTGATTCGATTACAGTTGGCGGTCGTTAAACTCAACAAAGGACAAAGCCTATGATGCGCAACATAAAAAAAATACAGTCTGAAATTCAGAGCTTAGCCAATTCTCTTGGTATTCAAAAATTTGATGTCAATGGTTCATTTAGAGAAGAAATCTCTGCAAGTTCAAAAAATAAAAACCCCTTTGCTCTTTCTTCTGCAACAAAAACAACCCTTTTTATTAGAGTATGGAATAAAAATAACCAAGTTGGCGTTACAAATACTTCAAATTTAACAACTCAAGGCATAAAAGATGCTTTAGAAATTGCGCTTGAATCATCTTATTTTTCTTCAAAAGAAGTGATTTATGAATTTAGTGAATCCTGTTTAACACCCCAAGAAAATGCGTTTTCCCAAAACGAAAATTCAATAATTTCTCCTATTCAAGAACTTGCAAATGAATGTATCAAAGCAGAAAGCTTGATTCTTGATCATGATTCTGTTTTTAAAAGTGTTCCTTATAATAAAATTTCTGAATCATTATCTGGGAGATTTTACTTTAATAGCAATGGCGTTTTAAAATCTGAGAAAAAAAATATTGCCTATTGTTACTTTTATCCACTAGCTCAAGAAGAAGGAAAACATGCTCGCGAAGCTGGGCATATTAGCATAGTTAATGGTTATCAAAAATTAAATGTTTTAGAATGTGCAAAAATTGCACTAGAAAAAATCATAAAACATTTAAACTATACGCCTATAAAATCTGGTAAATATTCTGTATTATTTTCACCCGAATCTTTTTTAGATATATTGTATTCATTTGCAAATTTTATAAATGCTCAAAACATTTTAGATAAAAAAAGTTTAAGCACAATTGATTCTCTTGGCAAAGAAATTGCAAGTCCACTTGTTAATTTATACGATGCACCGCTTCATGAAAAAAATGTTGCAAAAACGTTATTTGATGATGAAGGAACCAATACTCAAGAAACAGAAATTATCAAAAATGGAGTTTTAAAAAATTTCTTACACAGTAGCTATACTGCTAAAAAATTTCTAACAACATCTACAGGAAACGCAAATAGTGGTGCAAAAATCACGATATCACCCCATTTTTTACATATAAAATCTAATAAAAATGCGGCAGCATTTCAAGATAATTTGCCAACTGAACCGTATATTTATATCGAAAATGTAAAATCGCTACATGCGGGAGTAAATGCCCTGCAAGGATCTTTTTCTTTACCATTTGATGGATTTATAGTAGAAAATAATAAAAAAACAAGTATTGAAACAGCAACTGTTGCGGGAGATTTTTTAACACTACTTAAAAATATTTGTTATGTGGATTCTGAAGAAGAACTTACAGTTAAAGGCATTTGTCCAAAAATTTTAATTAAAGACCTTGCTATTACAGGAAATGGCTAGAATTTTTTTAACTCTTGAGCAGAATAAACTCTCTTTTTTATAATAATAATTTTTTCTTTTTTTATAAAATTTTCACTCTCAAGATTTAAATCACTCGATAAAAATATTTTTCCGCCATAAATTTTTTTTAACTTTACAATAAAATCTTCAAATAAATAACGAGAACCCTTTCCAAAATAATAATCCGAAACTAAATATTTAATATTACCTAAAATTTCTTTATTATTATCAATATACAATAAAAAATTCTCAGGGCTTAAAAAAGTAAGTACGTTAATATCATTAACGTTTCGCTTCCAGCTCTTACAAATAAGGGGATCGTCATCGATCACAACTAAAGTTTCAGTAAAATAGTTTTTACTTTCTGAAGTTAATTCCTCATAGTAATCCAAAAATAATTTTTGACCTTTTATATTATTTGGAATCTCTGAGATATTTACATTATATTTTATTGTACTGACAGGTAATGTGAAAATAAATTCTACACCTTTTTCAATCTGCGACTGACATCTAATAACACCACCATGTAAATTTACAATTTTTTGTGCAATCGCTAGACCTAATCCAGTGCCATGCGTTTTATGTATTGTGTAAAATGGATCAAATAATCGATTAATTTTATCTACTGGAATATAAGAATTGCTATTTCCTATACAAATTTCAGCATATAAAATATTATTACTTTTGATTAAATTTGAATTAATCCATATTTTTCCATAAAAATTCATAGCTTCTATAGCGTTATTTAAAATATTAACAAATACCCTAACAATTCTATTTTCATCGACGTTGAGATAAAAATCATTATTAATATTAATTAATAATTCTATATTTGTATCTTCTTGAACAATAATTAAATTTTTTATTGATTTATTAATAATATTTTCTAATTTTACATTTTCTAAAATATTTAACTCATTAACTCCTGCTTCCATAATTTCTTTTAACATGTGATCAATATAATCGACAGAGCTTTTTATATGAGGCTCAAAATAAACGAGTAATTTTTTAATATTTTCATTATTATCTTTATTACTAATTTTTTTTATTTCCTGAATAAAAAATTCTAATTTTGTAAATGGTTTTTTGATATCATGCGCAATTAAGTGTGCAATATTTCCAACTGCAATAAGTTGTGAATTTCTATTCATTTCTCTTTGAAGATATTCTGTATAGCGTAAAAACAAATCAAATGTAAAAGACAAAGACTCTAATTCATTAACTATTAAATTTTTTTCTACTCCTTTTCTTTCATTAATAACTCTATTTCTAAGGAAAATTATTTTATCAACAATTTTTCTCTGGAATATTTGCAAACCAAAAATTATTAAAATAATAGAAAAAACAAAAGAAATAAAAATATATAAATAGATAAAACTAATTTCTATATTATTCATATAAATTAAGTTAAATTTTGTTTTAAATTGCTCAATATCTAAGTTATTTGAAATAGCTTGAATTTCAAGTAGCATAGGAAAATTTTTCTGTATTTCATTTATATCCAATAAAACAATTATATAACCTATTTTATTTTTTACACTTAATTGACTAGGAATAATTTTATAAGAAATTGGAATGAAAAATTCAATTCTTTTAAAACTATTATTTAAATATGCTCCATATTTTTGAGTTTCATTTAAATCAATTTTTGTAGAATAATTTTTATTTGGTATATTAACAATTAAATTTCCTCTGGTATTATACACAAGCCATTTTGTATTATGATATGGCATTTTTTTTCTGATTAAATCAATAGAATAAGTAAATTTTTTATAATTACTAGATTGTTCATCTATTGTAGAATCAAAATAGTTTTTTAGCTCTACAGACTGTGATACCATAACAATAGAGGATTGAATTTTATGAAATGTATCAATTAATTCTAAATTCATGCTTCTCTGCAATTGGCTATTTGCAAGTCGCATTTTCTCGTTAGTATGAGATATAAAATTCCAAAAAAGTATAATTGATAAAACAAAAGGAAATAAAAAAGAAAAAATTATAGAAAGTAAAAAATAAAATTTCAGCGTTTTAGAACCGGCAATCATGAATTTGAATTCATCCCCCAAAGCTCATAAAAACGCTTTAATTTTTAATTTAATCCCAGTGAACAGGTTGTCCCGTAGCAGCAAGAACTGAAAGCCATAGAGGATCATTGACACTCAATTGTTTTTTTCCAAGCGCCGCTGCAGATAAAGGAACATGCGTAAAGCGTTCATGAGCATATCCTACCATACAGCCAGTTTTGCCAGCCATTGCCGCATGAACAGCATTTTGACCAAGTTTTGCACAAAATACTGAGTCATCGGCTGACGTTGTTTGAGCACGGAGCATATAACTTGGATCAATATATTTTAGCGTCGTTTCAATATTTCTTGCCTTAAATTCATCTGTAATCTTTTTCTGTAAAAATTTACCGATATCTTTTAATTTTACATTGCCGCTAGGATCTTTTTCAATCTCAGAAGGAGGAAAAAGGTCTTGACCTGCACCTTCAGCGACTGCAATGGTGATGTTTCCTTTATCAAGCACTTTTCTCACTATTGCATTTAAAAGTCCATTTTGTCCTTCTAAACGTATAGGTACTTCTGGCACTAAAACAAAATCAATATCATTCATTGCCACGGCAGCAGTTGCAGTCAATGCACCACTATTGCGTCCCATGATTTTTACCAAACCAATTCCATGAAATGCAGAGCGCGCTTCTGTTTGCGCACAGCGCAATGCTTCAACAGATTTAGCAACTGCAGATTCAAAACCAAATGTTTTACTGACCCACAATACATCATTATCAATTGTTTTAGGTATACCAATCAATCCAATTGGTACTCTACGACGCTTAATTTCTTCATGAATAGCATGAGCACCCGCTAAAGTGCCATCTCCACCAATTGTAAAGAGAATATTGATATCGCGTAACATCAAGGCATCAACAATACTAACATGATTAGAATGACCTCGACCCGTTCCTAGAACACTACCCCCTTCAAAATCAATATTTTGGACAGAGAGTGAATCGAGGCGTCGCCAACCAAAAGCAAATCTTTTGGTTGGCGGGTCGTGAGTAAATCCCTGATACCCATACGGCACACCAAAAATATTTTTGACGTTGTAACGATCCGACAAAAACGTAACTAAATTTTGGACAACGTTATTGAGACCTGGAGCGAGTCCACCACACGTTACAATTGCAACTTTAAGACTTTCGGGGTTCCAAAATATTTTTTCTCGCGGCCCCGCCAACTCAAAAGAAAGAGGGTTAAAAAGAATATTTCCCTGTTCAGGACGAGACGCCTTTAATAGCCCGTTTAATGATATGTCAACAAGAATCCTATCCCTACCATCATCAACAAAGTTTTCTGTTTGAAACGATGTTCTTAATGGCGAAGGAATGAGAGCGTTACCAAAATTTTGCGTCAAGCTCTCAACCATAAATGTATCTGGTTTAATATTGCTGGATTCAATCATCGTGACCTCAAGCAAGCGCAGCGTTTTGTTCATCAAATATTTCTTGTAAAGAACTTGATGCAAGATCTAGCATTTTATTTAAATTCTCTCGAGTAAATGGACGCTTTTCCGCAGATCCCTGAACTTCTAGGAGTTGTCCACTTGCGGTCATCACCACATTAAGATCAACATCTGCTTTGAGATCTTCTTGGTAATCGAGGTCTACAAAAACCTGATCTTCAAAAACACCTAAAGAAATTGCAGCAACCGCATCACGAAGAGGATTATTTTTTAATTTATTTTGTTTGATTAACGATTCAATTGCCAATTTTAATGCAATATATCCACCAGTAATCGAAGCAGTACGAGTACCACCATCAGCTTGAATCACATCACAATCTACAATAATTGTTCTTTCACCAAGTAGTTTAAGATCGACAACAGCTCTTAAAGAACGACCTATAAGTCTTTGTATCTCTTGGGTGCGACCAGAAAGATTTTGACGCTCGCGGCGAGTGCGATCTTGAGTAGATGCTGGAAGTAAAGAGTACTCAGCAGTGACCCATCCTTGTCCACGTGTTCCACGCATCCAATTCGGTAAAGTGTCTTCTATACTTGCAGAACATAGCACCTTGGTTTCGCCATATTCAACCAAAACAGAACCAGCAGGATTTTTTAAATATTTTGGTGTAATTTTAATTGGTCGCGCTTGAGAAGGGCTACGACCTAAAGTACGAAGAGACATCATATTACCTCATTAAAAATAAAAATAGAGCTTTTTCAAAAATGAAATACCCATCAAAAGATATACATTAAAATTACTTTTGCAAGGTACAAAAATTTTGCTGTAATTGAGATTTAGTAAAGACTGATATAACAGAAGATTTCATCATTCTTGACGATCATTATTTTCTTTCTGTTGTTTTAAAAGCCAATCGAGATCTTTAAACAAATGCTGATGGGCTATGATTTGCATAGCAAATTTGTCCCATGCCTGTGCGCTCAATGGACTAGAATGATTTACACTCATAATTTCATTTTTCTCAGGAGTGTGACTCAAACTCCAAATACAATGACCAAGCTCATGAGCAATCAGCTCTAATTTAAAGTCATTCTTATACTTTTGCACATCACGATGAAACTTATATTTTTGCGCTATTGGTGGATTATTCCAAAATGATTTTCTAATCTTTATTAAGCTTTTAAGATAGATCACGTTATCGTCTGTTTTTGATTTAGAACTATATCTTGAACATTCAGCCTCATCATTATCACCATTTTTTTTGCTATTAAAATAAGAATCATCTTCAAATTTAATGGTTACATATTTTGTTCTACTAAGGAGATCCTCTCCTACCCCAAGGTTTCTCAGTCTATCTTTAACTGAATTGGAGACATCAATAAGCTCTTTTTCAACGGTATCACTTTTTAAATATTGAATTTCTGGAATCACTTTTCCGCAACTTACAGATATAAAAAATACAAATAAAATAAAAATCTTGAAACATAAATTCACAAAATTGCCTAACTGATGAGTAAGAAAAAATAAATATAATATTTGTGGTGCAGAGAAGGAGACTCGAACTCCAACAGCTTTGCAGCTACTCGCACCTGAAACGAGCGCGTCTACCAATTCCGCCATCTCTGCCGTTTTAGTAATAAAGTTGATGTTAGAAAACAAGTCAAGAAGAAACACAGACATTTATTATCTAATAAAATAGATAACTTATATTTAAAGAATGCTCGACAAAAGGACTTCCTAATATTCCCCAGTTATATCCTAATGATGTATTTAAACCAATTTTCCAATTTTCAACAAATTCATAAGAAACACTTAAACCACTTTGAACTCCATACATAGCTCTTTGATAATTAAAATCTGAATCAAATAAATAAGAAGATATTATTAAAAAATTTACACATAATTGGAACACATTTTCATTATGCAACAAATTTTCTTTAAGGCCGAAAGCAACCTTAAATAAATTGCTAGGTTCAAAAATAGGATAATCAAATAAACTTTTATTCCTTAAAATTGTTAAATTTTTTGCATTCACCATAACTTTAGAATATCCAAGTAGTAATAAATAATTATTAATACTTAACATAGAGTTATAATTAAAATGATTATGAATTTTCTTATTATAATTAAATAAATATCCACTACTAAAATTAATTTCATAAGCATCAATTTCATTCAATTTATTATCCTGATTGTTACTTTTTAAATTTTTTGCGTAAATTGAGGGATACGGATTTGGTAAAGTACTTGGAATATTGTTTTTATTTTTTAAATTATTAAAATGGACAGTATAAACTGATTGAGCAGCATCTGGTATAATTCTTTGTACCTCAAAATTTTTTTCGCAATATATTGCAAGATAAATGGGAATTCCAGAAGGTGACAAAAAATGATTCATATTATTTAAAACTTTTCCATTTAAATAATATTGACATGATTTTAAATTTTTATTAAATTTTAATTCTATCTTTGTTTTATTAGAAATTCTATTTTCTTTTAATGCAAAAGACATTTTTTTTGCAATGCTAGTATTAATTAAATTTGTTAAATCTAATGATAAATTTTTTGAATCAATATCAACCAATAAAGTTTGCAAAGAATAGATATCATCTTTAACAATACCTTTTAAAAATAAATACAAATCTAAATCAACATTTTCATAACCTATATTTAATTGAAACTTAACAATTTCTTCAATTAAATTAAAATTTTTTTCTAACTTTTCAGTATTTAATTCGTAATTTTCATGTAAAATTAAAGTTTCTTTTACAATTTCATAAAGATATTTTCTTTCAAATGAATAACTATTTTTAATAAAAAGCAATAAAACAATTAGTACAGCATAATTGAAAATTTTTTTATAAAACATATTAAGGAAGTTACTTTCAAAATAAATTCAGTATGACTAAAAATTAGTCGTATTCAAAAGAATATGTTTATATTTTAGACAGAAAAATACGACCACAGATTTTTTTTCTTAAGGAAACTCATGTAAATAATTGATTTTTATATATTATTTATAGTTGGCACAGATATTTCTTGTATAAATTAGAATTGTTAAGTTTTTATTCTTTTTACTAGAGAAATTCATGAATATTTATACAACTAAAAATCTCTTACAATCCAAACTTCAAGGTTATTTTCGTTTATGTTTACCGTTTTTATTTATTTTTTCAATGCTTTATTGTCTTGTACAGGGGTTTATTGAACAAAATAAAGAACGCGAAGATCTTAACAAGATGGCTCAAATTCCTGTTCGTTATAACAGTCTTCCAAAACCAAATTGCAACCAAAAAAATTTAGAATTAGCAATCGCTCTTTTTTCAATAAAATCATCTAATACAATAAAATCAATAAGTTATTTATCGAATTTGCCTTTTAGAGGAATAACACTTGGCAATGCTTTCAAAAATAACAAAGTCATATTTATAGGTTCATCAGCTTTTACGAGTTGGGGGGTACTTGGCTCTACTCTGGCTCATGAAGCAGAAATTCATGGAAATCAGTCATTTTTCAAAATTGAACTTCTTAACTTTGCCGCCTATATGAGTGCTTCATTAGTTAATAACAACTTATTTTTTAAAGATAAATTTAACGTAACTTTGCCAATAAGCTATGGGACATATACTGCAGAATTAGAGGCTTACAATTATGAACTGATTAGTAAAAAAAGATTTCACTTGAGCTTAGATGAAGTTGCAGCTATCAAAAAAACCTTGGTGACAGATGTTATATAATTTTACAATTATATTTTTACTTTAAACTCAATTAAGATTATGGTAATCTTTTTTTGTTTAACCTAATAAACGCAAAATTTAGTTAATTTATTGAAATAATTAAATTTTTTTATATTTTATAAAAACAAAATGAGTTGTCGTAATAAATTAAAATTAGTCTAATTTTTATACTTTAAAAATTAGACTAATTTTATTAAAAATTTGGCATTAAATACTTGATTGATACTTATGAAGGAGTTTGCGTAATGCTTTTAGTAGAATCAAAAATTTATAAAATATCAATAAATTTAGTTGTTTGTATTTTTTCTATTTTGTTATCTTTTAACTCATTTTCAAAAACAAAAAAAAACACTATTATTTACTATAACTTAATGCCAGCGCTATTTAAAAACGAATCTTCTTTTCCACTTCCAAAAATGAATGGGATTGATGACTATTTTTATAACCACAACAATTCTCTTCCTCAAACTTGGGGCAAAGAAAATGTCAACCTTGAAACCTACAAAAACCTTGATCTCAATAAAATTGGCACTCAAATTGTATGCACAAAAAACGATGGCTGCGAAGGTTATGCTAATATTTATCGAAGATTTCATGAAAATAATGCTTATTCAACAATAACAATAGACTATGTAAATTATGCAGACACTAGTCATCATCCTATCACTTTTATCGAAATGGATAAACCAATAATGAATTCGGTTACATATCGATATACAGATGGAAAATTTTACAATAAAAATATTGAAACTTTGGCGACAGGGGGGTCATTAATAGGGCTAGACTTTTACTTTTACTACAAAGCAAATAAGGGCGAAGTCATTACATATCTTCCATTTAACTACGTACCAGGCTTAACTGGCAACGCATTTTTAGATATAGATAATGAAGATATTCTAAATAAAAGTATTCCATATAAGCTTATTGACCCTAACGGCAAAGAAGAAACAATTGAATATAGCACGAGATGGATATTAAAAGGTTATGATCAAATTTATCCAGATATTTCTTTTAACCGAACTTTTCAAATTTCGCACGGCTTTTCAGAATCTGATACTTACTCCTGGGCATTTCAATTAGGAGCAGAAGAATCATTAAGTGTACCATTATTTGCATCACTCAAACTCACCCAAGGCATCACTTATACATCAACAAAACAAACAACAGTGAGCGACTCAACTGTGGTTAGCGAAAGTGTTACGTTTCCTGCAAAAAACTACCCTGCAGTAGCAGCAATATATTCTTTATATATGGTTTCTAAAACTTCGGCTCCACGCTTAGAAAGCTTAATGAAATTAATAAATAAAAGTATAAAACAAAAAGAAAAAAACTGCTATTTTCAATGGGAACTTGTAAAAACAAATTCTATGCTTTCAGATGACTTTGACAATATGGTTGATGCAAAACCCCCAAGTAGTTCAATGTATATCAATAGTTTTATTTCAATTAAAATTAATTGAAGATTTTATTATTTATTAAATTTTTGATTTTTTGTGTTGATTTTTTATTGAGTACCAGGAGCCTAAGCCTGCAGTTGTTAGAATCGATATAATCACAATTAATGACATCCACCCTGGAATTTTAATTACATCTATCAATAACATTTTTAATCCTATAAATGATAAGATAACTGCAAGACCTGGCTTTAAATACTTAAGTTTAACAATCCACTCTGCAAACACAAAATAAAGCGCTCTTAATCCAAGTATTGCTAAAATATTTGAAGAGAATGCAATAAAAGCATCATTGGTAACTGCAAAAACAGCCGGTACAGAATCGACTGCAAAAATTAAATCCGTTGCCTCAATTACAATTAACGCCATGAATAAAGGGGTTGCATAATATTTTTTTGATTTTTTTATAAAAAATTTATTTCCATGAAACTTATCAGTAGTTGGAATAAATTTTTTAATAAATTTAACTAAAATATTATCTTTGCCACTTATTTTTGAATCTGCTTCTCTAAGTAATTTTATACCTGTTATTATTAAAATAACCCCAAAAACATAAATAATCCATTTAAAATTATGCATCAATTGAGCGCCAAGTAGAATAAAGCTACCTCTCATTATAATAGCGCCCAATACTCCATAAAATAATACTCGATGTTGATACTCACGTGGTATTTTAAACGAAGTAAATATTAATAAAATTACAAAAATATTATCAACACTTAATGTTTTTTCAACCAAATATCCAGTAAAAAATTCAATACCTAGCTCAACGCCATAATTAAAACCAAACCAAATATTAAATACTATTGCCAATAAAATCCAAAGACCACTTTCAATTAAAGAAGTTTTTGTATGTTTTTTTTGACTTAATCTACTAAATAAGCTTAAATCAATTATCAATAAAACTAAAATTACAACAACAAATCCAAACCAAAGCCAAGATGGCGCAACAGAAATAGAATTTAAAAAACTAAACATAATCACCTTCTTTTAATAAGTTTAAAAAATTAATATAATTATACAACAAAAATTAAAATGCGTAATGAAAAAATTATGACAATACTGATTTTAAAAAAAATATTTATAATCTTTATTAAATTTTTTTATTAAAAAATATAATAACTTAAAGTTGACTGAAAAATAGTAAGCTGCTAAATTCAAATTTCTGCTTTTTTTAAATAAAATGCTAAAATGGAGACTCTATGAAAAAATTTTGCCTATTAATTTTAATATTTATACAAATTTTCATAAATTTTAAAATTTTTGCAAATACAACTCCATACAGCTTTGAAGGTCACATATGGAAAAATAAAAAGTGTACTAGTTATTCTGATAATATTTTATCTGGAAAATTTAACTACGATTTTACAAAACCCGTCAATATTATTACTTTTATCGATTATTATGATAGCATGAAATGCTTGAATAAATTTGGATATCCATCTTATCAAGCTAATGGAACTTATGAAGTTATAAATGTATTTAAAGAAAATGGATTTGAGATCCATGAATTATTGATAAAATTTGAACACCTACTTTATAATATAAGGTTAAATATAATAATTAAAGATAAAATAATGAAAGTATGCAACCCAAAAAATATTAAATGCAAAGAATTCGAAAAGACATAACAATGTTTAAACCTTTAATGTTGTGAGATCTCTATTGTGTCAACCACACCTCCGACTAAAGCCGGAGGCTTGAGGAGAGAAACCTCTAAAAGCGATTGACCAGACCCCTCCAAGAAATTGGAGGAGACGTTCTTGTG
>QOVW01000007.1 GCA_003339605.1 Spirobacillus cienkowskii | reverse complement strand
TGGTTGGAATCAATTAACACAAAAAATTGTCAAGTCAATTATGAATTCAAAACCTAAGGCAAGCTTATGTTAAAAACTTAGTGGACGGCGTATAATTTATCACTAATTGACAAAAAATTCAAACTAAACGCAAGTGAAACAAAATCTTATAAGAATGGTAAAAATAATAATTCTATGATATATATTATTATTTTTAAAAAGATTAAGATGAGTTGAAATATTTATTTGCACTAATACAAAAATGTAATGAGGTAACAATATGAAAAAACCTTGCATTGCAATTACTGGAGCAAATGGATTTATTGGAAAACATGCAATTAACGAATTATCAAAAAAATTTTACATTAAAGCATTATCAAGAGTAATTCCAAATAATATAGAAAAAAATGCGAATATTGAATGGGTTAAGTGTGATTTATTTAGTTTAAAAGACACAGAAAATGCCTTGAAAAACTGTGATTATTTATTGTATTTAATTCACTCAATGTGCAAGCAATCAAAATTCTCACAAAATAATTTTGTAGATTTTGATTTAATCATTGCAGATAATGTTCGCAGAGCAGCAAAGCAAAATAAGATAAAACAAATTATTTATATTGGTGGAATTTTACCGAATGACGAAGAAAATATATCTAAACATCTAAAAAGCAGAAAAGAAGTTGAAAAAATTTTGTCATGCAATGAAATCGCGCTCACTTGTATTAGGGCTGCTATGATTATTGGACCTGGCGGAAGTTCATTTCAGATAGTTCACAGCTTGGTAAAAAGACTACCAATCATGGCGACTCCAAAGTGGACTAACTCTTTATCACAACCAATAGATATTATCGATGTTGTAAATTTTATTGAAAATTGTGTTGGGAATTGCGAAGTTTACAATAAAAGCATTGATGTTCATGGCTCTGAGATCATTTCATACAACTCCTTGATGCTTAGAATTTCAAAAATTATGAATAAAAAAAGAACTATTATAACAGTTCCATTTTTTTCTTTAGCATTTTCTAAATTATGTGTTTATATAATTACTGGTGCAGATTATTTTACAATTTCACCATTGATAGACACTCTAAAACATAATTTAATTGCAAGTAATAAAACCATTTTTAATAAGTATATTCCGCAACCTATTGAGTTGGAAAAATCATTGCAAAGAGCAATAGAGTACGAAAATAAGTCCAAACCCTTTAAGAAAAAAAATATTAGAGAAGAAAAAAAAGTAAGAACTGTTCAAAGAATTCATTTGCCAGCCGGCTGGAATTCTTATGAACTCAGAGACGAATATATAAAATGGTTGCAAAAAAAATTTTTTATGATTGTGATGTATAAAGAACAAGAGAATATATTAAAATTTCAATTATTAGGAATAAATTTAGTAACAATTGAATTATCTCATACCAGAAGTTGCGTTGACAGACAAATTTTTTATATAACTGGAGGGATATTAGTTGTTAAAAAACAATTTTCTAATGCTAGACTTGAATTTCGCTTGTGCCCTCATGAAAACAAGGCAATTGTTGCAATTCATGATTACTATCCATCACTTCCTTGGTTTATCTACTCATTTATTCAATCTAAAATTCAAAAATTTTTAATAAATTTATTTAGTATACATCTAAAAAAAATTTCACTTAAGCAAAATAAGAAAATTACATAATATGAGGTGGAGTTTTATAAAGTAATTAAGAGCGAGTAGATTACTTAAGTGAATGTTAAGAAAATAAAAATTAGGAATACTTTTAAAATACTAAATAAAAGCTCTATCCACGAGCTTCAAAGCCACGACGATGATAACCACCATCTCGTCTACTCTCTTCACGAGGACGGGCTTCATTAACAGTCAACGGTCTACCCATAAAAGGTTTACCATTTAAATTATCAACAGCCTTGAGAGCATCATCCTCTTGTTCCATTTCTACAAAACCAAATCCTTTGCTATGACCAGTTTCGCGATCTGTAACAACACGAGCGCTTGTCACAATACCATACTGATTAAAAGCTTGTGAAAGCTCCGTATCTGTACAACTAAAAGGAAGGTTTCCAACATATAACTTCTTAGCCATGAGACATGCCTCCAAGGTGCGCTTTGCAACAGAAAAACGCCGCAAACCAAAAAACTATTACAAAAAAACTAATTGACATTAACTAGCCTAACTAAAAGCGAAACTATACCGCTTATAACCAAAGATATACAAATTATGTAACTAGAAGTCAATAAAATTTAACTACAAATTTACTATTCAAGAATATATAGTATTTTTTTTTGCTATTTATTACTATATACCATTTGAGAAAGTTTAAAATAAATTATTTTATAATTTGGATCATTTTCATCAATTAAACTTAAGTATGCTTGCCATGATTTTTGAGCTGCAGAAAAAGAACCTCGACTATTTTCTAAAACACCCTTTAAATAATACAAGTGAGCATTGGATGGAAAATTTGAAATGGCTAATTCTAATACCTCGTTCGCTTTTTCAAATTGGCTATCTTTAATTAAACAATAAGAGTAATTATGCGCAGAGTATGGATTTTTTTTATCTAAAAAATATGAATCTAAAAAATATTGACAAGACTGTTCATTATTTCCTTCAAAGTGTTCAAGAATTCCTTTCCATAAAATAATTTCATTATTATTTGGAAATAATAACTCTCCTCGATTTATTGAAATTCTAGCATTTTTTTTATCTCCTAAAGCAAAATTTGACTTTGTTTGTAAAATATACAAATAAGGATTCTTATCAATTGCTAAATCGACTCCTCGATTTGACACGTCAAGAGATAACAAATAATATTTTTTATTATAATAATACTCAGAAAGCACTACATATATAGGTGACCAATTCTTAGAATTTTCTACAAGCTTTTCTAAAATTTGCACAGCTCCAATTTCATCTCCAGTTTGAATATATGCTAATGCCAACAATAAAGAAGCTTCTTTATAAGGACTTAGAGAATAAGCTTCAATCGGCAAATAAGAATCATTAACCTGCAATTCATTTAGTACTAATCTTGATTTTTCAATAACACTTTGATAATCACCCTGCCTTAAAAACTGCAGAGCATTAAAAATTATATTCGATTCGTTAGGCTCAAATTGAAATATTCTAAAATCAAGTCTATTTTTTTCTAATAACTGATCAATTTCTTTTCTTGGTTTCATATACTCAATGATGCTTTGAGGAATATTATTTTCATTTAACATTTTTCTTTGTGACCTAATACTAGAATCTGGATAATAAAATAAAGCCGGTTGATAACTTAATCTTAAGAGTTGAGAATCAGCATTAATACTTGTTGAGTTTTTTCCTAATATTTTTTTACTCTCTCTACTATTAACACATGACACTAAAAAACAATATGTGAGAACAACAATTATAAAAAAAGGATTCATTCATCTACTCCTTTTTTATAGTTTGTGTTATTGTTAAAAAATGTATTAAATAAGTAATCGTAAATAAACTCTGAATTTTGACTTGTTTGAACTAATGGCTGAGGAATTACTTTAAACTCTCTGTTTTCATATTTAGAAAGATAGCTTGAAATTAAAATTTGATTATCAATGTCATTGCTAATATTTGTTAGAGCATCGTAAAAGTACTTTTTTGCATCTGTATTTAAAATATTTGCTGTAATTAAAAACTTGTCATTTTTCAAAAATTGGTAGTATTTAGAATATGAATCAGACAACATTGAGGACATTTTTCCAAGTAAAATATTTGATTTATTAATTACTTCTATAAAATTTGCTTTATTTTTAAAAAGTTTTAACCTATTTTTTAATCTATTAATTGAATTTAACATAAAATCAATATCTTTATTATTCATTTTTTTATTAAATGAAATATAATTTTTATTAAATACATAGTCCTCAAAATTGTTTAACTTTTCGATTACATCAAATATTATTTTATCCATTAAATTATCTTTTTTTATATTATTTTCAATGTAAATTTTATTAATATTTTTATCTATAACACTATAATTATATTTATTAACTAAATGGAGATTAGATAAAGATACTCCAAACAATGCCCTATTATAAGAATACTTATCAATATTTTTAATTTTTAATACATCTTTATAAATAAGATTTGACTTAGAATAATTTTTTAAATTATAATATTTATCAGCTGAATTAATTAAATAATTTAAGAATTCAGTATTATCAATCTTTTCTTGCATTAAACTAATTTTTCCAATTCTTTCTAGCAATCTGGCAGCGTCAGACTCTTTATTAAATATGCTATATATTTCTAATGCTCTTTTTAAAGCGTACAATCTTTTATCAACAGAAATAAAATTAGTATTATTAAAGGACGATTTATCATAAAGCGAAGCCGCATTTAAAAACTGCAATTGCATATCGTATGCTCTTGCTTTCCAATACATCACTTCATTAATTCTATTATTTTTTGAGTTATTATTAATAAAATAATTACTTAAAGATGAAACTTTTTCCCAATTTTGCATTGAAGAAAAATCTTCTAGCGCAAGGACTGCTATATTTCCAGAATTTGGATTATTTATAAAATTAATGACCCAGCTTTCAAGAAAATTTACAGAATTAAGCAATTCTCCTTTAATTTTTAAATTTGAAGAAAATAATAACGCGATTTTATAATTAGAATTTAAAACAAATTCTTTTACTTCATTGTTAACAACACTCATATTTACAAACTTCTCTAATGCTCCCGCTGCAATGGGAATTTCATCACTTCCTGTGTTCATTTTTATATATAAATTTGCTAATGCAAAGCATGTTTTTGATTTTTCCTCAAGATTAAACATTGCCAAGTCTAAGGGTTTTAATGAAAGAATCTTTTCATACCGATTTCTTGAATTTTTATAGTCTTTTAAAACTTCAGCACGTTTTGCGCTTTCAAATAACGCTAATCTTGCTTGAGGATTATCTGGAAAGTTAGCTATAAATCCATCTACTGCATTTTCATATTTTTTATATTTTTCAGACTGTGAGTTAAATTCATCCTCACTAATCTTTCTAGAAATGTATACAAACTGGTACCATGCAATTTTAAGAGAGTCTATATTTAATGTATACTTAAAACTCTCTTCCACAACTTTTAATGCATTTTCATAATCTTCTCCCTTCATAAGAGCATCAGCATAGAGCTGTAGTAATTCTTCTCTTTTATCACCATCAAAATGTTCTTGCAGACGAGAGTTATATATTTCTGCACTTTTTAAGTACATAGAAAGAGATTTTGTTGTTTGTCCTAATTTATAAAAATACTGCGCTGAAGGTAGTGAATATTCAAAAATTAAATTTCTTCTTTTATCTTCTTCATTTTCTGATAAACTAAGACGAGTTTTCCATACTGATTCCATAGAAATATACGCTGTTGCATAATAAGCCAATTCATTTAATTTATCAAAATTTTGAATATATTTTAATGCTTCAATTCTTGCATCAATAAAATCTAAGTGTGATTTTGAAAATTTAAATTTATCTTCAATTATTTTAGCTATATTCTCCACTTCATTTGCGTGGCCTGAACTTGTAAGCTGATAAAATGCTTTAACAATCATTTTTTTACCAATTTCACCAGATGCTTTGTCAGATGCTATTAAATCAAATTTATTAATATCTCTCGTCTCAAATAATGCAATTCCTCCAATTCTAATTATATCTTCAAAAACTTTTTCAGAAATTATTTTTTTATATTTTAAATGCTCTCTTGATAAATTATAGGCATAGTTAACAGCAATTTGATAATTTGCGTTTCTATAAGAAGCCCATAGCAACCTAATATTTATATTACCAACAAAATTTAAATATTTATATTGGTCCTTTTCTGCAATATTTTTTACTAAATCAAACCCTTTTTCATAAAATTTTAGAGAATTTTGAAAATTATATTGCTCAAATTCAGCATCACCCAAACCAATATATGCTCTTACGAGTTCTTCTTTCAAATTCTTAAGATTTAATTTTAAATTAATAATATCTTTATAGTATGAACTTGATAACACGTATTTTTCTGAATGAAAGGCTAGATAGCCTGCAAGAAGATGAATTCTTATAAATAATTTTTTATTTTCATCATTTACTTTAAAATTTTCAATGCAATCATCAAGAATACTTCTTGACTCATTTGCATCTAATATTTTTGTCATAAATGAATACAATGAAAGCTTGTATGCTGCTTCAAAAAATGCATTATTTTTTTCTTTTTTATTATATATTTTCTTTAAATTTTCAATTGAAATTTTAATTTTTTCTTCTTGAATTTTTTTACTATCTTGAAGTAATTTCTCTTCTTCTAAATCCGTAATCTGAGCTTTAAAATTCAAGTCTCTAATAAACTCCTCTTTCCATGTTTCATAATGTAATTCAAAAATTCCTTTAAATACATCTTTTACTTGTTCTTCTTGTTCTGTTTTTGAATTAAATCTATTTTTACTTTTATGCGAGAGATCTGGTATAAAGAATTTTTCATTGCAATAAATTTTAAAATGAAAAATAATAATAATTAAAAATATAATTTTCTTCATCTTATTAAATCCATTTTTACAGACTGCCTTAATGAGTTCAGCCATTTTTCTCTTTCTTCGGATGATCTTTTAATATCATTATCTCTTACAATTCTTAAATCATAATTTGCCTTATTATTTACAGATAAAGTTATATTTACATAATCATAAAATTCTACTAGTCTTGGCCTTATCTGATTTATTAAGTCATTAATATTTTTATTATATTCTTTAACTATACTATCTTTTACAACTTTGATTAATTTTTGTTCATTATTAATTTTATTTGTTATAATATTTATACTTTCCAAAATTTCTTTTCTTTCTTGATTCATTCTATTTTTAATTTTTTTAGCTGCCATTATAGTCTGATTATAACTATTTATTAATTCACTCCATGATTCATTGACTGCCTCATTAAAATCAAAATCATTTTTTGAAACTGGTTTTATTCTATTTTTATAGTGCAAATTATAAAAACCATTAATTGTATTTTTAATAATTTCAGAGTTTCGATCAAAAATTTTTAATGAAGCAGGTTTTAAGCTCTTAGATAATTCTAGATACCTATCTCTAATACTTAAATCAACTAACTGATTATAAATATGATTATAAATTTTTTCTGAATAACCTTTTTCAAGTAAATAAATATCTTCATCGTACTTTTTTTCTGGAATTCTATAACTACTTAAAAAAAACAAATAATTTAATGATGCAAGTTCTGCTCCAAAATTATACACTGAGTTTGCCGTTTTTCCAATTACATGTGGGATATTTGTTCTATAAGTTTCTTTTTCAATTTCAGTTTTAATTTTAAAGTTACTAATATCATCATCCATAGAGTAGAGTCTTTTTAATAATTCAAATCTATTTTTTTTTGCAAATTCTAGTCCAGGACTTTTAGAATTCCATAGTTGATACTCAAGACTATCCATACTAAATAAGATTTCTTTAAAATTGTCAATTATTTGTTCTAAATACGTTAATGATGAGATTGCCCTTGATTCAATTATACCACTATAAGTATAATCAATAGACTTGAGTGAGTTAGCTAGCTCATTTTTTAATTGCATTATTTCATTATCAAAATAAAAATACGCTTTTTTAAAATCTAAAAATCGACTAATTGTTTCACTTTTTATTCCGTATTGTTCTGATAAACTTGCAAGCATAAAAATATTTTCAATAATTGATTCATCTGTCTTATTATTATTTTTAATAATACTATCTATAAATCTTATATCAGCTTCCGTCTGACTTATTAGATCAATTAAATAACCTTCATTTTCATAGTTTATTTCAGATTGTTTAGAAATTATATTTGCCATAATAAATTTTGATATGTTAGTTTTATTTTTATGAATATCTTTATTTTTTATTAAATTACTTTCTAATGTATTTATTGCATATTTGTATTGTAGAGCACTTTCATCATATTTATTTAATTGATACAAAACATGGGCATATTCAATATTAAATACATACTTTTTATTTTTAAATTTAATTTTTATATCTTCAGAATTAATAGATAAAATTTTTTGATAATAAAATTTTGATGCTTCATAGTTTTCATCAATAGCATAAAGCCTTGCTAAACACAAATTTGCTTGAAAGTAATTGTAATCATTTTTTTCTACTTTTTTTAAATTTTTATTTGTTTTTTGATAATCATTTGACAGTATCCTTAATATTGATATATAATTATCTTTTTGATTAATTTTAAAATACATTAACGCTAAAATTAAATATGACTTTCCTAAAAATTCATTATTATATTTAGTAATATTTATTGAATTTTCAAGATAATTTATAGAAAACATTGGATCTGAATATGCTTCTATTAAAGAAAGTGAAATTAAAGCAGAACTTAAAGCATAGTATTTAGAATCTCTTTTTATTAAAGGTGACTGACTCCAAATATTTATGTTATTTTTAAAATTATTTATTTGATTACTCATTTTTCTTTTTTGAGTTTCATAAAAAAATTCTAATGAACAGGAGAGTCTCCATTTTTCGGTAAATAATTCTTTATCATTATTAGAAATAATTAGCATTTTCAAACATATATCAGTTGTTTTTTCATGGATTTTTAGCTGTCTATTTGCTTCAAATAATATTTTATTTGCCCAAACTGTATTTTTATGACTTCTTGGATTTATTTTTTTTATCTCTTCTTCTATAATATTGATAGCTGTGTTTGGGTTTCCTAAGTATAAATGATCTTGAGCTTTTAATAAATTAATTTCAGCTCTAATTGGATCTCCTTTTAGTCCTAATGGAAATTTTTGTTTTTCATATTCTTTACTTTCTGGATCAGGAATGTTTGATAATAATGTTAAGCCTCTTATTTGAGTTTTTATATTTTCAATTTTCCAATCGATTTCTCTTAATTTTTTCCATTGATTAAAACGAATATCTTGATCTAGTTCAAATATATCGCTAGTTAATTCTGTATTTTTTACAATTTGTGAATAAGAATTATAGTGAAAAATGACATTTATTATTAATAGAACAATCCATAATAAAAACACTATTTTTTCTCCAATGACTCTTCACTTTCTATTTCTAACTCAGGAATGCCATTTTCTTTTTTTGGTTTTAAAATAAGCTTAATATTATGAACACCAATAGTCATATTACCATCTATAATTACTTTTTTTTCAACCGACCATTTTCCTTGAGGAATTACGTATGGCCAATTATTATTTTGTTGTCCTACCAAACCTTGAATTTTAATTTCATATCTTCCATTTGGAAGAGGTCCATTAAAAATTGGTAATCGCATATTTTTTTCAAAAAATATTGGTTTTGTATAGTTAATAATTGGAACATTATTGATTGTGGCGTTTAGTTCAATAAATCCAAATTGCGGCAATCCTTTTTCTTGTCTTGATTCTATTTCAACTTTAACTTCTATTCTATCTTTAAACCTAGATATTAATAAATCCTGCAAAGATATTACCTTTGCTCTTAATTCTTTATTTTGATTCTGTATTTGAGAAATTTTGTTTGTAATTTCTTGTGAAGATGAAATATCATTATCATCACCAATTATTAAAAAGGGATCTGGTGACGAATATTTTGTTTGAGAATAGGCCAAAGTATTAAAAATAAATAAACAGATAATCACAAGTTTTACAAAATTTTTTTTATTGAAATTTTTAAAATTTTTCATAAATACCTCTTAGCTTTCTTATTATTTCACTAAAAGACACTTGAAGTATTGATTAAAATTTCCTATAAATGACGTTTTTTTGACAGAAAATTTTTTATTTAAAACATTTTAATATGCTGAGTCATTGTATTATTACAGTTATGAGAAAACTCAAGTACATTGTTATAAAGTTCTGTCACTGATTTAGATTTCATTGATATTTTCCAGAAATGATGTCCAAATAAAAACCATCTTGCGCCCGTTGCAACAAAAAATCTAAATTTTTCTAAAATGTAACTTTCATCATCAAAATATTGAGTTAATATTTTGATAAAACGTAAACATGCTTGTGCATATTCAGCTCCTTCTTCTTCGGGAGATTGCGGCGCTTTCTTCCCTTCATAACCAATTGGTGTCTGTCCATACCCTAATAATTCTGATATTTGCCATAAAATCCATGGGCGTGCGGTTGCAGCTCGCGCAATCATAACACCGTCGACTTCATAATTTTTAAGAACACTGACAGCATCCTGAGCAGTTTGAATATTGCCATTTGCCACTACAGGAATCGAAAGTTTCCGTCGAATATCACTGACTAAACTCCAATTTGCGTCTCCACTATGCTTTTGTTCTTTGGTTCTTGCATGAATCGTTATAAAATTGGCACCCGCGTTTTCGAGTGAAGAAGTAAACGATAATAATCTCTCAAAAGTTTCGTTTTCTGATATTCCTCCGCGAAGTTTCACGCTAACAGGCTTGGTTGAAAATTTTTTTACAATTTTTACAACATCACTTGCATACTTTTCATCACCCATGAGCCGAACACCCCAATTGTGTTTTAGAGTATGCGCAACGGTACAACCCATATTAATATCAAATCCCCAAGGATCTTGTTCAAGTAATTTTAAAATACTTGGAGCTAAATAACGCTCCTCATTTCCTAATAATTGCGGAATATAATATTTTTCGCCCAAAGCAACTTTTAGCTCATTTGTGGTTTCTAATTTTTCGTTAGGAATTCTTCTTGTAGAAAGCATTTCGGTAAATTTAATTGCAAAAATATTTTTAGGTGTATAGCTTGCAATAAGCTCACGGAATGCCACATGAGACAAACCTACCATTGGAGCTATAAAAAAAGGAAACTCAATTCCTAATGCAGATAAACGTGTTTCCAAAATAAATTTATTGTTATTTTCCATTATTAATATATTTTCCTAAGTTTTATGCTGAACTTTAAAACTGTGCGCCTATTCTTAAATGAAGGGCTCCTTTAAACTCTATATCTCCGTTCAAATAGGACGTTTTTTGAATACGCAATACACATGAAGGAGGAGTTGTCGCATTTTGCGCGTCACCAGGAGTCATACAATTATTTTGATTTTGGGAGGGATCTTTTAAAGGATATCCATAATCTAAACTCAATGTTGCATAATTTCCTAAAATTAACCTCAAGCCTATTCCTGTAGAAACATAAGCACTCTTCCAATATTGTTCAAAAAAATCAAACCCATTAAATTGAATTGCAGATGGAGCCATCAACGCCGCTGCATCTGGCACACATTGCGTTGTTGATGGCTCAACAAGTCCAATTTGTTTATTAATTTGATCGTTTATTTGTGCAACCTCTCCTTTAGTAAAATAATTAAAGGCAGAGTCCAAAAATAACACCATCCCAAATACTTCGTTGAAGCGATAACGTGTTTCTGACTTAAAATAAATTAAATTTGTCGCTCCAATTGATGCTAACTGAGTGGTACAATTAGGAACACCATTATTGGCGTAATGAATCCATAACAAAGGACCAGGAGCTGTACTTCCATAAGTTTCCGGAAATCCTCTTACAAGAGCGCTTTCTGTTAATGTTGCTCTTCTTGAAGCGGGCGGAGTTACAGTGGAACCAAACTGATTAACTGTATCTCTAATAAATTTACCGCCTAAAGACACAGCTCCACTCAACTTCCCATAAATTGGAAAATACGTATCATAAGAAAAATTATAACGATTAAACTGCACCTCAGAACCTAAACCAAATCGTGCTAAACCAAATTGCAAACTATAATACGACCCAGACGTTGGCCAGGCTGGACTATTTCTTGTATCAAGAGAAGCATTTGTTAATAACTCAAAAATGCTGACCGATGGGCTATCCAAAGTTTGAACAACTGCACTTTCTGAACTTGTTGATTTTGAACGCTCATAAATAAAAGATTGTCTAAAATTCCAATTCAAACCCCAAAATGCAGGCTTCCAATCACCCGAAAATTGTAAAGTTAAATATTCTCTGTTTGTCAAAGTTTCGGCAGCAACTTGATAACTCAATACAGAACTCACATCAATCGGTGTGGTTAGTGCTCCTAACTTAAACAATGATTCAGACAGGCCTAAACTTAGCTTTGCACCTAAAATTTGTCTTGTATCTGATGATGCAAATGATTGCTGTTGTTTTTCTTGAGAAACATTAAGATTAGAAATAAATCTTAATCCATCAGTATTTAATTTATTTAAAACATAATCCGTATCAAATACATAGCCCTTAAAGTTAGACCATGAAGGAGATAACGCTAATGAATAACCTGTTTTTGCATGCGCATGAATAATAATATCGATTCGAGTTTCTTTTCTTTCAAAAGAACTAAAATCAAGAGCTTCTATGAGAACAGAAGAAAAAAGATCATATTTTAACAATCTTATTCTGGCATCGTCAAATTTTTCTTGGCTAAACACATCTCCTTCTTTTAATAATGATGTTGAAATAATAGTATTATCTTTTCCAACTATTTGACTATCAACGTAAATTTTTCTAATTCTTACTAATGGTCCCATATCAATATTAATTTGTAAATTAACTAAAATCTTATCTCTGCTTTCTGGTACAGTTGATTGTGTAAATCTTATTTGTGAATACAAGTACCCTTCAAACAATAATTGTTTTTTAATTTCATCATAATAATTTTGTTTACTTGTATAACTTAACGGCGCGCCTTGTTTTAATAAAGATTCTAAGCTTTTTTGATCTAATTCAAAATTTTTAGAAAGACCATTAATTTCAATTTTATTAACAATATACTTTGGCCCTTTTTCAATTCTAAAAAGTAAATTCATCTCTTTTTTATCAATGCTTGGTATAAAATCTGGCATATACACATTTACATTTAGGTAACCTTCATTCAAAAATATAGATTTTACCTTATCTTTATAATTATTTAAATTTTCTTGATAAAAAGGAAGTCCAGAAGAAAAAAATGAAGAATTTATTCCTAAATTTTCTAAAATTTTTGCTTCATTTAAACCATCACCAACAAAATTAATTTTACCAATTTTAACTAAGTTACCCTTTTTTAAGATAAACTTTAAAATAGTATTTCCATTTTTATCTATAATTTTTTCTGGTCCTAATACATTTACAAAAGCAAATCCTTGTTTTTGATAAAAATTATTTATAATTGATAACAAATCGGCGTCTGACATTATTAAAATATCAGAATAAGTGTAGCCTTGGGTGGTAATAGCAAAATCCTGATTTAAAATACCTGTTTCTTCATCATAAATTTGAAAAATTGTTTTAGGACCTTTATCAATTTCGAGAGTTATTTTTGCACTTTCATTATTTGGAGAATAAGAAATAGCTTTTATGAGAACATTTGCTTTTAAATACCCTTGTTCGTAATAACTTTCTTTTTGTAAATCTAATGCATCATTAATAGACGATTGATCGCAAATTGAACCTGTTTCAATTGGAAGTGTCAAAAAATTTAAGACATTAGAAAATGTATCCTGAATTATAACTTGATCAATTCTGCATGGATTACCTTTGTCAACATTAAAAACAACTTGCAAATATTGATTGGTTACTTCATTGACTTGAACAGAGTCGACCTTTGCATTTAGATAACCACGCTTCACTAAATTTTTTTGGATAAATAAGGTATCATTCTTTAATGTATATTCTACAAAAGGACGTCCTCTCTGAGTAGAGAGAAATTTTAAATAATCACTCGCTTCAGCTGATGACATTCCATTAATAATGATATCATGAACCCGTTTAATGGTTTCTGCTTTTGCTACAAATATTATTTGATTGGCATCAGTAATAATTCTATCAACTTCAACACTTTGATATAAATTTGTCTGCATCAAAAGTGAAATAATCACATCTTCTAATTCTGGCAATGGAACTAAAGAAAGATCATGGAGCATATCTGAATAAAAACTTGTTCCTTCTCCATCTACAACTAGATACAATTCTACAACTGGATTTAAATTTGAAGCTTGATCTAATAATTTAAATCTTTCTGCTTGAGAATAAACAAAAATTTTAAAATTTAGTAAAAAATAGATAAATAATATTTTAAAAAAATTACTGGCTACCAAATCGAAACCTCAAACCACCAGTAACCTCAGTTGTGGTTTGCTGGTGTGATATAGATGGATTAGAGGAAGAAAAAGAACTAAAAAGACTTATTGTATTGTTCAATAGAAACGTTGCAGAAGCTGAAGAAGTAGAGCCCACATCACCCGACTCCCCCTGATAACTAACCCCTAAGTTTAAACGTTCCGATAATGAACGGCTTACAGTTGCTCTCCAGCTCAATTGCCCATTTTGAGATGTAGGAATGATACTCACATTATCTACAAGTCCTCCTGTTACTGTACTTAATGTATTATTCAAAAATCCAAGCTGTGTAATTTGACTACCACCAAAAAAGGAATACATGCTTGTTGATGCAGAAAGCAAATTTGCACTAGAACTTTGTAAAGGAATTTGACCTGTTGAAATTATAGAGATAATATCTCCATCAGTGATTCTATCACCATTTGGCAACGTTGACGGTTGTATCGCTAGACCAAGTCGAGAAGTACTCAATTTGCCAAGCAAATTAACAAAAACTGTATAATTTGAGACCCTTGATTCCAATTGAATATCTACATTAGGATCATACTTTTGCAACTCAATAAAATTAAAATCTGCTTTTTTGACATCAAATCGCGTTTTCAATAAAAAAAGACTAGCGACTTCCGAGGATAAACTACCTACCAAAATAGGATTATCTGTATCTCCCGCTATTAATATACTTGGATTACTTGAAAATTTACCTCTGACACATTGTGTTTGTAAAGTTAATGAACTTAAAGCTTGCAAATTTACATTTAAGTTTGCAAAAGGCTTTAAGTTGGTAGCTGGTGGTGTACTAAGATTACTTTGAGAAATAAATTCATTTGCAATTTCATTACATGCTATATCTTTAAAAATTCTCAACTTGTTAACAATAATATCACCATTAATTAAGTAAGGTCTTTGATTACCAGAAATTGATATATTAGCATTAAAATTTGTATCAACATTTTGAAAAACTGGAATTTGCAATTTTAAATCTGTATTTCTTGCAGAAAGTCTAAATAGTATCGAAGAGTTGTTATTATCGCTATCAATTAATGAGTCTAAATCAACACTCCCAACTATGCTAACATCTCCTGCACCTTTTTCTGCATGAAAATCCTGAAGTTCTAACTTATTATCTCTAAAAACAATTTTACCACTTAAATTTTTAAAAGATGGCTGAAAGCTTTTAAGAGAGAGAGAATCTGCCTGTAAATTTAAACTTCCAGAAGTTTTAAGTCGATCTAAAGTACCATCAATTTTTACTCGTCCCCTTAAAGTTCCTTCAGAAGTAGAAAAAATATCTGAAACTTGTTCTAATTTATTTAAATAATAATCTAGAAATATATTGGTATTAATTTTTTTATCTGAAATTCTATAAGAAAATTTTGAAACTTCAATTTTTCCAAACTCACTATTAAAGTTTAATTCATTAACGTTAAAATTATCTCCATTAAATGAAAGCTCACTTTTACGGTTTAATGCAAAAATAATTTTTCCAATTTGAAAATTAATAGTTTCTATTAAGCCAGAACCCTCCCATGTTTTAACCCAGTTTTTATTTTTTTCAGATCCAAATGGCGAGTCCCCATTTAATTGAAATTTAGCATTAACCTGTGAAAATAAAGAGTTTTCAGAACGAGTTTGATTACCTAAAAATATTGTTGGATCAAAATTCTTCATATCAACGCTTAAAAAAGAGTTTCCATCAAAATTTAGGGGAGTAAGATAAGTTAAAATAACCTGATTATTAAAAGAATTCAAACTAACACGAATTTTTTTATTTTCATTAGGAAAAATATTTAAAGAAAAATTTCCTAAATTATAATCTTGATATTTAACATTATAACCACTAGCAGAAACTACACCAAACAAGTTATTCCATTTTCCTGAAAGTTGAATATTTGAGCTAAAAGTACCACTAAATTTATTTTCTCGAATTCCAGAAAAAACACTAAGTGGCAATTTATTAACTTTTGCTCTAAATAATGCATACTCAAATGACAATTTTTGTATTTCAAATAAAATAAAAGAAGAATCTTCACCAGAAGCAGGTTCATCTTTAGACATAATATCAAATAGTGATACAGCAGAATTAGTACAAATACCCAAAGAACAATTTAAGGAAATATTAACGTTTTTAATTAAGCTATTTACAATTTCAAATTGATTCGCATTAGTTGTAAATTTTAAATTCCAAGAAGAAGGATCGAAAAGAATGCCCTCTAATTCTAATAATAATTTGTTAGATTCTCCTTTTAAATTTTGTAACTCAGGAGGTAAAAAACTAGAAAAAGAATAAGCTAATACATCAAAATAAGTCTGTTGCGAAGATAAATTAATCTTTGTTTTAAAATCTAAAAAACTAGAATTTACTTCATTTATAAATACAGAAACTATTTTATTGTTTCTAAAATTACTTAAGGTTGCAACAGCATTTTTTAACCAAAACATTTTAGAATTAATTCCAAAAACGCCTTTGTATTCTTGAAACTTAATTCCAACAATGTCACCTTCATATATATGAGCATCGGATGTAAAAACAACATCTGATGATCCAGGCTTTACTTTTAGCTCTCCTTTAAAACTAGCTAAGCCATAAGTATTTTGCTTTAAAAAATAGTCAATTGAACTTAAAGAAATATTAGTTCCATTAAGTTTAAAATCAGCTCCAACTCCTTTAACAGGAGTTAAGTCAATTAATCCATTTAAAATTTGGATATTTCCTAAATTATTTTTTTTACTATCATTTATTACAAGATTACTTTTATCAAAAATCAAGCTAAGCGCATTGGCTTCCATATTAAGATTAAAACTCAAATTTGGTAAAGGCTTACGAGCATTTTGATCTTTAAATTCTGTAACAAATAAGCTTTCAGCAGCCCCAGTTCCTTTAATATAAAGATCAA
Organism: Spirobacillus cienkowskii; assembly: GCA_003339605.1. Lineage (GTDB taxonomy): Bacteria > Bdellovibrionota_B > Oligoflexia > Silvanigrellales > Silvanigrellaceae > Silvanigrella > Silvanigrella cienkowskii. The sequence continues at coordinate 14,022 of QOVW01000007.1, read as the reverse complement.
AAATTTTCTTAGGATTTTTACTAAAAATATTGCCATTAACGGTTAGAGACTTTGAATTTATTAAAAAATCTATTGGCGTATAAGAAACTTCTCCTAACCCATTTAATAATTCTGAAAATTTAAATTTCTCAATGTCAGCAGTATTTTCGAAGTAAAAATCCTTAAATAATTGAAACTTTCCTTTTGCCTTAATTATTCCGGATTTATTAGAATGAATTACTGCGTTGCTGTAGTCAATTGTTGAATCTTTAAAAACCAACTGAGCTGTACCAGAATATATATTAAAATCCTCTAAAATAAAGTTTTTCCATGATACTGAACCATTAAATACTGGTTCATCTGTAATTTTTTTGCCAGACACTGCAAATCCCGATAAAATCGCTCTTCCACTTGCTTTCATATCTAAAAGTTGAAATACATCTCTTGAATTGACATCAAGTTGTTTTACATTTAAAATATAAGAAGAATCTTCAATTTTTTTTGCTAAAAGTCCCTGTATTTCTGATTTGAGTTGGAAAAGATTGCTCAATATTTCAAAATTTTTAAAAGAAACATCTCCATTTGTTGCAACATTTCCATTTAAATTTATAGATGATATTGAAGTCGCTTGTGAATGAAAAGGAAATACAAGAATAGAATTCCCTATTGACAAATTAATTTTAAAAATATTATTTTCTTTAAAATTTTTATCTTTATTTATAAAAATTTTATTAATAGATATTTTTTGATAATTTTTTGAGTTTTCATCACCTAAATTTATATTAAAATTTACTAACTCTGTTTGAAAATTTAAAGTTTTGTATACATCAGACAAAATTTCTTGAATATTAACTTCTGTATCATCTTCTTTATTTAAAATATTTAATAAAAATTCGGGTAAAATTAAATTATTCTTTTCATTATATAAAGCCTTTATTCCTCCACCACCCAAAGATACCTTATTGACAACAGGAATTCTGTTCACATAAGATGATAAAATATCAAAATATATTGATATTTTATCGAATTTTATAAAAGGTTCAGTTGCAGATAAATTATTTGATTTATCAATTATTAACACATCATTTATATTTAATGATGAATCAAAAAAATTTACGTTTAACGATCCAAGTTTTAGTTCTAGTTTTTGATTTTTTAAATAATTTTCATTAAGATACTGAACAATTGTATGCTGAATTATCTGACTATTTAAAATGAAAAAAATTACTATATTAATAGAAAAGAATGAAACTATTAAAAAAATTAGCATTCTTTTTATAAATTTAAACACAATAAACTTTCCTCTCGAGGCAAGCTTAGGAAACTTAGTATTTTTTTATGATAACATTTATCACCAATAAGAGTCGGCAGCTTTTGACCATTTGCTTACTCTTTGTTATTGACTACCCACTGTAATCTGCCGAGGAGGTAACTGTAATGGGATGGCTATCACGCGAACCAGCAAAGCTACAAGACGTTTCTGAAAAAAAATCATTGCCAAGCGGTGTTTGGGAAAAATGCCCTTCCTGCTCTGAAATTATTCTCATTTCCGATCTCGAAGAAAATCAATTAGTATGCCCAACATGTAATTATCATCACAGACTCCCTGCAGAACAGCGTATCGAACTGCTTTTGGATAGTAATACATTTTATGAATGGGATCATGCTTTATGTAGCACAAATCCGCTTAATTTTGATGATGGAAGATCTTATGCAGATAAGCTTTCTAGTATGGCTAAAAAAACCAAAAAATATGATGCAATTGTAACTGGTGCAGGACTTATCAACAATTTGCCTGTTGGTATAGGAGTCCTTGATTTTTTTTGGATGGGCGGAAGCATGGGTTCTGTTGTAGGTGAAAGAATTTATAGACTCTTTTCAAGAGCTCGTAAGCTTAATTTGCCTGTTATCTTAATTAGTAGCAGCGGCGGTGCACGAATGCATGAAGGACTTATTTCATTAATGCAAATGGCCAAAACTTCTGCAGCAATTGCACTTCATAAAGAAGCACAACTTCCATTTATTAGTGTGCTATGTGATCCAACAACTGGTGGCGTCGCAGCAAGTTTTGCAATGCTAGGCGATGTCAATTATGCAGAGCCCAAAGCAACAATTGGTTTTGCTGGAAGACGCGTGATTGAAAATATCATCCGTCAAAAACTTCCTGATGATTTTCAAACAGCAGAATTTTGTTTTGAACATGGGGTTATTGACAGAATCATTAAACGATCAGAAATGAGAGAAATTATTTATAGAACTTTAAATATTTTAAGCACTCCCGTTAAGGATAAGCCATTGTGTTCTCATGATCATGAAATATAAACTCCCTCAATCTCGACCTAAAACAGTTAAATCAACAATGGCACCTTACTTCGATAGAACTCGAGGGAATATCATCCCTGGATCGCATCGATTACAATGGCTTTTGAGCCGAATTTTAGATGATAAAGTTTTGCGTATGCCAGCAGTCTTAGTTGGCGGAAGCAATGGTAAAGGCACAACATGCGCATTTATTGAGTCTATTATTCGTGAACATGGCTTAGTAACTGGTCTTTATACATCACCACATCTAATTCATCCAAATGAAAGAATTAGAATAAACGGAATACCAATAAGCGAAACAAAATTAGAAAATTATCTTAAAATAGTTGATCGTCTCTCTAAATGTCTGCTACCAGACGCATCTTTTTTTGAACTTATTACAGCAACTGCTTTTGTAGTCTTTTATAAAGAAAAAATTGATTTTTTAGTCTGTGAAGTTGGATTAGGAGGACACTTTGATAGTACAAACAGCATTTCTCCATTACTGAGTGTGATAACCAGCATTAGTTTAGAACACACCGAATTTTTAGGAGATTCTTTATTTAAAATAGCTTGTGACAAAGCATTTATCTCTCGGAGAAATAAGCACTTAATAATTGGAGATATTGCTGATGAAGCTGTTCAAGGAATAAAACATACTGCAAAAATTATTGGCAGCAGTCCAGTTTTTTGCTCGAACAGCACCCTAAATGAAAATTTAACAGAAATAGTTAAATATTTTAGTACATCTAATGATTTTGTTTTTCCAAAAATTAATTTGCCCAATTTAATAACTGCACTTAATTCAATACAATACCTATTCAAAGATCTACAAATTGAAATCAACATCGATAAAGTCAAAAAAGGAATACAAAAAACTTTTTGGCCTGGACGTTTTGATGTTAGACAAATTTGCGGAAGAAACGTGATTTTTGATGCTTCGCATAACTCTGATGGTTTTAAGTACTTTTTAAATGCTTACAATTTATCTTCTTTTTCTAGTAAAAAATTTGTGTTAATATTTTGCAGCCTTAAGGATAAAGACTGGAAAAAAACTTTATTACTTTTGCCTTTTGAAAAAATTTCAGCAATTATTTTCACTGAAGTACCTATTTTACGGAGTGAAAAATCTTCTGAGTTGGCAAAATTTTATAAAGAAAATATAGGTAATTGTATTTCACATGATATTGAAAATTTTGAACTCGCATTGGAAACAGGTATGAACTTAAGTTTTGAATTGCCATTAGTAATAACTGGATCAATAGCTTTTATTGGATTAGTTATGGAACGCTTTAATTTAAATGTATTCGAGGATATGAGTGAATAACATATTTCTCAATTTTAAAACATTAAGCCTTTATTTTTTTTTAATTACAAATTTTATTCTTTTTAATCAAAAAATTTATTGTCAAAGTAAAAACAACCTCCTTCTTTCTAGCATTCTTTTTTATGATGCAAATGATATAGAAATTAACAAAGAAAATAATTCAATAATTCTAAAAAATAGTGCAGAAATACTTATTGGAGATACTTATTTATCCTCTAATAAAATTATTATAAAAAAAGATATTGGATTAATTTCTGCAGAAGGAAATATCAATTTAATAAATAAAAATCAAAAAGCAACTGCTTCTAGAATTACTTTTGATTTAATTCATAATCAAATTAAAATGCATAATGCAGAAATTTATTCAGACACATCTACTATAGAAACTGATTATTTAACAGAAAAAACTGGAATAACAAAAGCAGAAATTGCTTTTGAACAAGCAAAAAAATTAAGAGCTAAAGAAATTGAAAATGAATTAAAAAATTTAAGAAACGAATACACAAGAGTAAAAAACTTAGATTTATTAGAACCTGAAAAATACGAATCTAAAAAAATTGAACTAACCAAAAAATACAGCAGGCTACTTGCCAGGCTAACTCGGACTCAGTTTCAACCAAATGCGATTTTAGCTGCCTTACCAGATAAAGAGCGTGACAAGATATTAAACAGAAGAACTGCTGTTAAAAAATTTAGTCAGGAAAATTCTAACACAGTTAATGAACTTATGAATTTTTCAAATTTAAAAGGATATATTAGGCTTTCTGCATCTGAAATTATACAAAAAAACAACAACATTTTAATATTAAATAATTCTATAGTCACAAGCTGTCAATGTAGTCAATTTAAAGAACCTGCTCTTTATAGTTTTAGCTCTCAAAATTCTGTTATTGAAAAAGATAAATATTTAACACTACACGATGTTACTTTAGATATTTTATCAATTCCTGTTTTTTATTCACCATGGCTTAAATTTCCAATTAAAACTCAAAGAGAATCTGGTTTTTTAACTCCAAGTTCTTACATTAGCAATAACGCAGGAACTGAAGTAAGCATACCTTATTTTATTACTTTAGGACCACATGCAGATAGTACTATTACATATGAATATTTTTCTCATAGAGGCTCACAAATTAATGGTGAATTTAGATTTCTAATAAAAGAAAATAGTCAATTAAAAATGGATACTAAATTTACTCAAGATAGACAGTATTCAAAAAATTGGGAAATAAATAATTCAAATATAGAACAAAAACTTTCGACCACATCTGATCAAGCATTAATTTCAATGCTAAATAGTTTTAAAGGTACAAACTTAAAAAATAGATGGTATTTAAGTAACTCCATTAATATTCCCGTTCTTGATCGTTGGTCTATTAAATCTAATACTCAATTTGTAAGCGATAACACTTACATTTCTGACTATTCTTCTAATAATTCTAACGTAACACCTAAAGCAACAGTTTATGGAGATACTTCAACAGCTTCAAAAAGATTTTTAAATCAAGAAGCCAACATGGAATTTTATGGAGATAATTTTATATTTTCTGTAAGAGGTCAAGGTGCACTTGATTTATTTGCGACATCTAATAAAAATACTCCAAATCGACTTCCTTTAATTGAATTAAATTTTTTACCTTATAGATACTTTAATACACCGTTTGTTTTTAGTAACAATACATCTTGGGAAAATATATTCAGATTTAATCAGCAAAATTTTATTCCATCATCACAAAATATATTTTCGCCTCAAGTTCCTGACACCTCTCAAACCGGAATTTTTTCTCCTAATGGCCCTAAAAACCCAAATGATCCGTATGTCCAGGGGTATCGAATTTCAAATACTGCAAATATTTTATTACCATTTCCAGTTAACGACTATCTCAATGCATATATCTCGTCGTCAGCGGTTACAACTCAATACTTTTTTCCTGATGCATATCCGTTTGGTAAAACTCAGCCATATTTAGCTTATTCCCAACATAAAGCGCATCTTGATATCCCGATGTATGCAAGTTTAAAAAATATCACCCCCCTAGGGATCATCACTCAACACTTTGTCCCATTTATTAATTTAAATTATATTCCAGAAGTTTTTCAGAGCTCAAATTTGCCAAATACTTATCAGTTATGGTACGCCAGCGATAACGCTTATAGTATTGCAACAGTTGAAGTTGGTGCAACAACATATTGGACAATTGAAAAAGACATTTACGAAGAATCTGATGAACCTATTTCGCGCTTGACAGATTCTACAGAACCAGAAGTTGCAAACTTAAATTTTTTTAATGACAGCTTAAAAGAATATCATTTAGATGTTGAAATTGATTCAAAACATATTTTTGAATTTTCTTCAGAAAATGATGCTGCAAAAGTTTTTGATTTATGGGCTAAAAAAGAATTAGAAAACTTTTTTTCTGTTGTTAATGCAAATGAATTTAAACAAAATTATTCCTGGCCATCAGGTAATTATTTTAAAAGAAAAATAGCCTGGAACATGACACCTCTTTCTATTTCAATATCAACTGGCTATAATATTTTAGCTGATAAAACCGCTGCCGAAATAAATAAAAATGCAGGCCCAAACATAGCAGCAACTCCCTCTCAAAAATATACAGATATTTTAAGCTCAGCGACGTTTAATTTAGTTCCAATTTTTCCTTTTAAAGCCAATTTTAAAACATCATACAACCAATATTACAATCGTTTGAATTCACTTGAAATGACGTTTAATGCTGATTTGCCTTATGGGCTTTCACTCTCTTATACGCAAAACAATGATTACGTCGCAAATCCCTTAGAACAAAACTCCAACAGCTTTATTAAAAAAACTCAACAAGTTGCCAGCGCTTTTTACTCACCCAAGAATTGGATAAAACTTGGTTATCAGTGGTCAAAAAATACAGATCCCACAGTAGATCCAACCACAAATCTATCAAATGGCAGGGGCTATGCATCATCGCAAAACATTACCTTTTATAACTTACAAAATTGTTTAGACATTAGCTTTGCACGCAATAAGGCTTTTGGTATTCCCGAAAATTTTGCTACTTATGTAGTTTCATTGAACTTTAAATTTTTTGGATATTCTTATGACACACCGCCGTTAAAGATGAATAGATAAAAATAATTAGCAAATGATAGATGGCGAAAAGCTTTACAAACGCATTTGAGTTATGCTAACCAAATAACCGTGTGTTCTGGCCGTAGCTCAGCTGGATAGAGCATCGGATTTCTAATCCGATGGTCGCGTGTTCGAATCGCGCCGGCCAGGCCACAAAAAAATCCCATCGTATTGATAACACTGCAAAAATTTACCATTTAAATGCATTATAATTAACCGATAACCTCTAAGACAAGGGTATGTGTACCTCGCTTGGAGGCTGTTTAAGGTGTCCTTAAATCAAGACAAAAATTCTAAATTTAAAAACAAATTTTTAAAAAAATTACTAGAATATCATACGGTTGTATTTATTTCTAAAAAAACAGGTAAGACACACATATTTAAAATACCTAGTTTTTTTCCGCCGCTTATCATTTTTTTTGGTAGTGCAATCATAACAATAGCCATTGCAATGAGTATTGGATTTTATATTACCAATCAATCTGCAAGAGAGCTCGAATATATTCGCGACGAAAGCCTAGGTTTACAAAGTGAAGTTGAAGCTTTAAATAATAAAATTAGAAATATTCAAGAAACAATGAATCAAGTTAAATATTATTCTGATAAAATTAAAAAAGTGACTACACGCACTGACGACAGAAAGCACGGAAAAAACCACAAAGAAACATCAAATAACTCTAATATGAATTCGTCAGAAAATGGCATAGGACCATTAACTAAAGACGAATATGAACTTTCAAACAAAATTACAACTCTAAAACACGAAAATTTAGAATTAAAATCTTTATTTGAAATCACTCAAGACTCTGAAATAAAAACTTCAAAACAATTGAATGATCTTAAAAAATTCTTAGTTGAAGCACAAAAAGCAGCGCTTAAATTACAAAATATTCCAGATATCGCACCTGTTCGTGGTCGCTTAACCTCAACATTTGGCTGGAGACCAAGCCCATTTGGAGGAAAAGGCAGAATACATTTTGGTTTAGACATTGCCGCACGTCATGGCTCACCAATTTTTGCAACCGCAAATGGTGTTGTATATAGAGTTACGCAAACAGACGATTATGGTAAATTTATTGAAATTATTCATGAGAAAAAAATGATCACTCGCTATGCACATACCAGTGAAATTTATGTAAAAGTAGGTAGCAAAGTTAAAAAAGGTGACATTATTGCTGCAGTAGGTAACACAGGGCACAGTACGGGCCCTCATGTTCATTATGAAATAGAAATGAGCGGCAAAAAATTTGACCCTGAAACGTTTATTGTACTGTGGTAAAAAAACTTAAAATTGAGTTGAAACAGAGGCTCTTAAGGCAAAACTACTTGTATTTAATGCTTGATTGTAAACTTCCCATGCTTTGCCAACATACCAATAAGCAGCATCCATTCCAAAAGTCACTCTATCGAGCGTTGTATAACGATAAGAGAAATCTAACTCAAAACCTAAGTTTTTATTATTTCCAACACACATGACATTAATTGGCGAATCAATAGAAGGTGAGCTAGTATTGCATGAAGTTGCATAATTATTATTTAAATTATTAATTTTTCCCCATATAAAGGCAGGAGAAAACGAACCATAATTAGGATTTTCATAAGTATAGTCTAAGCGTACAAATGTAGTATTTGTTAACATACCGCCAGGCATTCCATTTACTGCAGGAGTGGTACTATTAAACATCAAAATAGCAGGCTGAATATTTGAATTTAAACTTATTGCTTTAATTTCATTAGAGTTACTAACAATACTAGATTCAAATTGATTACTACCTCCACTTACATATCCAGCCATTAAACTCGCTACATTTGAGATCTTTCTTTCTTCTGTGCCAAGAACATTTTGAGATTTTTCTGTTGCAGCAATAGAAGTAAATTTATCGCTATCAAATTGATACTTAACCTTTAACAAAGAAGCAAAAGCAGATATTTTTTGACTATTACAAGTAAGACCAGTTGAAGAGCTGCATTCCCCAGCGCCCCCTAATGAACGATAATTAGGACTTTGTGTAGTTCCTGTTGGATAAAGAAGTTCAGCCCCAAGATAAAATTTTGATATGTAAAATTTTGCATAAACATCTAGAATATTTAAATCAGTATTAGATTTGTTATGGCTAAATTTAGTATACAAAAGACCAAGTTCTTGGCTAACACCAGAACTTGTCACATCTGATGGATCAGATTTTAATTTTGCCTCAACGGTATACGCATTCGCTTCTGCATCAATCGAAGTACCACCAACACTTTCTGCGTATTTTTCATAATACAAATTTACATCAAACGAATTAAAGTCTGCTGTAAATGCAACTGCATCAGAAGTTGAAGGCAAACCAGAAAAAGGCGTCCACTCAGCATTTTTCCAAATTCCTAGACCCCAATGACGTGGCATTCTACCAGCTCTAATTAGTCCTAAAGAAGTTTGATAAGAAAAATAAGCTTGGCTAATAAATAATGCATCAACTCTTTGTGAGTAAGGATTGGATGCACCAACAGTATTTGCAAATGGCAAGGGATAATTTAGGCCATTGTCATTTGCATTTGCATTTGGTTTATTTGATGATGTTGCTGTTGTTTGTCCTAAAAAAACACTCGGTCCTGGATAATTATTATAAGCATATTCAAAACCAAGAAATAAAGAAAAATTATCTGTTGGACGAGCTTCAAGAGTAAGGCCAAGGGGCACTCTTAGTGCAGAAAAAGACATTGCATTTGGAGGGTTATTCCTGCTCCATTCACCAACAAATCCAGCATGTCCACTCACCATTAAAGATGTCGCAGCAGAAGACGTCATTGATGTCAAAGCACATGGTAAAGCACTCAGCATTAATAACTTTGTCACAGATTTTTTAGATTGATATTTACACTTATTTATAAATAACATTAATTTCTCCAAAGCAAATCTACTCATAAATTTATAAAATTACGGTTAAAATACCGCCAGAACCAAACCATAACATGACAAATTTGATTTTGCAGTTTTTTGTGGTTAAAAGAAAAGGCTTAGTGCAAAATATGTAAATACTTCACTACGAGAGAACTATGCCAAAGAACACCCGTAATAGTAAAAATAGCAAACCGCTGCCCATGAAAATTATTGGCATTTCAATAGGATTACTTTTTATCTTGATAGTGGTTGGCGTTATGATTATTCCTGCTTTTTTTGATAAAAACCCAGTTGGATCATTATTTAATAACCAACCTGCACCTTGGGCTCTAAGCCCAAAAGAGCTAGCTAAATTTAATTACTCAGAGAGCGAACAATCAGGACGCGGTTACTTTATAGAGTATTGCGCTTCATGTCATGGCCCCACAGGCAAAGGAAACGGACCATTATCTGTTAATTTAAAAAAAAGAATACCAAATTTTCTTTCGCCAAGTGCAAAATATATTAACGGATTTGAAAAAGATCTTTTATTTAAAACAATAAATGAAGGAATACCAAATTCAGAAATGCCAAAATTCAACTATATACCACAACTCGCAAAAGAAAATATTGTAGAATATCTGCTACATTTAAAAAAATATCAGAACATGTATTAAAGAAAATCAAATTTAATACGACTCGCCTCTGTTACTTTAATTTTTTTCATTCTTTTTCTTTCACTAGGATCGTTAATAAAGTCTTTAATGTCTGCAATCACATCAGATTCAGAAAAGCTGTTTTTATTCCATCTATCAACAAGCATGATTCCATCTAGATGATCATATTCGTGCTGAAAACAGACGCTAGCGTAAAGGTGTGAAGATTTAACAGAAAATTTTTCACCAAATTCGTTTTGGGCATGAATCTCTACATTTAAAAATCTATCAATATTATGAGCCTCAACATTTGGAAACGATAAACATCCCTCCCAGCCAACTTTTACAGGTTCTGACATTTCTACCAAAACAGGGTTAATAAAAACCATTGGAAACTGAGCTGGAATTTCTTTATTTTCACTATTAAAAACTTTAAAACAACCTTCTTTATACTCAAAGCTTTCGCTTTCAAATGCAGTCTTAAAATCAACTACAAAAATTCTTTTCGCAACACCAACTTGTGGTGCAGCAAGTCCGCCTCCATCAAACTCATACATTGTTGCAATAAAATTTTTTAAAAATTCTCGGAGTGAGTCGGTAAATTTTTCAACTGGGGTTCCTTTTTTACGCAAAAGGACATGAGGATAATGTAAAACTTTATAAAAAGTCATAAATAATAGCTCCAAAAAAATTTATGAACACAAGCACAAATCACAAGTCATCGGCAATGTTTAAAACATCAATTACATCAAGATTCAACCTAATTTAAAGTAGTGCTTTTTATTATTTGCAATATCTGTTAGCATACTCACCTGACGAACGGGACACACTCAAGCTGGCGCATGGTGCGCTGGGACTCTCGGATTGGCCGTGAGGATAAATAGTAATAAAATAATCCTACAAACTCCCGATTTTTGATAGGATTATTTAGTTTTTTTAAGGTTATTTCATGTTTAATACTATAGAAAAATCTATTCGGATTGGCGATGAACAAATTACCATAGAAACAGGACGCATCGCTCGCCAAGCCGGAGGCTCGGTTTTGGTGACTTGTGGCGGAACACAAATACTTGTCGCTGCCACGTCTGCAAAAGAAGCTTTAGAATCTGCTTCTTTTTTTCCTTTATCTGTTGACTACATAGAAAAATTTTATTCAGCCGGCCGTATTCCAGGTGGTTATATAAAAAGAGAAACCAGACCGTCTGATCGCGAAATTTTGATAAGCCGCCTTATTGATAGACCTATCCGTCCTCTCTTTCCAGAGACATATTTGGTAGAAACTCAAGTTATTGCAACAGTTGTTTCTTTTGATCCCAAAATTTCTCCAGCCCCACTTGCCATCCTTGGAGCAAGTTGCGCATTGCATCTCTCTGATATTCCTTTTGCAGGCCCTGTTGCAGGCGTCAGAGTGGGCTACAAAGACGATAAATTTATTATTAATCCTTCAGAAGCAGAGCTTGCTTCAAGCCAACTCGATTTGGTCGTTGCAGGCACCAAAGATGCCATTCTTATGGTTGAAGCTGCTGCAAACTTTTTAACAGAAGCGCAAATTCTTGAAGCTATCGAAACAGGCCATAAAGAAATTAAAAAACTTTGCGCCCTTCAAGAAGAAATTCGTTCTATTTGTGGCAAAGAAAAACGCCAAATTAAAGAATTACCAGAAAACGCAGAAATTAAAAATACGTTAACTAAAAAGTACGCGAAATCATTACGGGACGCTTACAACATCAGCGCCAAAGCCGAACGAAAAAAAGCAATTGATACCATTAAGCAAGAAGCAAAAGCAGATCTTGTTCCAGAAAATGATGCTGCAGCAGCAAAAGCGTTTAGCTACTTGTTTGAAATGCAAGAATACAAAACCCTGCGCAATAGTATTATTAAAGATAACAAAAGAGTTGATGGACGCTCAACAACAGATATTCGCAACATCAATTGCCAAGTTAGTGTTTTAAAAAGAACTCACGGTTCTGCTCTATTTACTCGTGGCGAAACACAATCGCTTGGCGTTGTGACATTAGGAACCAACGAAGACGCGCAAAGAAGCGAATCTATTGTGAATGTCCTAGAAGAAAAAACCTTTATGTTACATTACAACATGCCAGGTTATTCTGTAGGAGAAGTCAAACGTTTAGGCAGCCCAGCCCGCAGAGAAGTTGGCCACGGCAATCTTGCTGAACGCGCACTGAAAGCCACTTTACCGCCTAAAAATCGTTTTCCATACTCAATTAGAATGGTCTCCGAAATTACAGAAAGTAACGGATCAAGCTCCATGGCATCTGTATGCTCTGGGACGCTCGCAATGCTCGACGCTGGTGTGCCACTAAAAGAACCTATTGCCGGAATTGCAATGGGACTTATCCTTGAAGGCAAAGAATATGCTGTTCTTTCTGATATTTTAGGCGACGAAGATCACCTAGGAGATATGGACTTTAAAGTTGCTGGTGGTAAAAATGGAATTACCGCAATGCAAATGGATATCAAAATTTCTGGTATTTCTATGGAAATACTTGAAAAAGCTCTTGCTCAAGCCAAAGAGGGTCGTAACCTTATTCTTGACAATATGCTACATGCTATTTCTAAACCAAATAACCTAAGCCAACTCGCACCTCGCATTGAACAAATTAAAATTAAGCCAGAAAGAGTGCGTGATCTTATTGGCCCTGGCGGTAAAAACATTAAAAAAATAGTCGCTGACACAGGTTGTAAATTAGAAGTCAATGATGAAGGCATTGTTAGTATTGCGTCAACAGATGGCAATTCTGCAGCTAAGGCAAAAAGAATGGTTAATTACTTAACCACCGATCCAGAAATTGGAGAAATTTATCTTGGTATTGTTAAGAAAACAGCGGATTTTGGCGCGTTTGTAGAAATTAAACCAGGCGTAGAAGGACTTGTTCACATTTCGCAACTTGCTGCAACACGTATTCAAAAAACTGAAGAAGTTGTTAAAGAAGGTGATGAAGTGATGGTAAAAGTGATTGAGCTCGATAGAACTGGGCGCATCAAACTAAGCCGTAAAGACGCTATTGGCAAAACCCCTTCAAACGAAGGCACTCGTCCTTGGGTGTTATAAAAATTCTGTATAATTAATATGTTATACTGTTATAGTTTTATCACAAAACTCCCGATATAAATATTGGGAGTTTTTTTATGCTAAAAAAAATTTTTCTAAAATTCTTTATTACGTTACTTTCTCTTTGTTGCACAAATGCTTATGCAAAAGGATTTAGTGCAAATTGGGTCGATATTATGATTTTACATAATGGAAAATATAGAGTTATTATTAAATATACCAATTTAAGAGTTGGTGAATACCGCGAAGCATATGTTGACTTTGAATCCAAAAAAGAAGCGATAGAAGTGTTTCAAAAACTTGCGCTAGGTGCCGATTTTTACTGGGGTGATAGAAAAACAATCCATTTTCATCCATTGCCAGATAAACCAATTCCTTATTAATTATTAAGCGCTACCACCTAATAACATTTTATTACTTTTTTAATCGCCTCAAAAAATATAACAAAAATTTCAAAGCAATGTTCTTTGATAAATTCTATTTTTAAGAAACAATATAATAAAAACATAATAGGAATTAAAAATCCCAAAATAAAGTTTGTCTCAAAATCATAAAATAAAAAATATCTTGTTGGAAAGACTAAATACAATAAATAATTTAAATTATACGCCGTCCACTAAGTTTGTTGGCAACATAGATAACCAAAAATAAATATTTATACGGAAATTGATGAATATTGAAAACAGGATATGCTGCAGT
>QOVW01000086.1 GCA_003339605.1 Spirobacillus cienkowskii | reverse complement strand
GATTATTTAATTCTGTGTTTTCTGTTATCCATCCACCATCGCCTTTCATAATACCATGACCTTGCGCGCGGTTTATATGGTAATTTGTATAGGCATTCCATGTGTTTGAAGCAGCACTTCCAATACCTGAAGCAGCGCTTTGAAGACCGTTTTCAAGACCTCTTCTCAGATGGCTAAATCCATCGCTTATATAGGTGGTCCCAAGTCCGCTGGCTACATAAACACCTGTTTTTCTCCAATTTTCTGGGTCTGTAAAAATCTTCGTCCAATTTGGACTTCTTTTTGAGCGTTCTTTTAAAAAAGATCCATTTTCAAATGCAAAATTTGCTTTTTGAATTTCTTCTGGCCCATAAAACTTACATTCATTATTTGATAAACAAACATAGCTCAAAGTATTTGATGTATAATCAAATCTATTTGTAACATCAATATTTATTTTGGATACATTTGTAGAATTATTGATTTCACCCGAAAAAACAACATCGCTTAAGATTGCGTTGTTTTTTGTAATTTCAGATTTGCAGCCGATGGTTCCACAAACTGTTTGGGTTAAATTTAACGAAAGATTTTGAGAAATTTCTTTATTAAATTCTTCTGCAGCGAAAGCAAGTTTTTCATGAGTTATTGGTGAGTGGTCATTTGCAAATGAGGAAAAACTTACAAAAATAGTACATAATGGGATAAATCTTTTCATTAGATTACACCTTTCAAAAAAAACAAAAATTATTTTGCATTAATTATTTAATGCTCGCAAAAATTATTTTTTTTTTTTGTCAAGAAAAAGGTTGTTAAATATTATTGGTAATCATTTTATATTTATTGGTAATCTTTGTTTTTTAAAATGTAATATATTTTAAATTAATAAATTATTAATTTTATTTTTAAGCTAATTCTGTTGTTGTATTTAAATTTATTAAAGTAGCAGTTGTTTTTATAATCATTTTTTATTTTTGTCATCTTAAGTTTTATTTTTTCATTAAAATAAAAAGAAATTTAACCATACCTAAGAAAACCCAAAATAAAAAAAGAAGTCTGCTACAAAAGAGCAAACTCCTTTTTTTGTTGCAAATGACAACAATGGCGTTTTAACCGTTCATGCTGCTTAAAAACTCATCATTGGTTTCTGAGCGCTCAAAACGTTGTAGTAAGAACTCCATCGATTCAATAGGCGACATAGGGTGAAGCACCTTACGCAGTACCCACAAACGATTGAGAGTTTCTCTGCCGAGTAAGAGATCTTCTCTGCGTGTTGCACTCTTATTAATATCAATTGCTGGAAAGACTCTGCGTTCTGCCAAACGGCGATCGAGCACAAGTTCCATGTTACCTGTACCTTTGAACTCTTCAAAAATCACTTCATCCATACGGCTGCCTGTATCAATCAATGCGGTTGCAATGATTGTTAAGCTACCGCCTTCTTCGACGTTACGTGCTGCACCAAAAAATCTTTTTGGTTTGTGAAGCGCGTTGGCATCCACACCACCAGTTAAAATTTTACCACTTGGCGGAACAACGCTGTTGTATGCGCGCGCCAGACGTGTAATGGAGTCAAGCAGAATAACCACATCTTTTTTGTGTTCGACAAGACGTTTTGCTTTTTCGATGACCATTTCTGCAACTTGAACATGGCGTTGCGCAGGCTCATCAAATGTACTGCTCACAACTTCGCCACGCACTGAGCGTTCCATGTCTGTCACTTCTTCGGGGCGTTCATCAATAAGTAAAACAATAAGCACAGCTTCTGGGTGATTTTGTGCAATAGAGTTTGCAATGTTTTGCAATAAAATTGTTTTACCTGTTTTAGGAGGTGCCACAATAAGAGCTCTTTGCCCTTTTCCGATTGGCGCAAATAAGTCAATTAAACGTGTGCTATAAATTTGCGGATCGTTTTCGAGTTTAAATCTAAAATCTGGGTGAATGGTTGTTAAGTTATCAAATAGTATTTTCTCTCCTGTAAAATCAGGAGTTTCTCCATTTACAGATTCTACTTTTAATAGTGCAAAGTAACGTTCGTTATCTTTTGGTGGACGAATTTGTCCTGATACTGTATCGCCGGTACGTAAATTAAAGCGACGAATTTGTGAAGGTGAGACATAAATGTCATCAGGCCCAGGCAAATAATTGTAGTCAGGAGCTCTTAAAAAGCCAAAACCATCAGGTAATGTTTCCAGAACACCTTCAGAGTATACAACTCCATTGCGCACTGCTTGTGCTTCAAGAAGTGAGAAAACGAGATCTTGTTTTCTTAAATTTGCTGCGCCATCAATTCCCATCTCTTTTGCCATATGAACCAAATCACTGATGTGTTTTTCTTTCAGCTCTTTTAGATTCATAACAGGAACTTCTGAATTGAATTCTGGTTCTTTTTCTTCTGCTCCTCCTTGAGAAGGGCGAGGCAAATCAGAGCGTCTTGATGCGGAATGATGTCCTCGTGACTGTTGATTTGCTGGGTGGTTGTGTCCCTGAAAAGAACGGTACGATTGATTGTTTGACGACTGACCCTGTTGCGAAGCTTGTTGTTGCATAGCTGGTGATGCGGGATGCACTGTTGAACCTCCTCCTGCGTTCATTGAAGCTTGTGGAGACCCCATTCTGTTAGGGGGTGGATTACTCATACCATAAGGAGACGAACGTGTGAATGGCATATTGGAAGATGAGCTATGATTTTGAGATGTTCCCGTATTGGAAGGGTCTTTTGATCTCGTAAATACACGCCGTGAGGGTGTGTACGTAGAAATGTTCTCGCTATCATTATCTCCTTGTGAAGAAGGTGCTGCTGAAGAATTTTCGTTAAAAAGCGTGTTTTCTTCAGGTGGCCTACGAATATAGCGCCGGGTTGTTGAATTATTGGTTGAACGTTTACGAGCCGAAGGGGACTCATTATCAAAGTCATCGTTATTTTTGTCATCTACCATGCTAAATGATTCCAAAGAAAAAGTTGAAGGAATAAAATAAAAGAAGGGATTGTTGGCTGGCTGCGTCATATGTGACGCGAATGTAAGCACAAGAAAGCATATCAAGAAAATGTGTCTAAGTCAACTCTGCCTGGGGATAAAAACTATGTTTTCTCCCATTCTGCTTGAGTCTTTGAAAAAACCTCACAAATGATGTTGATTGCATAATCAATGCTCGATTCTTGTATCACTAAAGGAGGCGCAAAACGGACGGTAAAATCGTGAGTTTCTTTTGCAAGAATCCCTCTTTCTTGTAAAAGTTCACTAAAAAAACGACCTTTGCCAGCATTTTGTTGAATTTCGATTGCATTAAGCAGCCCTTTACCGCGCACATCTTTGACAACTTTGGAGGGTAAATTTGCTAAAGATTCCCGAAACTTTAATCCCATCTCATAAGCGCGCTCTGAAAGCTTTTCTTCTAAAATAATGTTTAAAGCAGTTTGCGATAAAGCACATGCTAAGGAGTTGCCACCAAATGTTGAGCCGTGATCTCCTGGTTTAAAAAGACCCAACACATCATCATTACCAACCACAGCTGAAATAGGATAATAAGCACCACCTAAGGCTTTTCCTAAAATAATGATATCAGGTGTACAGTTTTCATAGTGATGGGCAAAAAGCTTTCCTGTTCTTCCAAGGCCAGTTTGAATTTCATCTGCAATGCATAATATATTGTGTTTTTTACAAATATGACTGACAGCTTCTAGGTATCCTTTTGGAGGAACAATTATACCAGCTTCTCCCTGAATTGGCTCAAACAAAAAACCAACTGTGTTTGGGGTGATCGCTTTTTCTAATGCTTTTTCATTGCCATAGGGGATAGATTTAAAGCCCCCGCAAAATGGGCCAAAATCGTCTTTGTATTGTGGCTCACTCGAAAAACTCACAATCATTGTTGTGCGGCCATGAAAATTATGATCGCAGACAATAATCTCAGCTTTATGGCGCTTTATTTTTTTGGTGAGATAGCCCCATTTTCTTGCAATTTTAATTGCTGTTTCAACCGCTTCTGCTCCAGTATTCATTGGTAATGCTTTGTCTTTTTTGCATAAAGATGTGACGAGTTCTAGCCATGGTCCCAATTGATCGTTATGAAATGCTCTGGAGGCTAATGTGATTTTTTGCGCTTGCTCCATAAGAGTTTTGATCATTTTTGGATGACAATGGCCTTGACTGACGGCACTGTATGCGCTCAACATGTCTAAATATCGTTTTCCATCAATGTCCCAAACCCATTCTCCAGCCCCTCTTGTTATGACAACATTTAAAGGGTGATAATTATGCGCACCAAATTTGTTAGCCATATCAATGAATTTTTTTGAGATTTCAGAAGCATTTGCATTTGTCATATGTTTGCCTTTGTTTTATGAGTTTGCAAAAGGGAAAATTAAGACGCTGTTTTATTTATATCTGCGTTTTTTATGATAGCCAACTATTAGGAAACAAAAAATGGAAAATAAGTTTAATGAAAATTATATATTAGACAAACAGGAATACTGTTGGATTCATATAAATGATATTAAAACATTTCTTTATATTGGGGCAAATGAGCTTGAAAAAAGAATTGGGCAAAATGTCACAATACATTTATCAATAAAAATTAAGTTTTTGCACACGTTTGATGATTTGAATCAAACTGTAGATTATGGCGATGTTATTGAGCATTTAATACACAAAATTAAATCACTAAATCGGGTCGGATTGGTTGAATATTTAGCAGAGCAAATTCTTAATGATCTTGGAGAAAAATTTCCTAAAATTGCTGCTGCTAAACTTATTATTGAAAAAGGATATGTCCCTTTAAAAGATTTTACTGGCAAAATTAAAATTGAAGCTCAAAGAGACTATGAAGCTTGATTAGCTTTCAATAAATGCTTTGAGCTTTTTGGAACGACTTGGGTGACGCAATTTACGCAGCGCTTTTGCTTCAATTTGGCGAATGCGTTCGCGAGTGACATCGAAGCTTTGTCCCACTTCTTCCAAGGTGTGGTCGGTTTTTTCGCCAATACCAAAACGCATACGCAAAACTTTCTCTTCTCGAGATGTCAGTGTTGCAAGAACTTTTTTTGTTTGTTCTGACAAGCTTTGGTTTGCAACAATATCAATTGGTGCACCGTGTGCTTTGTCTTCTAAAAAGTCTCCGTAATGGTTGTCTTCTTCTTCTCCAATTGGCGCTTCGAGAGAAATCGGTTCTCGAGCGATTTTCATGACCTTGCGCACTTTTTCAATGCTCATATCCATGCGTTGTGCAATTTCTTCAGGGGTTGGCTCTCTTCCCATTTCTTGCACAAGCTGACGGCTTGTACGTACCATTTTATTAATAGTTTCAATCATATGCACTGGAATACGAATTGTACGTGCTTGGTCGGCAATAGCACGGGTAATGGCTTGGCGGATCCACCATGTTGCATAAGTGCTAAACTTATAACCGCGGCGGTATTCAAATTTTTCGACAGCCTTCATAAGACCGATGTTGCCTTCTTGAATTAGATCAAGAAACTGTAAGCCACGGTTCATGTATTTTTTAGCAATAGAAACCACAAGCCTCAAATTTGCTTCAATCAATTCTCGTTTTGCTTCTTCTGCAAAGCGGTTTGCATTGTTAATCACTTGGTATTTGATTGCAATTTCACTACGGCTCAAAAAACACATTTGCTCGCTAGCAATGATGGTATTTTGCGCAGAGAGGTATGTGTTTTTAAAGTTTTCCCAGTCTCTTTCTGTTAGAAAATTAACTTCAATTGGTCTTGTTGCATTGTTGTGACAGTATGCAGCAAGTCTTGCTTCATCTAAGCGAGTTCTTACTTTAACTTTGTTAACTTCTTTCATGCAGTCTGAAACACTTTTAGCATGGGTGTCTAGTTCTGTCACAATTTGCTGAATGATACGGCGATTGATATTTATTTCTTTAACTATTTCAAACATTTGTTGACGCGCTTCTAATAAAATTTCACGTTCATGTGCAGAAAGTTTATCGAGCCCTTGCAAACCATATTTGTCTTCAATTTCAACGACTGTTTTAGCTAGTTTCATAAAGCTTTCAACAAGAACTCGGACGCGTTGAGATTGTCCTTCGTCATTGGCTTGATCTTGTTCGTCGTCAAAGCCCTTAACAAGGTTTTTGGCTTTTATGATTCCATCAATAAACTTTTGACCAATATCACACATGTGGTTGATACCAATGCGCAGTGATACAAGGTGTTCAAGCAATTTGTTTTCTTCGTTTTCAATTTTTTTGGCAATTTCAACTTCGCCATCACGAGATAGCAGAGCAACTTGACCCATTTTTCTTAAATAAACACGGACAGGATCGTTACTGCGAGCAGAGGCATCAAGCTCTTCTTCTTCGCCGCCAAGATCTGCCCCAAATTCTTCTGCAGCAAGAAAATCATCTTCTGGTAAAGTTGTGACATCATCAGCTTCAATATCAACGTCGCCAATAATATCTTCTTCTTCATCGAGGTTAAAATCATCAATATCTTCATCGATAGAAGCCTCTTCAAATGAGTCTTCTTCTTCGTCTGCTGCTTTAACTTGTTTTGTTTGTTTTGCAGCTTTTTTACCAAGATCTTGTTTAGTTGCTGGTGCCTCTTTCTTTTTAGAAGCCACTGCAGCAAGAACATCTTTTTCTTTTGTTTCTTGCGAAGTATTGAGTTTGGAATCTTTTTCTTTATGTGCTGAAGCTGTTGCATTTCCGCTTGCGCTGCTACTTGATTTTGATTTTTTATCTTTTGACTTTACACTTGTTAAAATTGCTTTTTCAGCTAAAGCAGAATTTGTTTCTGGCGCTTTAGAATTTTTTATACCTTTTGCCAGTGTATCATGCGGCGTATTTTTAACATTTTCTTCTTTGCTTGTTTTCTTTTTTGTAGCGGTATTGTTGGTTGCTTTAGCGCTTGCTGCTTTGACAGGAGTTGTTTTGCTAGCAGCAGTGGCAATTGAGGCAATTGTTGTATCTGATTGAACTAAAGGCGCATTTTGTTTGCCACCTTTTTTAGTAACATCTGCCTTAGGTTTGATTGATTTTTCGTTGGCGTTACGGTCCACGGTTTTAGGCGCAGCGGCTTTTTTCTCTTTTTCTGCCTTTATGGGAGTAACTTTTTTTGTTGTCTTTTCTGGTTGAGTATCGTTTTTTGATACAGCCTCTGAAAGCTTTTCTTGAGGTTGCTTTTTTATACTTTGAGAGCTATCTTTTTTTGACGCTTTTACTCCCCCAGTTTTTGTTACATTCTGTGTTTTTGGGGAGCTTTTTTCCACTTTTTTCACTGGTTTTGAACTTGTGGATTTTTCTTTATAAGTGGATTCAGAGGCACGTTTCTGGCCACCAACTGTTGCAGACTTTGACTTGGAATTCGTCATATTTTAAAAACCCCCAAGAATCACAAAACAAAAACCTATTCATAACATTTGAATAGTGTAAACTTATTACTCTTAAATATTTTTACGTTTATTGCAAATTAAAAGATTCAAAAGAACCAAATTCTTTACGACGCCTCTCCCTTTCTTTTGCAAGATCATGAAATTGTTTATCTATTTCATGATCAAAGTGGACACTCGAACGCGCCTTAAGAGCGTTATCAATATATTCGAGTTCTAAGTGAAGTAAAGTCTCAGCAATAAATGCAGAAAGAATTCCTCTTTGCGAGGTTAACTTAATGTTTCGCAACTGAAACCTCAGAAAGCCAGAATTTTTTAAGTCCCAAATGTTCTTAAATGATACCATGGAAACGGCTGCAGGCAAGCTTTCTTTTAATAATTCCTGTAGGTTATATTGAAATAAAAGTTTAGCCTCAGCATTTGCATAGCCTATTAAAATATTCGCGTGATGCGACATCTGAGGCCGCATATTGGTTTCGAGTTCAATGATAGAAAGACATGGGTTTTCTATCATTGTAGATAGTAATTCTAACAAAATCGAAAAACTTGCTTCACTCATTTGTTTATTGAGTGCTATAGCGCAAATTCTTTCGTTAGCCTCTTCTTGGCTAGTAAGCCCTTGAGCCACATTTTGCAAGCGGATTGGTAGCTCATTAAACCTAGCAAAAACAAGCGATAAAAGAATTTTAACTTCTAATACAGAATGTACAGGCCAGTTTTCACATGTTTGAGCACTTATTTTACTTTGCGTCTCCGGAAAATAGCTTTTGGGATGCGTTGTGCTCACTGCAGCCATCTCTTTTCTAAGATCATGAGGATAAAGGTTTTGAAAATAT
Organism: Spirobacillus cienkowskii; assembly: GCA_003339605.1. GTDB lineage: Bacteria > Bdellovibrionota_B > Oligoflexia > Silvanigrellales > Silvanigrellaceae > Silvanigrella > Silvanigrella cienkowskii. The sequence goes on along the minus strand of QOVW01000086.1, from coordinate 23,545 downwards.
TTGTCACATAAAAAAGTGAGCGAATCTTCTTGGCAATTGAAATTTTTATTTTGTAGGATAACTGGTAATATTTGTTCTTTAATAAGTTTAAAAAATACTTCTAAGTTACTTTGCGCTTCTTCAAACAACCATGAACAAAATTGATGAAGTAGTGGAATAGATTGTGGGATAAGGGATAAAAACTCCTCATGACCATACTTTTTGATAAAGGCGTCTGGATCTTTTTCCCCAGGAATAGAAAGATATTCTAAATCAATATCAAGATAGGGATATCCTATTACAAAACTTCGCTTGGCGGCGTTTTGTCCTGCTTTATCAGAGTCAAAGCATAAAATTATTCTTTTTGTAATTTTAGCAAGGCAGTCGATATGAGCGTGAGTTAAACTTGTTCCCATGACAGCAACAGTATTTGTAATGCCGTGATTCACTAGGGTTATACAGTCCATGTAACCTTCAACCACTATAACGTAACCGAGACTTACGATTGCTTGTAACGCTTTGTTGAAATTAAATAAAATATTTGACTTTGAAAAAATTTGTGTTTCAGGTGAATTAATGTATTTAGGTATATCTTTTATAGAAGTTTCTTTTTTAGAAAAAACTCTACCTGATAAAGCAACGACCTGGTTATCGTGATTAAAAATAGGAATAATGATTCTGTTGTAAAAGAAATCATAATATCTATTGTTTAATTTACTATTTTTTATTAAACCGAGTTCAAGTAAAGTGTTAGCTGGAGCTGCTTTATTTTCTGCTTTTAATGATAAAAGATTATTAATTGGGCAAACTCCAATTAACCATTTTTTTATATCATCTAAGTTAAAACCACGATCAAACAGATATTCTCTTGCCTCAATTGCATAAGGAATTTCTGAAAGCAAAGCATTATGGTAAAAAACTGTAGTTTTTTGCATAATATTTTTGTATAATTTATTGTTTTTTTCTAACTCTGGTGCTTCATTTTGGGTTGGTGGCTCATTTTTTGGTTTTAAATCATCATTTTTTTGAGAAATTTCACTATTAATTGTATATGAAAATTCTTGGTATTTTTTAATTAAATTATTTTGATAACTAAAAAATATATTTTTTGACGATTGAAATTGTTTATTTGCAATATTGTTAAGAATAAAATCGCTTCTGGAAGAATTTTTATTGCGTAATACAATTGGTAGTAAATGTTTTTTAAAAATAGAAAGTTTATCGGGCGCCGGTGACTTTTTTAGAAAGTATTCTGTAACTTCTAAGTATACAGGTGAAAATTTACTATTTAACCAATTTTTTATATTATTAGAATTTATATCTCCTGGATTTTCAGGAAAAAAACCAAAATTAATTATAATATCAAAAAAAGGAGTTATTTCATTAAAAATTTGCCATAAAAATTTAAAGTTGTAATTATTTTGTGTCATGACAATATAAATTGTTGTCACTCTCTTTTGCAAGATTTTTAATAAAAATGCGTCAAGTTTATTGTGTAAACAAAAAATAACATTATCAATTTGTAAATTTTTAAGTGTGTTAAAGTCACAAAAATTTGTGGTTATAAAGAGCTCTCTTGTTTGCGAAGCGCTTGTACGTGCTTTTTGCCAATGTAAGCAGCTTAATGTTGATTTTGAAAAAGGAGTTATAACTTGTAGGGTATTTGAGATATTGTGAATTAACAATTCTATTGAATTGGGATTGCTATCTGAAATAATTTTAGTGAATTTAGAAGAATATGCAAATCCACTAATTTTTCCATTTTCTTTATACATTGGAAAAGCAAAGCGTTCTGATAAATCTTCTGGAATTAAAGATTTAATATGTTCATTTTCTTTTAATGGCTCGCTTTCAGAATGTATACCTGTAAAACCAATTTCTATACCGCTGTCTAAAAAAAAATGAATTAATTTTTCTAATTGAATATTATTAAAATTTTTAATGTTTGCGTGAAAATTTTTAAAATTTTTATTAAAAATTTCTAACATATAATCTAATAATTTGTTTGATTTCTCGAAAAATTCAATATTTGAGTTTGATTTTTGCTCATTTGGCTGAGCCTCTTCAAATTCAAGGTGAATATTGTATTGCTCTGACAGTTGTAAAACCACTTCTCGAAATCCATATCCAGTTCTGTGCATTTCGTAGTCAATAATAGTGCCGTGCGCCTTACATGCAAAACAATGATAGTTGTCTTCGTAAATGTAGAGACTTGGATTGGAATCGGGATGAAAAGGGCATTTTGCGACAGCATGATTTCCTGTGCGTTTTATTTCCATGTAACGCTTGAGGTGTTCATGCAGTGATATAGACTGTATGAGATTTTGAATTGAGTTCTTACGAAGTCTCAAAAATAAACCCTCATAAATATAATATGGAGTCTACATTGGCTCCAAAAATTCTAATAAAATTGATATATTGACGCAAATGGTGATGACTGAAAAAGGAGAGTCCGCGATAAAAACGAAGCTCTCCTTTAACAAGTGATTCGAACTCTCAACTATGCAAAATTACGATAGTAGCTTCTTTTGCTTCTTGAGTGCACGCTTCCGGGCAGCCATACGCTTTCTCTTGATTTTAACAGAGGGTTTTTCGTAATGCTCGCGTTTACGGATTTCAGATAAGATACCTGCTTTTTCGCATTGCTTCTTGAAACGACGCATAGCGCTTTCAAAGGTTTCTCCTTCTTTAATTTTAACGACTGGCATAAAGTAATCACCCCCCTTCTTATAAATATTATCCGATTGTCATTGCAATCGGAATCAAGGTCGTAACTTAAAACGGGTATGAAGACAAGTGGGAAGTGCAAATTAATGGCTAAAACCCTAGCTTTTTAAGATCGATGCCATTTTGCTGGAGTAGTTTTTTTGCGTCCTCTTTAAGTTTTTGAATTTCTGCATTTTTTTTGAGTTCTTCGTTAATCTTCGTTTTAAATTCTCGGGAGGCATTGCTTGCAAGTCGTGCCTGTAGTGTAGCGGTATTGATTCGAACTTGTGGATCGGAAATGGTACCACTCAAAATAATGTTGAGTTCAAATTCGCCTTTTTCATTAAAAAAGAATTTTGCATACCTGCTTTGAGCAATAAGCTGTTCTTTAACCTTGTTGCTAGCAATGTAGTCTGCCGTACCATGCAAACTTTCATCTAACCCGACGTCAGCACGCAGATGAAGCATGCCATCATCGCTATTGATATGATTGCGAATGAGAAGTTTGCCTTCTTTAACTTCAAAATTGCCTTTTAGATTTTTTAAGTTGCGTTTTGTATTGTTGTCTTCTCTAAACGTGAGCCGTTTTAGGGCTTCTGTATCGAGATTTAAAGCGCTTGCCGAGGAGCTTGCAATAAATTGATTAAATTGCTGCCCAGCAAGAGATGTTAAACTTTTAGTGTTTAAGACGCCGTCTTGAAATCCGAACGTCCCTTTAGCATTTAATGTTTTAGAAATTATAGGGCGTGTAATTCCTTTGCCATTAAAATCCATTTTTATGTCTACAAGCCCTTCGATAGGGCTTTTGTCTGTATTTAATTTGATTGTTTTAAATATGTTTTCAATTTTTGCATTAACTAAATTTAAATTTCCCGTAAAAGTAATAGGAGAAGAGTCTAATTGAACATTTGCAGTTGAGTTTAAATTTCCGGAAAATATATTCATGCTTAACTTATTTAATGTCGCATTGTAATTTTTAACTTGAGCAATAAGTGCAAAATCATTGAGTTCAAAATCATCATAAATCATTTTTGAAATAGATATATTTGTATTAAAATTCGCGCCATTTAAATATTTTTTATCATTATCTGTAATAGTAAATTCTTCATTAAAAGTTGTTTTAGGAATGTTTGAATTAGGAGGTGTTTTTAAAACTTCTTTCTTTTCTATAACCACATTTTTAGATATAAAAGGTTTAATAATTTGATTTAAGTTTAAATTTTGGCTTTTAATTTTTAAAGAACCAATAAGTGGTTTGATTGAATTAGAGGCAAAATTTAGATTAATATCTGAGTTTGTTAATTTGGATTTTAAATCAATATTTGTAATTGCCGACTCAGGTTGTGTTAGCAAACCAATCATTCTTGCTTTAAAGTCTAATGTCGCATTGATTAAAAGTTTTTTATGTTGTGGAAGAATATCTCCCAAATCAGAAAGATTATTAGATGTTACTGATACAAAAATATCAGAATCAAGTTTTTCAAATCCATTAATATTGATTTTAGCGTTAGTATTTAATGATTTTAAATTTAATTTAAAATTATCAAGAGAAATGCCAAAAGGTCCTCCAATACCAGAAAACGCCAATTGAAAAGGAACGGATTTCTTTTTAACAAATGCATCGCGAAAATTTAAGTCTAAGTTATCAAAATTTAAATTACCGTTAAATAAAGAATTTTTCCAACTAAAACCATCAAGTTCGGTGTTGATAACAAGTTTTAATGTTACTAATCCTTTGGCAAAAAAGTCTTCACTTTTAGCGTCAATATTTGTAGACAATTCAACATTGGTGTTTTTAGATATACCAATATTTGAAATGTTTAAGTTAAGATTTTTAATATTAAATACTTCTCTTTCATTTACGCCAGATATGTTATATGCATGAATATTTGCATTACGAACTATAAAAGATTTTACAATCGCTACTCCTATAAAGCTTTTTTTAAAATCTTTGGTTGAGATATTTTCATCAATATTTTTTTCTTTTTTATAAAAATCATTTTCTTTTTTAGTTTGTTTTTTTATTAAACTCGTTATATTGTTATTGTTTGTATATCTCATGAAATTAATTTCTGGATTATTAATTTCTATTTTTCCAACTAATCGTCTTTGTATTAAAGCAAAAAAATCAGTTTTAAATTTTAAATTTTTTACCTTAAAAAGTTCTGTGCCTAAAAATACTTCATCATTATTTGTAACTGTTACGTTTTTTAGTTCAATTCCTAATCCAGAAAAAATAGTAAGTTCTGCCGAAGTAAAATCAATTTTAGCATTGATTTTTTCGGAGACTAAATTTTGAATTTGCGGCTTAAATTTATTAAAATTTATTAAAAAAGGTAATGCAATAAGAATTAATATTATAGAAATTACAAATGCAAATATTCCAATAATCCACTTGTTTTGAGTACTCACTAATAATCCTACCTATTAAAATTTGTAATATTTTCTTTTGATTCGTAGCATTGTCTGATAAAAGTTGAACAATATTTAGGAATTTGATCGGAAAAAGCCATTCTTACGTGTCCTCTTTTTTCGTCGTTATGCGCAAAAAAAGCAGAGGGTATTTCCATCATCAGTGATGCTGCAGAAGAGTAAGGGGCAATGCGATCGCGCATTCCATGCATCCAAAGAACAGGTACCTTAACTTCTCTTAAAATACGCCTTTTTACAAACGTTTCATTTACAAAACGTTTGACTTGGTCAACATAATCAATTGCGGTTCTCATTCTTAATGGAAATGATTTGCGTGCTAAAGAACCTGTAGCTGGAAAAATTCCATCAAGCCCATAATATTCAAATTTGTTGACAAAGTCTTTAAACCAAGCAGAAGGGTACAAGTTATTAATAAGTTCACCAGTTGATTTAGTAGAAGAACTAATATTTAGGGCTGGTGAAACGGCAATAACGCCATCTATATTTTTTGCTACATCGTGGCGAGTGGACGCGATGAGTGCATAGGACGCGCCCATTGAAAATCCCATTAAAAAACAGGATGGCCCGGCGCGCTTTGCGCTCAATCCAGAACCGCCTTCTTCACCAAATAGCCTATATATCAAAAGAGGCAGACTTCGTGTTGCTTGCTGAAAGTCTAAGATTGAAGAACTGCTAACCCCATGGCCGTCCCAATCAAACGAAAGCACCGATAAACCGTTGGCATTTAGGAGTTTGGTCCAGTGAAGCAGGGGATAGGAGCAATCGTCTCCAAACCCGTGCATTAAAATAACTAAAGAGTTTTGCGCACTGGCAATACCCCTTGGTACAGATAAAAAAGCTGTGCTAGGCCCTGTTGAAAGTGGAATTTCATAAAAGGTAACTGAAACATCATGCAGTTTATTTGTTGTAAAATACCTGCGACCACTGCCTTCAAACTTTGCCCATTGAATTTTATTGAGACGGGCTGCGACCCATGTTTCAATTGCATACATGTAATGTCTCTCCAAGTTAAAAAACAGTATTAACATGACTTGGTTTAGATTATATCCATTCATGTTACTGAAACAAATGGGGGCACCATGTTTCACTGTTATCTTTTTTTATAGGGAGAAAAATTCTATGGAAAACAAATTTAGCCTCATGGCCACAATGAAAGATGTTGAAACATTTTTTCCTTTTGCAAGGTCGCTTTTGCACAGCAAATTTCATGTTGGCGGCTGTGCGCAATGTGGTTATGAACCTCATGAAACAATTGAGCAAGTGGCAATTAAACATGCAAAAGATCCTCAAGCTATGATGGAAGCGCTAAATGAGGGTTTAGAGGACATGCACAAATCTGAAATCACTGTTAGTGAACTTGCTATCATGAAAAAAAGAAATGCAAAAATTTTGATTATTGATGTGCGGGAAGAGTGGGAGTTTGATGTTGCGAAAATTCCCAATTCGTTGTTATTGACCGAACAAAACTTTGAGGAAATGGTGCAATGGTCTAAAAATATGGAATGTGTTGTTGTAGTATGCCATCATGGTTTACGTTCAATGAATGCAGTGCTGTATTTAAGAGAAAATGGAGTTGTCAATGCGAGAAGTTTACAAGGCGGTATTGATGCTTATAGTTTGTTTGTGGACACGTCTGTGCCAAGGTACTAAACTTTAAAAAATTTAAAAATATGAATTGACTGAGTTTTAAATTTGTTTGTTAAAGCTAGTAATCTCTTTGTGAAAGAACTTTGAGAATGGCATTTGTCAATCCAAATATATATTATTTTGATAATAACAGTTATCCTAATCATTCATATATTGAGATATCAGCAAATTATGAGAATAAAAAATTAAGTTGCGAAATTAAAGATAAAAAAGATAACGTATCCATTTTTCAAAAAAAATGGATTATTAGAGATATTGACAAAAAAAGAGAAATGCTTGTAGGTACTAAAGAAATTGATTTTTCTTTGGCACAAAAATATCCTTATATTACTTGCGAAACAATATTATATGATGGCCTTTTTTTTAAAAAAGTTCAAACCTATCAAAATTTTTCTAATTTTAGTAATACACCAAATAGCGCACCTGGCATAGAAATTTATACAACATCTTCTGTATTTGATTTTTCTATATCTGATTATCTTGGCAAAAAATCTCAGAACAGTTATTATTTTTGTGAAAGCAGCGCAAATACAGATTTTGAAATAGAATTTTGTAAAATTATTGATAAAGAAACAGGAACTTTGAGGAATTTGAATGAAAATAATTTTGATTTAAAAAAGATTAAAAATATTATAGGTAATGAAAAATATAAAATTTTTAATTTAACTATAGGAATCAAAGAAGAAAAAAAAATTATCAAAAGTACAGGTGTACAGTTTGTCGTTAAAAATTTTGAAGAAGATTTAGACTTAAAAAATATCCCACCAAAATTAGTTTTTAGTAACAATTTTTTTGATAAATACTTTATTTGTGAAAGTAATGATTTTATTTTTAATCCAAATAATAAAACAACATGGTACAAAAATAATAACAAAATTTTTGATTTTAAAGAGAAAATATTGCCAAAAAAATATATTGAACTGCATCAAGAGTATAGATGTGAAAATAATAATGGAAAATCTGATAAATTTTATATTAATAGTGAGTTTTTAGAAATTTATGGCTTATCACAAATTGGTTTTAAAAAAAATGAAAGTCAAAAGGTTCTTGATTTTAAAACTAACTTAAATTTACCAGAAAATGAAGTTAATTGGAGCTGTTTAGGAAATGACAATATTTCTTGTTCAATTATAAAAAATTCAGATCAAGTAAAAAATGAAAATGTAAAAATTAATATAACTATTACTGATGAATTTAAAAAATTATTTGTTTCAGATAAGATAATATTATCTTTAGAAGTTGGTAGTGAGGTTTTTAAGAAAGAATTAATAGTTTATAATATTGATAATAATGAAGCTGAATTTGAAATAATATCCTCAAAAATTAGTCTCCGTATGGTTGGAGACGATAAAGTTCTTGAATGTGTATACCCAAAAGAAATTAATAATTATGCAATGTATAATGTATATTGGTATACAGATAATAAAGAAGAGCCTATTTTTAGAAATAGTAATTTTTTTAAGTTAGCTGGTAAAGCAAAATATATTACATGTATTGTTGCTGGTTCTGTTTTGGATAAAAATTTTATAGGTGCATCATCTCTTTTTATTAGAGATAGTGAAGATAATGCTCCAAATTGGATTAAAAAAGAGTTTTTAGTAGATTTAAATAAAGGTACGCATGAATTTGTAATTTCAAAAAAGAAATTACAATCATTAAAAGATATAAATTGCTATATTTATAGTGAAGATAATTTTGAAATAACTAAAAATATATGTTTTATTGATGCTCATGAAAACATTTTTTTAAATATAAGCTATAATGAATTATATAAAGTTAAAGCTTATCTAGAAAATAATAAGCCTGTAGATTATCTTGATATTCCAGAATTTTATTTAAACATTAAAGTTTTTGAAAATAATACTGATAGTTTTTATAAATCTAAAATAAAGTTTTATCTTCCTAATGTAAGACCTATTATTTATGATTCTGGGTTGGTTGATTTAGCTGATGGTAGTCAAAAATGTTATGTAATAGCTAAAGACCCTCAAAATTTTTATTTATCCACAAATTTTATACTTGAAAATAACAATACATCAGAAATGTATTTTGATTTTAAAAAAGATAATCCACAAATTGTTTCTAAGAATTTAATTGAGAAATTAAGTGGTGAAAAATATTCATATTATGAATTTAATTTTTATCTTAATAAAAAAGAAGATTATTGTATTATTAGAGTTAATAATGGAACAAATATTTCATACACCAAGGGGCTAAAAAAATTAGAAAAAAATTTAGTTAAAACGTTAGCTAAGAGTTTTAGTAATGATGCAAATAATATTATAGACAGTAAATTTAAAAAAACTATCACCTTTTCTAAAGTTAAAATTGATAGCGATAGAAAAGTTAATATTTTAATTAAAAGAAATTTGGAAATTAGTAAAAATTTAAATTTTATGTTAAATTTTTACTATAAAAATAATGAAAAATTTGTGGAAGTGAATTATAATTCAAAAAATATTTTCGATCTATTTTTAAATCAGCCAAAAAATATTGCATCTAATTTTATTAATGATAATAAAATAAATACAATAGGTTCATTTCTGTCTGTAAGTTTAAAAAATAAAAACAGTAATGATTATTTATGTAAGGCTTTTACAGAATTAAAAAATGATTTGTTTAAGTATAAGGTTTTTTTAAATGGTGTTAGTGTAATTAATAAACTGTCAGAAAAAAGCGAATTTATTTTTAATATTAATGGTGTTAGTCCTACAGATACAGTTACTTGTCAGGTAGAAGTTGGAAATAAAATAGAAACTTCTTCATTAACAATAAAGGATTCTACAAAAAATACGGCGTTTTGTTATGGTTTAGATAAAAATAAATCTATTTTTATTTTTTCTTGTGATAATTTAGAATCTGTATCTTTGGATTTGATAAAACCAAAAATTGAAAATGAACTGCGGTCTCAATTTGATACTTTAGATTCAATTTCTTATGCTCGGATTGTATTGTGGTCACAGTCTCAAAAAAATAAAAAAAGCTTAACCTTTAAAATAAACAATATTAAAGAATAAGTTAAATAGGGGAATGAAATGGATGGAAGTAAAAAAAATCATATTGCTATAATTCATCCTTCTGGGAAGTTAAAAATTTCTGAATCAGAGAAACAAGATAGAATAAAAAAATTTCAAGAAATGGGGTTTGAAGTTACAGAAATTTTACCAAATCAAGCCGCATTAGATGGTGTTACTGCTTCTCCAGTATTAGAGAGATCTGCTTTATTAAGTTATGCGTTAACTATGAGAAAATTTCCAATATTATTTGCAGCCCGAGGCGGTATGGGGTGCACAGAATTAGTTCCGTTTTTAGAAAATATGTTACCTCCGGTAATTTCAGATAAAATAATGGTGGGTTTTTCTGATAACTCTTTTTTAGGCAATTATTTAACTTTACGTTATCCTAACTTTACATATATTCATGCTCTAAATGCATATTCTAATAATTTATTTAATGGTCAAAGTATAGATAGAAAATGTTTATTTGAACTGTTGAATTCTCAGTTTAATGATTATGTTTTTGGAACACAGCTATTTGCTAATATGCCTAAAAAAATTGAGGGAATATGTATACCTTTAAATTTAAGCTTGGCCGAAAGTTTTGCATCAATTCGATACCTTAATTTACCAGAAAAAAATATTTTATTTATAGAAGAATGTAATGAGCACTTATATAAAATAATTAGAAAAATTGATTCACTCATTAATTCGGGATTTTTAAAAAATACAATAGCAGTTGTTCTTGGAACATTTTCTGGTTGCTTAGATTCCAATGAAAAACCGTTAGATAAAAAACTTTTGCTCGAAATATTTACAAAAAAAATCAATATACCAATTGTTGACTTACCGATATTTGGTCATGATCAATTTTGTTTCCCCCTTGTTTCTAGGGGTAAAGTTAGTATTATTCTAAACAATAATAAAATTGATGTGACCATTACAAATAAGCCAATTCATACAAATATGATTTCTTCTAGTTTTCATTCTGAACTATTTTGCCGTAAAATTCTTGATGAAAATAAATTAAATATTAAAATTCATATGACAGGAATTGGTGGTACCGGAATGGCGCAAGTATCAGGTTTGTTTAAAGCTGCTGGTTATAAAGTTACTGGAAGTGATAATCCAATTTACCCGCCAATGGATAAAGTCATAGCGGATTTGGGAATTAAGCCAGATTTTGGTTTTTCTGCAGAAAATATAACTAAACATCAACCCGATGCAATTATTTTAGCCAATGTGGTAAGTCGATTGAGTGCGTCTTTAAAAAAGAACGATGAGCTAGAAGAAATACTTTCTAAAACAATACCAATGTTAAGTTTTCCAAGTGCACTAAGAAAATATTTTTTATCAAAAAGTAGAAATATTATTATTAGTGGAACGCATGGTAAAACGACGACAAGCAGTTTAGTGACTCATCTGTTAACAAGCATAGAAAAAAAACCTTCATTTTTAATTGGAGGGAGACCCGCAAACTTTAAAGCAGGATTTGCTTTAAAATCTAAAGATCTATTTGTGCTAGAAGGTGATGAATACGATTCCGCTTTTTTTGACAAGGGCCCAAAATTTTTACATTACGAGCCCAAGATTTGTTTAATTAATAATATCGAATTTGATCATGCCGACATTTACCCAAATGTAGAAGCTATTGAAGATGAGTTTTTAAGACTTGCAAAACTAACAAAAGAAAGAGACGGCATTGTCATTGCAAATTTTGATGATGAACGCGCCTATCGTATTGCAATAAAATCTGGGGCACAAGTAATTGGTTTTGGTTCAAAAAAGGTAAAAAAGAAAGGAATATCTTTTTGGCAACTCAAAACTTATAAAACGTTGGCAGACGGAATTGAAGTTCATTGTATTAAGCCAAACCGAAAAAATTTAAAATTTAAAACACAAGTTTTTGGTCACCATAATGCATTAAACTCTATTGCTGCCTTAGCTATTTTGCATGCCGATAATTTACTTGACTCTATTGATGATAATTTAAATATGAGTATTCCAAAATTTAAAGATAACACTTCATTTTATTTAAAAATTTGCAAGGCTATGAAAACATTTAAAGGGGTCAAGAGAAGGTTTGAGCTATTGAGAGAAAAGAATAATATTACAGTATTTGATGATTTTGCGCACCATCCCACAGCAATTGTAACGACTCTTGCTGCTTTTCGTAGTTATATGGAGAGTGTTGGAAAAAAAGGAAAACTAATTGCTTGTTTTGATCCAAGAAATGCTACAATGCGAAGAAGAGTGCTTCAAGAACAATTGAGTAAAAGCTTTTTTCATGCAGATGAAATTTTTCTTGGTAAGGTACCGCAAGATATGCGTATGAAACAAGACGATGTGTTAGATGGCGCCGCTGTTGCAAAAGCGTGTGGTAAAAATGCGCGGTATTTTGACGACAATGAAAAATTGCTTGAAGCACTTAAACTTAGAGTTACTCCTGGTGATACGATAGTATTTATGTCAAGCGGTTCGTTTGATGGTATTCCGCTTCGTTTTGCAAGAGAGCTGTAAAATGTAATTGAGTAGGGAAAAGATTATGTCGTCCTTAAGATCTGAGTTGTATTTTTATATTTTTATTTTGGTATATCTTGTATCGGCATGTCAAACAAATAAAGTTGAAGTTGCTAAAAATATAGGTAGCACTCGAGAAAATATTGATAAAAATAGTTCATCTTATGTAAATATGCGTATTACTCGTATTTTGCATGACTTTGAGGCAAGTCGCATAACTGAAGCGGAATCTGATGAAGCTTTTCTTTTAGGTAAAATTTTTGAAGAAAAAAAAGAATTTGAAATAGCAAAAAAGCTTTATTTAATTAACTTTTTTTCCTCTAAAAATTTAACAGGTGGACTTAGTTTAGTAAATTGTCTAGTTAACTTAAAAGAATATGATGAGGCTCTTGATATTGCTTTAAAACTTACAGTTTTGTTTCCAAAAAATCCAGATGTTGAGTTATCTTTAGCTAATATTTACTTTCTCAAAAATGATCAAAAATCTTTAGTTAAAACCTTAGAAAGTGCGTATAAAAAATTCCCTTCTAATGAAACTATTTTTGTAAAGTATGCATTAAATATTAATAAAGGATCAAAAAAAATATTAGAAAAATTTTTATTAAAGCATCCTAAATCAACGAGTGTAATATTAAGTCTTTCTGAGCTTTATTTTAATGAGAAAAATTATAAAAAATCTTTAAATTATGCTAAGAGCGCTTATTTAATAGATTCTGATAATGTAGAAATAATATCAATTATTGCAAAAATTGAACAGCAACAAAAAAATTATAAAGAAGCAGAAAAATATTTTAAACTAGCATTTGAGAAAGAACTTGATAATAATTTAAACGCTCAAAATTATGTTAATATTTTACTGTATCAGAAAAAAATTCAAGAAGCTTTATCAATTTTATTGAAATTAGAATCGAGTTCTGATGAGCATGTTCCATTTCCTCCGGAATTTTCATTTCAAATTGCACGTATTTTACTAGTAAATAAAGATTATGAAGGTGCAAAAAAGAGATTATTAACTCTTGATTCTATGAATTATGCAGATCCTCACATTAAATATTATTTGGCTCTTTGTAGTCAAGGATTAAGAAGCTTTCAAGAGGCTCTAAAATATTTAAGCGAAGTTCCAGAAAATAGTTCATTATATCAAGAGTCAAGAAAAGGGATTATTCTTATTCAAATTAATTCTAAAAATAAAATGGATGCGCTAGATAGTATTAAAAAATTTGAAATTTCAAAAAATAATTTGGTAGAAGATAGTATTTTTAAAGCGAATATATTAGCATATTTTTCTAAATATGATGAAGCATTAGGTATTTTAAATTACGCAATTAATAAAAAACCTAATGCACGGGAGTTATATTTAAAGAAAGCAGAATATATTAAGTACACAGAGTCTAAAGATGCTGCTATTACTTTAGCAGAAAAAATTGCATCAAAATGGCCAAATTATGCAGATGGTTTAAATTTTTTAGGGTATTCATTAATTGAAAAAAATGAAAAGCTAGATTATGCAAAAAAAGTTCTACTTAAAGCAATATCTATAGATCCTCAAAATGGATTTTACTTGGATTCATTAGGATGGTTGTATTACCAAAAAAATGATATTTCTAACTCATTACGGTATTTAAATGAAGCATTAAAGTATGAACCAGAAGAACCAGTTATTATGTATCATTTGGCAATGGCTCAATTTAAAGATGAAATGTACAATGAGTCATTAAATAATTTTTATGAAGCAAATAGACTTTTAGAAAATTTGCTTCCATACCAAATTGAATCAGATCAAGAAATTGTTAAAATATCAAAATCAATTAATGTTAAAATTTTAGAAGTTAAAAAAATTATTGAAAAACAAAAATATCAAACCAACTCATAGTGGAATTTATATGAATAAAAGTTCTTTTATATTGCCTAAATTATTTGAAGTCCTTTCGTACGAAGTTAAAATCGATAAAGTAGACTGGATAATTGTAACGAAGTTTGCTGAAAACTGGAAATTATCTGTAGCAGATGCCTTACTTGATTTGTATTATGTTGATGAATCGACTCTTGCAAGATGTCTTGCTCGCTCGCATAATTTACCCTATATTCCTGCTTCGCAATTAAGATTTGATTTTTCTGAAGTAAGTTTAGAAAATTTTGATGATTTGATGAGTGTAGGAGCCGCTCCATTAGAAGAGTATCGACTAGCAATTTGTAATCCCTATGATGATCATCGTGGATATTTGGATAATAAATTTTGTGAAAGAGAAATGATTGTCACAGAACGTTCGTCTATTATTGAAGCCCTAAGAAAACAGGGATTTAATGAATGGATTGATGAAGAAGATATTATAAATAAATAATAATTTTAAAATTTATAACTTAAAATTTATCGTTTTAAAATACTCTCCAAGATTTGGAAACGTTACTTTAATATTTATTTCAACATCTGATTCTTTATTTAAAGCTAAAAATGGAATTTTTATAGTTTTGCTTGTACAATGAACTGTTCCGTTATCTGGGCTGTGAATCCAGCCGTTAACAAGTTGGAGATAGCCAGATAATTCTGTTAATAAAAAAACGTTTTCTCCTATTATTTCAGCGTTTTTTGTATCTGTAATTTGAATAATTATTTTTTTTGAACCTTGTGCATTTGTTTTGGCATCACTAATCCAAGTTGGTAAAAATCCAGTATTTGCAATAGTGAGATGTAAAAAATTAATGTGTTCAGAAGATTTATTTATAATTTCGGCATCAATTTTGATTTGTGGTGATAAGTCAACAATCAACTCTAATACCGGAAGTTGTTTTTCAATAACATCTTTAATTAATTGTTTTGGCGGATTATTGATTCCAAATGCCGAAGGAAAATCAAATATTTCCACTGCTCCTATTTGACTGTGTTCATACGATAAATATTCGCTACCAAACAAAATACTATTATTAAATTTTTGGTCGTATTCAAAAATTGATCGCCATTCTTTGGTATTCCAATTATTGTACCTCATCATAAAAGGACGTTCTGTGCGATCAATTCTTGCTGGTAAATCCCATAGTTCGCAAACGTAACTAAAAGCACCATGCGCATGGTATGAGTAGGATGTTAAACATCCTGGTAGTGGTTTTCCTGGTAAATATGTAAATTCTTTATGTCCGGAAACAGCAGGATAACCCGTAATCTCTTCGAGCTTTTTGTCTATGGTTAAATAAACGCTTCGATCACCAATAGATAAACAACTGTCATCTTGAGATTCTGGTGGTCGAATATACACGCCACCAAAAGTATGATAATTAAGCCAAAAATAAATTTGTGGAATTTTTGCAGCAAACGTAACAATAGAGTGACTTTCTGTTTCAGAAAGAGGGTATTTTCCACTCATATTTTCTATGTAACAGGGGCTCCATTCTACAGGAAAGTTACGATTGAGATCAACCTCATTCTCTGCTACAATGTTTGCAGCAGGAATATTAAATCCATCATAATTTTCTATCATGCCTTCGGGATAAATATCATAAAATGGCCCTGTATCACCAAGTTCTTTACGACGCAATAATTGAGGATATTTTTTATCGTAAGTCCAAATACCAGCATCATTTTTTTTGCGCATTAAACCAACTCTATTTGGATTTTTAAGAAATTGGACATTGTTATCGCGCACAGGTTTTTTAACTAAACAACATCGATTCCAATGAGAGCCTATTTCGCTTGAATGTCTTTTGTCGCGTGCATTGCTTCGATTGCGTTTGCCTTCTGTAAAATACTGTTCGACACCATCTGGACAAATTCTAGGAACAAATATGTAATTGACTGTAAAAAATTTTTTTACTTTTTGATGAAGCTTCTCAATTAAATTATAAATATGAGCAAGAACAACATTCGTTCCTATGAACTCTGTGGCATGCATATTTGCATCAATCCATACAGTTGGTTGAATGCAATTTTGCCCTTGTGGGTAAACTCTAATTGCTAAAATATCTCTTTGTTCTATTGTTTTTCCAATAATTATTTTTTCAAAAAATATATTTTTAGGAAATTTTTTGCAGAGATTTTCTATTTCAGATAACATTTCGTTGTAGTTTAAATACTGCTTTGAAAAAAGAAAATCATCCATAAAATCTCCGCAAGTTAACAATAATTATTCTTCAATCTCAAAATTATGATAAACATTTTGAACATCATCATGTTCTTCAAGTTTATCTATAAGTTCTAATGCTTGTCTAGCTTGTTCGTCTTTTAAATTTACAAAATTATCGGGAATAAGCTCAAGTCCCGCTTTTTCAAATGGAATTTCTGCCGTAATAAGTGCTTCGCGAAGTTGATTAAAATAAGGCACTTCACTATAAATAGTTGAAAAACCGTCGTTGGTTTCGATGTCTTCTGCTCCTGCATCGAGTGCAATTTCCATTATTTTATCTTCAGATACTTTATTAACATCAACAACAAAAACACCACGTTTTTTAAAAATCCAAGCAACGACACCCATTTCTCCCAAATTGCCACCATGCTTTTGAAAAATTCTTCTCAGTTCTGGATGAGTGCGATTTCTGTTGTCTGTTAAAACTTCAACCATAATTGCAGAGCCATTAGGTCCATAGCCTTCGTATGTGATCTCCTCAAAACTCATTCCTGTCATTTCGCCCGACCCTTTTTTAATGGCTCGTTCGATGTTGTCTTTAGGCATGCTGTTATCTTTTGCTTTGTTTACCGCAGTTCGTAAGGCTGAGTTTGTATTGATGTCGCTTCCAGATCGAGCAGCAACCATAATTTCCCGCGCGAGTTTTGTAAAAAGTCTTGCCTTTGCCGCAGCACTTGATGCCATGCGACCAGCAATTGTATTGTGACGTCCCATAAATGATTCCTTGATCTATACAAATTTTTTATCACTAAGCTTTTTGCTTTCACATACATTCACATACATTCACATACATTCACATACATTCATATGCGTTAAAGCTGCTTGTGATTTACCATTTTGTACTGTGAATGGAAAGAGTATGCTTTTTTTTAAATATTCTGTTACTCTATGAAACATTATTTTAGTAGATTTTGAATTAATCAAAAGCGAGGCGCAGAATGGTCATTAACGAGAGCCAAGAGCAAAATTTTAAAAAAAGCAATAGCGCAAAAGGAGCACGAGTTGCTGTTATTAGTACTCTAAGAACTCCGTTTGTAAAATCTTTTGGAGTATTTGAACAAGAAACCGCACTATCATTAAGTTTGCGCGTGGCAAGCGAGATTATTGCTCGAACAGGAGTAGAGGCAAGTGATATTGACGAATGCATTTGGGGTGTGGTGATTCCTCAAACAAAAAACGCAAACTTGGCAAGAGAAATTGTGTTGTTTTCTGGGCTGCCAACAAATATTGCAGGGTTTACTTTAAATAAAGCCTGCACGTCGTCGTTACAAACTGTAGAAATTGCGTGTGATCGAATTTTACTTGGTAAAAATGCTCTTGTTTTAGCTGGAGGAGTTGAGGTTTTATCGGATGTTCCAATTCCTTTTTCTGATGAAGCAAGACGATTTTTAACCAAAATGTCACGCGCGCGTTCTTTAAAAGAAAGACTTTCTCTCATTGCATCTGTAAGCCCAAAATGGTTTTTGCCGAAAGCCCCAGCGCTTGCAGAGCCTTTTACAGGTTTAACAATGGGTGAACATGCAGAAATTATGGCTGTAAAAAATAATATTTCTCGTGCAAGACAAGACGATCTTGCATTTAAAAGTCATAATAATGCTGCAAAAGCAGCAGAATCAAGCTATTTTAACGATGAAATTATTCCTGTTTGGTCTGGTAAAGATAAAAGTATTTTTGTTGATAAAGATAATATGGTGAGAGCAGATTCTTCATTAGAATCATTGGCAAAATTAAAACCTGTGTTTGATAGAAAAAATGGAACAATCACCGCGGGCAATGCAAGCCCATTGACTGATGGTGCGGCTGCTGTGTTGCTTGCAAGCGAGTCTTATGTTGCAGAAAAAAAACTTCCAACTTTAGGCTACGTGTTAGATTTTGTCACTGTGGCAGTTGATCCTAATGATCAGCTTTTAATAGGTCCTGCTTATGCAATTCCGCAATTGTTAAAACGAAATAATCTTAAAAAAGATGACGTTGGTGTTTATGAAATTCATGAAGCCTTTGCCGGACAGGTGTTAAGTTGTTTGGATTGCATGAATAATGAAACATTTTGCAAAGAAAAATTAGGCATGCCCGTGTTTGGTGTCATTCCTCCAGAAAAATTAAATATTCAAGGTGGTGCAATTGCAATTGGGCATCCGTTTGGTGCAACAGGAGCGCGACTTATTGGCAATGCATTACGCATAGCAAAAAGAAAAAATGCCAAATACGCAGTTGTCGCTGTTTGTGCCGCCGGTGGTATGGGTATGGCTGTTTTGCTAGAGTCAAAGTTATAAATTTTTTAATAAACGAGGACGACAAAATGGTGCTAAATTTAACTTCTAAGTCTAAAATTCTGCATTTTTCGATGCGTGATGATATTTGTATTATAGATATGAATGATGAAAGCAAAGCTGTTAATAGTTTTACTGTTCCTTTATTAGAAGATTTGGATGAAAATCTGCCAAAAATTTTTTCTTATGAAAAATTACAAGGCGTTGTTGTTACATCATCAAAGAAAAATTGTTTTGCTGCTGGAGCTGACATTTCTATTTTTGATACGTTTACAAGCCAACAAGCTGGCGAAACGGCAAGTCAAGAACTTCATCGCATTGTTGGTTACTTTGCAAATTCTAAAGTTCCAACAATTGCCGCAATTCATGGGACATGTTTGGGTGGTGGTTTAGAATTATCTTTAGCATGTCATTACAGAATTTGTACCACGCATCGTAGCACGCAACTGGGTTTGCCTGAGGTGCAATTGGGAATATTACCAGGCGGCGGCGGAACACAAAGGTTGCCGCGATTAATCGGTATTGCTCCTGCCTTAGATTTAATTTTAACCGGTAAAAAAGTTGATGGAAAAAAAGCATTAAAGCTTGGCTTAGTGGATGATCTTGTGCCAGACAATCAGCTATTAGAAAAAGCGATTGCCATGTGCAAGCAAAATAAAAATAAAAAAAGACTGTTACCTTCTTCTTTAGGCATTGTTTCTTCAATGCAAGGTCAGTTTGATATGCAAAAGATTGCATTAGAGGGCAATCCTCTAGGTCGCTTTGTGATTTCAAAACAAAGTCGTAGCATGATCATGAAAAGCACTAAGGGTAAGTATCCCGCACCTCTAAAAGCGCTAGAAAGTGTGATGTGTGGCGTTGAAATGCCGATTGAAAAAGGATTAAAGCTTGAAGCAAAACTGTTTGGTGAGCTAGTGGTGAGCGAAGAAAGTCGCTCTTTGGTGCATGTATTTAGAATTATGACTGCTGCCAAGAAAAATCCATATTCAAAACAAGTGCAAGAAACTGCAATGCGCGATTACACTGCACCGCTTGAGCTTGGTAGTGCGTCGGTGGGTGTTTTGGGTGCTGGTTTAATGGGAAGTGGAATTGCTACTGTTCTTGCTGACAAAAGTATTCGGGCGGTGATGATTGACAGAGAATCTGGCGGACTGCAACGCGGGTTAAAATCAGTCAGTAGTTACTTTGAAGATCGTTTTAAGAAAAAACGTTTAAAGTGGTTTGAGCGAGATTCAAAAATTTATCGTGTAAGCCCATCGTTAAATTATTCTGCACTAAAAACTTCGGCAATTGTGATTGAAGCAGTTTTTGAAGATTTAAAAATAAAGCATGATGTTTTAAAAAAATGTGAAGAAATTATTCCCAATTCAAATTTTATTTTTGCAACCAATACCAGTAGTTTGCCAATTGCGAGTATTGCAGCAAAGGCAAAAAAGCCAGAAAATGTTGTGGGTATGCACTTTTTTTCGCCTGTACCTAAAATGCCTCTTGTCGAAATTATTACTAGTGAAAAAACCTCGCCCGTGGCGGCGTCGGCTGTGTTTGATTTGGCATCTATAATGGGCAAACAGATTATTGTTGTGGGCGATGGTCCAGGTTTTTACACGACACGCATTCTTGCTTTTCAAATTGCAGAAGCGTTAAATATTGTTGCAGAAGGTGCAAGAATTGAAGATGTTGATAACGCACTCGAAAAATTTGGTATGCCTGTTGGTCCTATTACTTTACTCGATGAAGTGGGGATTGATGTAGGAGAGCATATTATTAAAGTGCTAAATAATGCATTTTCTGATCGACTTAAGGTTCCAAATGAAATTGATTCTATTTCTACAGAAGGACGTAAGGGGCGCAAAAATAATAAAGGTTTTTATGTTTATGAAAATGGTAAAAAAGATAAACCTGATTCTTCGATTTATAATAACTTTGCCACAGAACGTGTAAATTTTGATTTGCAAGACATTGTTGATCGTTGCGTGTATGTATTTTTAAATGAAGCCGCGCGTTGTTTTGATGAAAAAATAATTCGTTCCGAAGACGATGGTGATTTGGGTGCGATATTTGGCTTGGGTTTCCCGCCATTTCTTGGTGGACCGTTTCATTACGCCAAAGTTTTGGGTAAGAAAAATGTAAAAGAAAAGCTAAAAGAACTGAGCAAAAAATATGGCAAGCGTTTTGAGCCGGCGCATTATTGGGATGCGTAGGGAGGGGTGCTTTGGTTTATTTATCATAAAATTACAAGAATCTTTTTTTATACTAATATGTAGACGGTAAAAACTCCGCAAATAATACTATTTTTTTCTTAACGCTTTTTTTCAATATGATCTTCAAATAAACTGATCAAAACTTGCTGATTCAAAAAAGACTAACACTTCATTGCTGAAATTAATTTAGACACTCTGTAAAAATTTTTTTACTATTAACTTTGAAGAAGGGTTAGAATTATGTCAATAAGTTATAGTTTTTCAAAACTAAATAAAGTTTTACTAGAAACAGAAATAATAGTATTAAAATATTCTTAATAGTAAATTTGTAAATGCGGAGGAAAAAAATAATGCAAGATTCAATTTTTTTAGAAGAACAATTAAAGGTTATTATCCCACAAGCATGCAAAACAAAATTTCCAGGATTAACTGCTAAAGATGTTTTTCCGATTGATTATTCTGATGGAGACGGTGTAGATATTATTGAGTGGTGTTCTTTTAAAGAAAGAAATATTTCAAAAATATTGGAAAGATATGCTGCGAAAGATACTCCTCGCGTGGATGTCAGCAAAAAAAATTTTATTGAAGTTTTTTCTGTTCGGAGCTCTTTTTCTTATAGCATTGATGAGATAAAAAAAGCACAACGTACTGGCGTTTCTTTAGATGCAAAAAAAGTAGTCCTTGCTTTAAAAGAAAACGCAAAAATTATTGAAAAATTAGCTTTTAAAGGTGATGAACAGCTTGGAACTCAAGGAATTTTAAATCATTCAACTATTCCACGGTTTGCTCCACTGCAGAATTCATTGGGTAAAACTTCTTGGAAAGAAAAAACATCTCAAGAAAAATTAAACGATTTAAACGAGATGTTTAATACTATTACTAAAACAACGAATGAAATGGAAACACCTGATTCTGTCGCTTTGGCTTCTGATCTTTATAATACATTACACGATACGCCTTATTCTGATACAGATGCGATACCGATTATTGAAATATTTAAACAATCAAAACCAGAAATTAAAAATATCTACAAGGTTCCTTATTTTAATAAAGCTGGCGAGAATGGTTCGGATGTAATTATGTTTTTTAAAAAGGATCCTCAAAAAATTGTGCTGAAAATTCCGCATGAAACAGAATTTTTACCTATTCAAGCTCATAGGCTTGAGTATGTTATTTTTACACGATTAAGAGTTGCTGGTGTCGTTGTTTTTGAACCATTATCTTGTTTGATTGGTGAGGGATTTTAATAAATTTTTTAATTTTTTAAAAAAATTTTTAGTGAAAGAAAAAATATCGTGTAGGGGTTTTGGATCACTAAAAATTAATGAAAAAGGAATAAGTCTTTCTCGTAAAGAAGATTTTTTTACAGTGGTTTATTGATGTGTGCACTAAAGTTGATCTCACTCCTTGTGGCTGACCTAGTTTATTTAGCAAAACTAATCACTTTCATAATTAAACCTTTACTATGTTTAGGAAAATGATAGAAAAATAAAATTCTTGCTAATCTAATAGAATTTGCATTAGGTTGATAATGTCCAGAATAATTGTGAATTATTGTAAATTGATTTTTATGTGAATCAAAATGAACTTTTCCTGCAGAAACGAC
The DNA here is from genome assembly GCA_003339605.1 of Spirobacillus cienkowskii. Taxonomy (GTDB): domain Bacteria; phylum Bdellovibrionota_B; class Oligoflexia; order Silvanigrellales; family Silvanigrellaceae; genus Silvanigrella; species Silvanigrella cienkowskii. The sequence goes on along the minus strand of QOVW01000086.1, from coordinate 1,072 downwards.
ATTTTCGTAGTTATTAAGAGCTGAGTGAGAAGCGACTTTAATACCATTATAAGACATAATCTCGCCTGTTTCTTTAAAAATATTATTGTCATGCCCAAAGATTATTGTGCCATATTCATCAATTACAAATCTATAATATAATGATCGATTAAAATTTTCTATTTGTGTTATAGATAGTTTTTCAGGAATCGCAAAATTAAATATGCCTGATTGAGCGTCTTGTAAAATTGTCTCACTAGTTTCCCATTTTTTAGCTTTATGAAGTAAAGAAATAATTGTATTATGATTTAAATTGTTTTTAAATTTAATCTCGTTTTCTGCTTTATTTAGTAAAGTTTCATAATCTAAATTTAAGATTAAATTTAAGGCTAAATATGAGCTGCAATTAATAGATATTTTTTTATTTAAGTCATGGAAAATAAAAAATTCGATTATATATAATAAGTATTTATAGTACTCTATTGTGCTACGAGATCTTGAAAAACTATATGATTTTAGTGTATTAGAAATTATTAAATGTATTTCATGAATAATTTTTTGTTTACATCAAGATTATTATTAATTATTTTTAAATATTTATTATATATTTCTGAAATTGTTTTTGGCGTATATTTTTTTTTGTTATTATAGCAAATTATCATATTTCCACCAAAACCCATAAAACCTACTTTAAAGTTTTCCTTCTCAATACTACATTTTAGTTTGTAAAGAAAATCTGTAGAAGTTATCATCTTAGTTTCCAATCATAAAGATTTCTAATACGAGTTTTGTTTAAAAAACGCACTGATTAAAAATTTAACTAATTTTTATAAACTAATTTAAATAGCATAAGTAAAACCCCATTAAAACCACAGGCTGTAATGTATATTAAAATTTAAATAAATCAATAAAATTGATTATTATTATTGAATAAGTTTGTAATGAATTGAAAATAATTGGAAAAATCATGTTTTTTTAATTTTGAAAATATATTTATGGTGTGATCCCCGAAAAGTGGACGGTTAAATATCATAATTTTTTTCATACTCTAATGGTGCAAGATAATCAAGGGCAGAGTGCGCACGAATTCGAT
>QOVW01000085.1 GCA_003339605.1 Spirobacillus cienkowskii | reverse complement strand
ATCGAATTCGTGCGCACTCTGCCCTTGATTATCTTGCACCATTAGAGTATGAAAAAAATTATGATATTTAACCGTCCACTTTTCGGGGATCACACCACATTATTCATTTTTCGAATCCAACAGATGTCATAAACTGGTATGAAAAACGTGAAAATAAGCAAAATAACAAAACCTTGTTTTTGTGTGATTATGAATTTATCAATCATAGTTTAAATGGGATCGATTTAATTCAAAAATTAAAAATAGAACGGCAGTCGGTACTGGTCACAAGCCGCTATGAGGACGAAGGATTTCCTGATCACTGTAACAAATTAGGGATTAAAATGATTCCGAAGGGGCTTACATTTTATGTGCCAATATCGGTAATTGAAGCTGAAGCAAAGCAAAAGATTGATGCAATATTAATTGATGATGATGATATTATTCATATGAACTGGAAGGCTTCGTCTATTGATAAACAGGTTGCCTATTATTTTAATTCGCATGATTTTTTTAAAGAATGTGCAAAATACGATATCAATACACCTATATATATTGATTATAATTTAAACGAAGATTTAAAAGGCGACGAAATTGCTAAAAAAATTTATAATGCAGGATTTAAAAATATTATTTTGGCAACATTGTGCCCTTTAGGACACTTTAAAAAAATGGAATGGATTAAAGAAGTGCGCGATAAAGATCCGCCTTGGATTTGTTAAAGTGAGTTATTAAAAAAAGTAGTTGCATCTTGATAATTTGTAACACTACCCAATTTTCTCACATTTTGTAACAGAGTGGTATCTAAATTTACCACAAGCCAGCCAATTTCGTTGACAGCCTTTTTGCCAATAATTCCATTAGGCGGAAAGCCAAGATCGGGGGTTGCATAACAGCTGCAATAGCCTCCGCTATCATAAATGATGTCGCACCAATCGGAGTAACAAGTAATGCTTGAAACAACTGTGTAAATTTGGTTTTCTAATGCTCGCGCTTGAGCGCCAATATTAACCCGATGCAAGCCAGAAACTGCATCAGTGCACGAAGGAATTAGTAAAATATCCATTCCCTTGTGGGCGCTGTCATAAATTAAAAACGGAAATTCAGAATCATAACAAATTTGAATGCCAAAATTAATATTGTTAATTTTAAACAATTGCATTGCTTTGTGTTTATAATTAAGGTTTAAATTTGCTCGCTCATAAGGGGTTGGAATTAATTTATCTTGATATCCTTCTACACCTTTGTAAGGGCTAACCCAATAACAGCGATTGCTTAAAATATTATTTTCGATAATTGGGAAACTAGGGGTGACAATATGGCAATTATTAATTTTTGCCAATTTTTCAAAGGTTGTCATATATTTATGATGCAAGTGCTGAATTGCTTGCACTTGGCTTAATGGATTTTGATTTTTAATATCTTTATTGCATAAAATAAGCTCAACAGAACCATATTCTGGGTAAAGTAACAAATGTGGTTTTTGTGCAGCCACCTCGCCATAAAATACAAATTGTTTGCTTTCCCACTCGGCAAATGAATTTAAAGTTTCTGCCAAATATTGACTTGTGGCAATGATTATTTGATTGTTGTACATAGCCAAATTTTTAATTAAAACCTTTCCCATTTTTTTAGCATAAATTGCATTGGTTTTTGCGTTTCAATAGCGTCTCCAATATCTTGCCAAGAAAAAAATGAAGTGAGGTTTTTGTCTTTAAAGTAACGGTGACTATTCCATAAGGCATATAATTTATTATCAATTGTATTGTTAATGTTTAAAGAATTGCTGTCTCTTACAACATGACAAAACGTAGTATAATTTACATTTTTATACGATAACGCAAATAATTCACGATGAATAAAAAATTTGTGACCTATGCCACTATTTTGAAAGCGATCGAGCAAAACACTTTCGCCAAAATATACTATATTATTAATATTATAATTTTGCGCTAAAAATGGTTGCTTTACTTCTTGGTAAGAGTCTTGCATTAGAATTGCTGTCGCACCGCCAACAAGTTCGTTATTGTAAAATGCGCCAATGAGTAAAGAATTTTGTGATTGCAAATATGCATTAAGGTATTCTTTTTCGTAGTTAATACTGCCATCATAAAGATATGGGTAATTTTTAAATATATTTATTCTTAAGTGAGCAAATTCCTCAAGGTGTTTATGAATTTGCTCGCCAAATAGCGGTTTTATTGTAACATTATTTTTTATAGGATTAATTTGGTTGAGCCACTCTGTTACGTTATAGTAATTAGAGACTCTACTAATTTTGTTATTTTTTATTTCAAAAAAACAACCTACATTTAATAAATAGGTTTGATTGCTTGCCTCTGGTAAACCTGGCGCTGTATTCACGTAATTGCCAAGTACCACAAACTCTGCAGTTGCTTTAAGGCCATCTTCTGATACCAAAATTGTAAGATTATCAATTGCTTCTTGGTAGTAAGAAGCCATTTTAACAAGAAAATCGTAAAACTTAGTTTTGCCAATCTCTACATGGCCTTGATTGATTTCATGAATAACATTTTCACAAAGTAGTTCTGCCATGTTGTTGTAGTTTTTATTATTAAAACAACCGTAGTAAGTTTTTATAAGATTGTGCGTATTGTGAACAGGGTTCATAATATGTTCCTTGTAATTTTTTTATTAAGACATTCATATAACTAGAAATATTAAGAATGCTTTAAGATTATTATACAAATTTAAAAAAAATGCAATAAAATTTTACTATGTTATGGATTTATAAAATTTTACAATATTAAAAATATTATAAACTAAATTTTTTTAAAATTAAAAAGTTTAATAATATTATATAATAATCAATAATTTTTGAATCCCAAACATAATTTTAATTATAAAAAAACTATTTTCTTCATGTATTATTTAATATACTTTATTTTCTGATTGTTATGCTGCACATCAGAAATTTAGAGGCTATTAGAAATTATGAAATATCGTTCTAGATTATATGCAATATTTGTTTGGGTATTTTTTGCAATTATTATTGCTGTTACTGGAGCATGGCTAGAAAGTCATATTGTTAAAGATGGAGCTGTATTTGGCAGTAAGTTTTTTGGTAGTTCAATATTTTTGTTTTTTTCGGCAGTGAATATTAATGTTATTCTTTTATTATTATTTGTATTTTTAACTTTTCGGAGCGGCGTAAAATTAATTGTCGAAAATGCTCATGGTGCTTTTGGAAGCAAGCTAAATACTAAACTTGTGACTGCTTTTTTGTTTTTTTCTTTATTGCCAACAGTTATACTTCTTTATGTATCTACAAAGTTTGTCAATACTAATTTTGAAAAATGGTTGCCATCAAACTTTGTAGAAGCCACTGAAGAAACATTAAATAGCGAATCAAAGTACCAAACCCAAATTTCAAAGTTATTTAATAATCAGTATCCAACAAAAGATAATTTAGAGTCTTTTGATTTTGTAAAAGATAAAAGAAAAGATAAATTAATATATATCTCTAAAAATGAAAAACTTGATGAAAAAATTATTTTAAATGTAATCGAAAAAAATCAATTGCAAGTAGGTATAAAACCTGTATGGTTTGAGTTTGGTAAAGATAGAATGATTTTAATGAAGTCAAATTCTAATTTTATTTTTGGCATTATTTCACCTAAAATGCTGCACCCCCAATGGCTTCTCTTAAAATCAGAATACCCAGAATCGCAAAATGCTGCTAAGGTGCTGAAGCTCTCTTATTATGTGATGTTAGGGGTTATCACTCTGTTAATTGTATTTTCTGCAACTTGGCTTGGTTTTACTATTGCACGAGAAATTACTGTTCCTATGCAAATTTTATCTCAAGCAACAGAAAGTATTTCGCATGGAAATTATTCTGTAAAAATTGATGAAATTGTGTCTGATGATGAAATGGGTAAACTTGCATTAAATTTTAGATCAATGGTTGCTGATTTAAAATTAGAAAAAGAAAGAGCAGAATTATTTTCAAATGAAATTAAAAGAAAAGCGGATGAGCTGCAAATTAAATCAGAATATAATGAAGTCTTATTAAGAAACGTAAATGCCGCAGTCATTGCATTAAACCAAAATTTGATTGTTGAGTCTTGGAATCATAGAGCAGAAAGCATTTTTAAACTTAAAGAAGCCGATGCAATTGGTAGACACATTACCGACCTTATAGAAAAAGATGTGTTTCATAATGCCTTTGAAAAGGCGTTGCTAGAAGTGGCTGGCTCAACCAAAAAGCATATTGAGCAAGAGTGGGTTGGTAAAATTACTGAGCTCGAATACCAGCTTCAGGTTGCGGTTACCACATTATTATCGCCTCGGGGGCAAATGGTTAAAATTATCTTTATCAACGATATTACCGAGCTTGCAAAAGTGCAAAGAATGGCTGCTTGGAGAGATGTGGCACGAAGAGTTGCGCACGAAATTAAGAACCCATTAACCCCCATTAAATTAGGGGCTCAACGAATTGAGCGCAGATTTTCTGAGCGTTTTGAGGGGATAGAAAAAAGTATTTTTAAAGAATGTGTGCAGATAATTTTACAAAGCACAGAAAGTATTAGGCTTTTAGTTGATGAATTTATTAAGTTTTCGCGTATGCCCCATGCTTTTCTTGAAGAAGGGAATATTGTTGAGTTTGTGTATATGTCATTAAAAGGGTTTGTTGGAAATTCAGAAAATGTTCCTATGATCTTTGAGCTAAAAATAGATGATGAATACATTAAATTAGAAAATGACGAACGAACAACAAAAAAACTGCCTGGGGTGATTTGTAAATTTGATAGAGACCAAATTGTAAGAATGCTTGTCAACTTAATCTCAAATGCGGTTGTGGTATCGCAAGGCAAAGGCGTGCCTGTGGTTGTTTCTGTGGAATCTATGACGGGCTCATCGATGTTAAAGATCAAGGTAAAAGATTATGGCGATGGACTTTCAAAAGAGGTGAGAAGTAGGCTTTTTGAGCCTTATTTTAGTACAAAAAAAACTGGAACTGGGTTAGGTTTAGTGATAGCGAAACAAATTGTGGACGAGCATTTTGGTAGAATTTATGTTGAAGGTAATCATCCAAAAGGCACAGTTTTTATAGTAGAGATTCCTGCAATAAATTTAAAAAAACACGAGGATAAATTAAGTTGAATGCAACGCAAATAGCTGGAAAAATACTTGTTATAGATGATGAAAAAGATATTTGTACAACTTTATCGGGTATTTTATCTGACGAAGGTTACAAGGTTATTACTGCAAATAGTGCGGAATCTGGTATAAAACTCGCAAAAAGAGAACTACCAGATGTGTGTTTTTTAGATGTTTGGTTACCAGATTCACAAGGAACAGAAACTCTAGAAAAAATTCGTGCAGTTAATCCTGATCTTTATATAATTATGATGAGTGGTCATGCAAATATAGAAACTGCTGTAAAATGCACGCGACTTGGAGCATTTGATTTTATTGAAAAGCCTTTAAGTCTCGAAAAAGTGCTATTGCATGTTCAAAATATTTTGCAAATGAAGGATTTAAAATTTGAAAATCAAAATTTAAAAAATAGATTTCAAAATAAATATACACTTCTTGGTAATTCTCAGTCTTTAAAAGAAATTATTTTAACTGTTGAAATGGTGGCAAAAAAAAATACAACTATTTTAATTACCGGCGAAAACGGAACTGGCAAAGAAAACGTTGCCCGTTTAATTCATGAAAAATCAAATAGGTGTTCGAAGCCTTTTGTTGCTATCAATTGCGCGGCAATTCCGGATGAATTGATTGAAAGTGAATTATTTGGACATGAAAAGGGTGCATTTACAGGAGCGCATACATCTAAGCGAGGAAAATTTGAGCTTGCACATAGTGGTACTTTATTTCTAGATGAAATAGGTGACATGAGTTTAAAAACACAAAGTAAGTTACTGAGAGCGTTGCAGGAACAAAAAATTGAACGCATTGGCTCTGATGAAACGATTTCTGTTGATGCGCGAATAATTACTGCAACAAATAAAAATCTTGAAGAAGAAATAAAAAAAGGAAATTTTCGAGAAGATTTGTATTATCGTATTAACGTTATACCTATTCATCTTCCCCCTTTAAGGCAAAGAATAGAAGATATAGAATTGATTTCATCTCATTATTTGTCTCTGTATTCTGCTGAAAATAGCATTAAAAATAAATCTTTTTCAAATACTTCTATTAATATTTTAAAATCTTATTCTTGGCCAGGAAATGTTAGAGAATTAAAAAATATAATGGAAAGACTTTCAATAATGGTTAAGTCTGATATTATCGAACCGCATCATCTTCCTCATCCTATAAATTGTATGCGTCAAGATAAAAACGAAGAACTAGAGAATTTGTTTAATCCATGTGATTTTAGAGAAGCACGAGCTCGATTTGAAAAAATGTTTATTCAAAAAAAGCTGAGCGAATTTGATGGAAATGTTTCTAAAACCGCTGAAGCGATGGGTATGGAAAGAAGTCATTTGTATCGTAAAATGAGACAGCTTGATCTAATTAGCGAAAATGAAAAATCTACAGAAGAGGAATAATAAATGTGAGAACTCTTTTTAAAATTTTTATTTTATTAATTTTATCAGTTTTGACAATATATTTTATGTATTCTCAAGAAATTATTAATTTTTCTTCTTTGCGTCAGTCGTTTTATGATAATAAAAAAATTATTGTTTTTATAGCGTTTATTCAGATTTTAAATATCTTGTTTTTAACTTTGAGATATTTTTCTTTGTTAAAAATATTTCAAATTCATGCCGCATTTAAAAATGTTTTGGCTTCAAATTATGTAAGTCTTGCAATAGGGCAATGGTTTCCTGGCGCGTTAGCTGTAATAGAAGTGTTAAGAATTGCATTAATGTTAGGTAGTCATAATAAGGCTGCAAACATTAATGAATCTAATAAAATTATTGATGGAATAGAACAGGCTTTGACTGATTTGTCTCTTAAATCAAAGCTTGCCGCAGTATCGTTAATGGACAGACTCATTGGTTTTATTGTTATGCTTTTTATTGGATGTATCACAATATTATTTCTTTATTTTAAATCAGTTTATCAGAATCCTGGTAATTTAAATAATTTATTATTATTTTTATTGTTTAATTTTTCTCTTTTTGTTTTGATGTTGACTCTCCCTTTTCTTGCAAAATCTAAATTTTTTAGAAAAACTATCACTAGAATTGAAACTTTGTGTATTGTTACCTTTCGTAAAGGAATTTTAAATAAAATTTTTAGAAAATTTTTTAATGAGCTCAATTCTTTGTTTGACGTGCTGACGTTAGGAATTAAAAAAGTAACTTTATTTTGGGTTCCATTAATTTTAAGTTTTGTTTCTTTTATGTTAATGGGATTGGGACTATATTTATCTGGTGTTGCAATATCTGCGTCTATTCCTTTTTCGGCTATATTATCTGTTATTTCAATATTGTCTTTGGCATCGTTGTTACCTATTGGTTTAGGTGGCATGGGTGGAATGCAAATTGTGGCTATTTTAGTTTTTTCGATTTTTAATGTTTCTCCGCAGCATGCAAGTTCTGCGCAGTTATTGCAAACCGCAATTAGTCTTATTGCAATTACGTTTATGGGTTTGTTGTTTGCGAAGTTTAGTTCTGCGCAAATTTGCAAAGTACTTTCGCTCCAAAAAAATAAAGAAATTTTAACGCGAAAGATTTAAATGTACTCAATACTGCAAAAATTACACTCTAAAAAGTTTTAAAAATAACGCGCAATTTTAAAAAAATTATGATATTATAAAGTGAAATAAGTAGTTTCTAAGTTTGCTGTTGTTTTGGTTTTTTTGTAAGTGTCTATAATTGTTTACTTAATAACTGCTTAGAATTAACGTTCAGGAAAGATGGAGTTTTTCCTAATAAAAGGTGAAATAGAAAGGAGGTTTTATGCAAGGAAAACTCTTTGAAAAGAATTATACATCTGGCAAAAATGCTGTAAATGACGCTTCATTAAAACTTATTAATGAATGGTTTCAGTGTCATACAGAAATATGGCAAGAATATTTAAAGCAGTCTGATAGAGATATGAAAGCAAAGTTTGCTGAAAAAATTGAGAAATCGCTTGTTAAAGGTAAATTGCTTGTAGATTCATTGTCTAGCGAAATTAAAATTAATAAGAAGCCAAGTATTCCATTATCTGGGATGAATCGTTTTTCTTCTAGTGCTCACGAGCCTCGAATAGAAGTACGAAGAAACTTATTAGGTATTTCGTTTAAAGCAGAGTTGGGAACCAAAACCAACACTAAAAAAATTCCTTTACCGAGTAGAACATACTTAAAAAAGAATTAAATTATAAACATCTCTGTTCTGTTTTTAAGCGTATAAAAGGAATCTTGTTCAGAAAAAGAACAGGGTTCCTTTTTTTTGTTTAATACAAGTATCTCCTTGAGGTCTTAATTTTTTTTGAATTTAAGATTAGAGGCGTATTGTAAATGAGCAAGATAATTTCTGTTGGGTTTTTAATAGCTATTGGAGTGCTATTTATTTCTGCAATTGTAAATTTTATAATTGCAATGTATAATGAAGCTGAAAATAGATTTGATATTACAACTAAAAAAAATCATAAAAGTTTTGAAAAATTTAATAAAAATGAAATATCTATTCCAAATAAATATTCACAATTTTTAACTGATAATCCTTTGTATTTTATTAAAAATAAAAAGTATGCACTGGTTCAAGAAATAGTAAGAGATAAATGTTTTTTAGGATATTTTAGTTTAAAATATATTGATAAATACAGATTAGTTTTTAAATCAAATGGTTTTTTAAGTAAATCAAGATTAGCTTATTATGCAAAAATTAAAAATTTAGATGTTAAAACGTTAATTTTTTCTGAACAAGAGTTTAGAGAAATAAATATTATTCAGCAATGTGAAGATTGGGTTAAAATTGAAAAAAATTAAGAAAATATTGATTTTAATGTTGATTTGTTTTTGGATAAGTTCTTTTACTATTCAAAGTAAAGAAACAGAAACAGTTAATATTAGACTAGGAAAATGTAAATTTATTCCTATAAAAAAAGTGTTAGAAATAGAAATTGAAAATTCTAATATTTTAGCTATTCAGAGGGATAATTTAAACAACAAAATTTGTTTAAAAGCAAAAAATATTGGTACTTCTAAAGTTCGCATGCTATTGTACAATGGAGTCGGTACGGTAAACTGGAAAGTGATGGTTTTTGAAAAGATACCATCTTCAAAACAAAAAAGGCCTAGTAAACTGCAAAAACAAGATTTTTATTATAGAAAAAGTATTTTGTAAGGCTTTTTAAGACTACTTTAGTTGAGGATTTATTGTGTTTGGGTTTAGTGGTAGCGAAATACTTTTAATTGCTGTTATTGCATTAATTTTATTTGGAAATGATAAATTACCAGAAAACATGAAAAAAATGATAAAAGGCTTAAATCAAGCTAAAAAAGTGACGCGTGACGTTCAAAATTCGTGGCAAGAAGTTAAAAACGATGTGCAGAGTAGTCTTTTGCTAGAAGAAGAAAAAAAAGAAATTAATGATATTGCACAAAAAATTTCTAGTTTAGAGGCGGATATCAATAGTGTAGAGTTTCAATCAGAAGATATTCCGCAACAAGAGATTGATGCTTATCAAAACCATATCGAGACCCAGGCACAAAATGATACAGAAACTCCGCTGATCCAGGGACAAAATAATACGATGGATCGGGACAAAAACTTAAACATTCTCCATTAATAAAATTCTTAGGTCTCCTTAGTCATTTCTATGTCTTTATTTCCTAGATAAAACTTGCCGATAAGAACTTATAACATTTAATAATCTTTAGTTTTTGTTGTTTGTGGATATTTTATGGGGATAGATTTTAATTTATACATTTTATTTTTGCTAATTATTCCAACGTTAATCATTATTTTATATTTTTTTAAATCTTTTAAGCGCAGTTTTTACAAAAATAGAACCAAAATAAGATTTATATTGTTTAGCAATAGAATGAATTCATTAAGAAATTTTGAAAAATTATCTGAAATTGTGATGAAAGATATTCTTGAAGCATTAAAAACTGAGAATAACTCTCATGAGCAAGCAAGAGCGCTACTGCCTTTGCTTTTAGATGTCCGTAAAACAGGTGAGAAATTACTAGCTCAACAACATTTTTACCATACAATTTTATTTCCTATTGGTGAAAGCCGTTTAAAGCCGAGAATAGAGAGATTGATTCAAATTGAAAAATTGTTAAAGTCGCTGCCTAGACAGGGCGATTTAAATCATGGGTGATGATCGCTCCATGAATGATAAAGGTTTTTATAAATTATGGAAAATAATATAGTTTTGTCAATTAGGACGAAAAGAAGACCCGATGAAGTTTGGTATTGCAGAGAGTTTTGGACAGGCGATTCGCGAGATGGCCTATTTTTAAATGGAGATGGCTATCATTATTTTGAAATGTTAGGCGATGGTGTTGTGCAAAAAGCATTTGAATATTACGAAAATGATGAAGGCGAAGAAAAAGTGACACCCACTCCAGAACTGATTGGTATAAATTGGTTTGAATTTTTTGGTTTTGAAGATGAAGAGCTTTTAGAAAATGTGTTAGAACACGAATTTTCCTATGTAGAACAGCTAGTTAAAAAGTCTTAACCCTCCCCCCTCTTGCCATTGGCCAATTGAGCATTAAATTTTTTTAAAACATGCTGCGGAAGAGTGCTGTTTTTACGCTATGGGAGAGACTTGCGGATGAAGTATTATGAAATTTTAGGTTTAAATAAAAATGCGACTTCTGATGATATTAAAAAAGCATATCGAAAAATGGCTATGCAATACCATCCAGATAGAAATCCTGGAAATAAGTCAGCAGAAGAAAAATTTAAGGAAATGTCTGAAGCTTATGCTGTTTTGTCGGATCCTGAGAAAAAGCGTCAATATGACCTCCTAGGAGATACCCGTTTTTCGCAACAGCAGGGCGCTGGTTTTCATGAAGATATTTTTAAAAACTTTGATTTTGATAGTATTTTTCGTGAAATGGGTTTTTCTGGATTTGGTGGCTTTACATCAGGAGGCAAATTTGGAGGTTTTGGAGGGTTTGGCGGTAAAGCTGATGAGCAGCAAAGAGGTGGCGCACGTCGTGGCGGATTTCGTTCCCAGCCAGAAGACAGTTCTCGCTATGATATAGAGCACGAGTTAGAAATTGGCTTTATGGAAGCATATAATGGCTCAGAAAGACAAGTTAATCTTTCTCTTGGAGGTGGAGATGTTATTTCTACTCGTATTAAAGTGCCAGCAGGGATTGATACAGGAAAAAAGCTCAGAGTTCGTGGGCATGGCCGAATCATGCCAAACGGAAATAAAGGGGATCTTTATTTAAATGTAAAAGTGATGTCTCATCCTGAGTTTATACGAAAGGATAATGATATTGAAGTTGGGGTCAAAGTGCCTTTTAGTTTATTATGTCTTGGTGGCTTGTTAGATGTTCCTACGCCAGAAGGTGTAAAGCAAATTAAAATTCGTCCAGGCATGCAAAACGGAGTTAAAATGCGACTCAAGTCTCTTGGGTTTCCTGTTATGGGTAGTTCTGAAAGGGGAGATCTTTACGCGATTCTTGCTGTCAAGGTGCCTATTCAGGAGGAGATTAAAGAAAGTGATATTGAATTATTTGAGAAGTTAAAAAATTCTGGTTTTTAAATTATTTTTTATTTAAAGGAAAAATTATGACTATTAGCTACGTTATAAGCAAAGAACTTGCATCAGTAAAATCAGAATTAACTTCTTTGATAGCTTCTGAAATTAAAAAAGATTATGTAAAAACTTCTTGGAATAAAGATGAATTAGTTATTAAAATTGAAAAAATGGGAACAAGTGAAATTTGTATTGCACTTAAAGACAATAATGGTAAAGTCCACATTTGTGAAGTAAGGCGAAAAATTGCAATGATGCACAAGCCCTTTGCAGGTGAAGTAGAAAAATTAGTCGAAAATATTTTGGGCAACAAGCTAGGAGCGCAGAGGTCTTAATACTTTTGAGTATAAACAAGTACTTTAAAAAGTTGTGTTTTTTTAGTAAAGCGACAACTTTCGTGATTGTATTATTTTTTATATCTTGCACCACCCAAAAAACTCAGCATAATTTCAATAATGTTTTATTAAAAGAAAAAATTCAGCACTTATTTTTAAATAAAGTGCCGCAAAAAGATTTTATTCTTTTAAATTCTATTAATTTAACATTAAGCTCTATTGATGATTTTAAATATTATAAGCATGCAAAAATTATTGAAGATACAAAAAAAGTTTTAAATACAAAAAATCTGACATATACTGTATATAAATATGCTTTTAACATTTATTCATTAGCCAATATATTATTGATTGATTCAACCATAAACAAAGATATTGTTATAAGTAAACTAGACTTTTCTATACTTCAAGCCAAGCAATGCGAAGACTTATGCGATTCTTATGGCTGGTATGAATTAGCAAAAAATGATACGTCCTTTTTTTCTCCAAAAAATTATTTTGAAAATATATTTTCAAGCGAAAATTTTGATTTAATAAATCAAAAAAAGCCTGAATGGATTAATGAAAAAATATTTTGGGGACTTAACTTTGATGAAAAAAAATATGAAAATAAGCAGCTGAACTCAATTTCAAAAAACTTCTATGATTATAAAAAAAATATTGAAGAATTTGATGATAATCCATCAAATAAAAGTAGTAACTATGAATATAAAATAGGTCTAACTCATTTTTTAAATGGAGAATTTAATAAATCAATTGAAACTTTTACAAAAATTGTTAATGAAACAAATGATTCTGGTATTAAATCTTTTTCTTATTATTGGATTGGGCGGTCATTAGCGGCTGAAAATAGAGTAGAAGAATCTTACAAATATTATTTAATGTCTGGAATTGAAAGTCCTCTAGGTTTATATGATTCCTTGTCGGGACAAATGATGCAAAATTTATCTGGAAAATCTTCCACAAATGCGACTTCTCCTTTTTTAGTTTCATGGGAAGAAGAAATGAAAAAATGGGTTTCGTATCCATTTTTTGATAAATATTCTAGTATTAATCAGTCAATAAAATCTGTAATTTTGATGTTAAGTCAATTAAAAATTGATAATAATATAAAAAGAGTAGATGAGTTTCAGGATTTTTTACTATCTAATAATCGTTTAGCAAAATTATATATTGATGATGAATTAGAATGGATAAATGAATATTTAATAAATAATTTAAACAAATTTGATAAAAATAAAAATTCCAGTTTATTATTTGGTAATGTTGCTTGGTTAAATTATGTTGTGGGTAATTATGTCCAATCTGTATTATTGGTTTCTAAAACAAAAGATTATTTAGATCCCAATTCAGATATTAATAATTTTATTTATTTTCTTTTTTATCCTAAGTTCTATCATAATGATGTTTATCATGCTATAAATGTGTGTAAAGTTGACCCAGATATTGTTTTTGCTGTACTTCGCCAAGAAGGTTTTTTTACAAAAAGAACTGAGTATAAAAATATTTTAGATAAGGTTTGTTATTATAAAGATTTATTAGAATACTATAAGGGTGATATTGTTAAAGCTCTTTGTGCCTATCGTGTTGGTACAGAACAAACTGATAAATGGTTAAAGGAAAATATGCCAATCAATGACTCTGCAATTTTTATGGAAATTGTTCCTAATTTAAAAGTTAAAATTTTTATTCAGGGAGCAATAAAAGATTATTATAATTTTAAATGGATTTATAGTTCTTATAACATTAAAAATTAGGATTTTTTTATGGTTACTTTAAAAATACTTTTAATTGATGATTCAAAAACTACTCAAGCTTATGTTAGAGAGTGTTTTTCAAATAATAAAAATATAGATCTCATTACAGCAGATAATGGGAAAATTGGTTTGGATGTACTTAAGGATGAGGACGATGTCGATTGTATCTTTTTAGATTGGGAAATGCCCGTCATGAATGGTATAGAAACATTAATAGAGATTAAAAAGAAATATCCTAAAATAACAGTCATGATGTTAACAGTAAGAAATGGTGCATTAGATATTCAAAAAATTCTTTCTTTGGGTGCAGATGAGTATATTATGAAACCTTTTACAAGAGATATTTTGCTCGAAAAATTAGACAAGTTAATGATTAAAAAAGGCATAAAATAAATGACTGCTTGGTTTTTTTTGATTTGCGGTGGTGTTTTTGAAGTTGTCTGGGCAGTTTCTTTAAAGTATTTGGATGGATTTAATAAAATCACTCCTATAATAGTTATGTTATTTGGCATGATAATTAGTTTTTATTTTTTAACTTTATCTTATAAATCAATCCCAATTGGCACAGCTTATGCGGTTTGGACAGGTATCGGCGCAACGGGCGTGGCTATTTATGGTATGTTGGTATTAGGTGATCCTGTTAATTTAATTAGAATACTTTTTTTGACATTAATTGTCATTGGCATAGTTGGTTTAAAATTTTCTAGTAATATTTAAGGTTAAAAAAATTTGTTACTTAACAGAGTCTAATTGATACGGATATTTTTCTTTTTCTACCAAATATTTTGCTATATTTTTAATTGTGCTGTCATGATTTTCTTTTAAATCATATAAACTTTGATTAACTCGTGCTTTGGCATTTCGGATAATTAATTTTGCCATAGAAATTTCTGTTGCATTTTTTTCTACACCGCCATGTTTTTCTATTACCGAATTAATCCGTGATAGAACACTAGCAATTACATAAGTATCAATTGCAACATCTGCAAGTCTAGCGAGTTGTAGTTGTTCGTCAATCAATTTGTGTCCGTAGGATCTAATTAACCGAGATGATGTATTGGCTAAAGCATGTGTTGCAGATGATAATCTTTCACATTCTTTTTCGAGCGATGGGTGGAAGCTTTCTAGTTTTTCTGAAATGACAGTTTTTTTGACTTCGCTTATTGCAAATTCAGAAAGAAAGCCTATTTTTTCGATTGCACTGTTTAAAAAGTCTAAATTTTTGTGAGACTGCATTTGTTGTAATTCTTTGCCGAGACGTTGGTATTGACCAGCTGTTTCTTTAAGCCCAGTCATAGCGATAAATAGTCTTAAAATTTCGTTTGTGCCTTCAAATATTAAACCTATTCTTCCATCTCTTAGCTTTCTTTCTATTCCATATTCAACCATGTAGCCGTTGCCACCATGAATTTGCATTGCTGTATTGATTGTTTTCCAAGCAGCTTCTGTTACAAATACTTTGCAAATCGCTGCTTCAATACTGTAGTCTGTATCACCAGAATCAACTAAATTTGTAGCAAAATAGGTTGCTGATTCTGAAGCGTAAATATGCATTGCCATCTCGGTGAGCATTGATTGAATTAATCCAAAATCTGATATGGAATGGCCAAACGCTTTTCTGTTTTTTGTATAAATGATTGATTCATCAGTGACCGATTTCATTGCCCCAAGAGCGCCTCCAGCAAGTCCCATTCGTCCTTGATTTAAAATTCCCATGGCAATTTTAAATCCGTCACCGGGTTTGCCAAGTATATTTTCTGCCGGAACTTTTACGTCTTTAAAAAACACCTCAACAGTTGAGGAAGCTTTAATTCCAAGCTTTAATTCTTCTTGTCCATGGCTAACACCGCCCATATCTCTTGTTACAATAAATGCTGTAATTTTATCTTCGCCATTTATTTCTTCTTTTGCAAATACGGTAAAAAAATCGGCAAAACCACCGTTTGTAATCCATAATTTTGAACCATTTATAATGTAGTGATCACCATTTTTTACAGCTCTTGTTTTAATTCCTGCTGCATCAGATCCTGCTGTAGGTTCAGTTAAGGCAAACGAAGCAATCATTTCGCCAGTAGCAAGTTTTGGCATATATTTTGCTTTTTGTTTTTCGTTGCCATAGAGGTACAAGCCTTTTAAGCCAATAGAACTATGCGCTCCTGCAGTTAAAGTAACGGATGAATCGTGTTGATTTAATAGCTCTAATGTTCTTGTATATAAAGTTTGAGTTAATTCGCTTCCACCAAATGCTTCAGGAATAATTAAGCCAAACAAGCCCATTTCTTTCATGCCTTGAATAATATCTTTAGGGAGTTTTTTTTCTTGGTCAAATTTTAAACTATTTACATTTTGCTTCATCCAATCGTTAATAGAATTATACATAAGAATATAATCATTTTCGCGATTGGTATTAAAAAATGGAAAGTGATGCAGAGATTTTTCTGGAATATGGCCATTAAATATATTTTTCATAAAACTAAATTGAGTTTTTGTATTTTTTGGCATGTTGGCTCCTTACAGGATTTTTAAAGTTTCAATTTGAGTGAATTTGCTTTTATTAAATTATATGAAACTCTCGAATAGAGCAAATAGGCTTTTATAAGATACCTGATGTATGCCAAATAATCGAGTTTTTTTGATTGCATTGTTAACCACTTAGTTTAAATTTAAATAGATCAATAGATTTTTTGTGCATTTTATTTTTTTTCGGAGAACCAATATGGCAATGTTTGATTTAAATGAAACTCAAAAACAATTGTTTGACATGGCAAAGGATTTTGCAAATAAGGAAGTTTGGCCAAAAGCAAAAGAATTGGATGAAACAGCCAAGTTTCCGCTTGATTTGTTAAAGAAGACTCATGAATTGGGGATGCTTAACGCATTTGTGCCAGAAGAAGTTGGTGGACTCGGCCTTGGAACCTTTGATCATTGTTTAATATCAGAGGCGCTTGCCATGGGGAGTGCTGGATTTTGTACCGCTGCATTAGCAAATGATTTGGCAGCTGTTCCTGTTATTTTGTCGGAAAACAAAGTGGTGTGGAAAGAATTTTTGGCACCTATGGTCAATGAGTGTTTGATGGCATCTTATTGCGTAACAGAACCTGGGGCTGGGAGTGATGTTGCAGGAATTAAAACAACGGCAAAAAAAGTAAAAGATAAATATATTATTAATGGCTCAAAAATGTGGATAACAAACGCAAATTATGCATCTTGGTTTTTTGTTTTAGCGAAAACTGATGCTAAGGCTGGCCATAAAGGCATGACAGGATTTATTGTGCCAGCTAAAACTCCAGGGGTGACAGTTGGTAAAAAAGAAGAAAATATGGGGCAAAGATGCAGCGATACTCGGGCAGTTACATTTGATAATGTTGAAGTACCAGAAAAATATTTACTTGGTAAAGAAGGCGATGGGTTTAAGTTAGCGATGGGTGCTTTTGACCGAACGCGGCCTGCAGTTGCTGCAGAGGCTGTAGGGCTTGCGCAACGGGCAATGATGTGTGCCATTGACTATGCAAAACAAAGAAGTGCTTTTGGCAAGTCAATTGGCGACTACCAAGGGGTCGGCTTTATCATTGCAGAGATGGCAAGAGACATTGAAGCCTCTCGCTTACTAGTATGGAAATCGGCCTGTGAGGTGGATGCGGGTAGAAAAAATACTTATTACGCATCAATCGCTAAAATGTTTGCCGCAGATTCATGTATGAGAATTACGACAGATGCGGTTCAGATTTTTGGGGGATATGGTTACAACAAAGAATACCCAGTTGAAATGTTAATGCGTGATGCAAAAATTTTTCAAATTTATGAAGGCACATCACAAATTCAAAGAATGATTGTAAGCAGAACTCTTCTTGGTAATTAAAAAACTTTTCTTTGTTTTAAACAATCACTATGCTAGGTACTCTTTGTTTATGCGAATTTTTTAGCTTTGGAGAGAGTACATTGAAAGCATCAGATGTCAAAATTGGAATTGTAACCTCAAGATTTAATGAGATAATTACTTCTAAGTTATTATTAGGAGCAAAAAATTTACTGATTAGACGAGGCATCAATTTAGAAAATATCATTGAATGCGAAGTGCCAGGTAGTTTTGAAATTCCTTTAGCTGCCCAATTATTAATTGATAATAAAAAAGTTCATGGCGTAGTTGCATTAGGAGCTGTGATTAAAGGCACTACTGATCATTACAGCTATGTTTGTTCGAGTGCGACATCTGGTCTGATGAATGTGCAACTTTCTCGCTCTGTACCAGTAGGATTTGGAATTTTGACTTGTGATTCTATGGAACAAGCCATAGACAGAGCAGGCGGAAAACTTGGAAATAAGGGTGCTGATGTCGCTGATACTATTTTAGAAATGATTATGGTAAAATCTACGTTATTAGGAAAAATCTAGATATGATTGATGGTGAAAATGGTTTAAAGTCTTCTGACTTTAAAAAAATAAGAAGACTTGCTGTACAATTTATTTATCAGCAAGATGTTAATCAGCAGTTTGTAATGCAAAAGCAGGTTTTGGATCAGTTTATGAAGCAGTTTGAAGTTCCTGATTATCAAAAGGAGTTTCTAATGTCTATTTTAAGTTCTTTGTTTCAGGCGCTTAGTAAAATAGATGAGCTTATCGAAAAAAACGCAAAAAATTGGAAAATTTCACGAATTGCCAGAGTTGATTTAGCGGTATTAAGAGTTGCGACAATAGAGCTTTTAGAGCGTCAAAGCACAGATGTTGGAGTGATAATTTCAGAAGCAGCATGTATTGCGCAAGAATATGGGGCTGCGAATTCGGCAGGATTTGTAAATGGAATTTTAGATGCAATTGCTAAAACAGTCAGGAAAAATGAATTAACCTGAAAAGGGTAAAGTATTTCATGAGAGAAATTCACTTATTAGAAAATAATGAAGCCTGTGCAAGGTTTTTACTTTTAAGAACTTCTCAAGGTTTTTTACCCGAAACTTTTTTAGGTATAGGTTCTTTTTCTAGCCAAATCCCAAAACAAGGAAGTGGAATTGCGCTTTATTCTACTCCTTCTTTTTTTGAACATGAGTTAGCAGATAGTATTGTTCATGGTCATTTTTCTGTTTTTGAAAAAGAATCAATATTGTTGCAAACATCAATGGGACTTGGAAATAATATTCCAATTTCTAGGTGGTATTTGATTGGGCAGCATTTAAGTATATTTAATACTTCAAATATTGATGTAAAAAATTATTTACCTACAACAGAGCTTTGTAACGTTAAAAGCCCAGAAGAATTTATGCAAGTGTATCTAGGATATTTGTTTCCTCATATACAAGAGGTAAGAGCGCAAACTATTCTTATGCTATTTGATGTGAAAATGTTTTGTGATTATGTATCAAACTTTTTCTCATGGCTTTCTAATAAATTAAAGAGTCCAAAAATTATTGAAAATATTGTTTCTTTATCTAATTTAGAGTTACAATATAAATTAACTTCAGAATTATTATGGTATTTGTCTGATTCTGTTCTGCATCCTTGTATTGCTGTATATCCATCAACTCGTACGTGTTTTCAAGGTTTGGTTAGTTCCGCCAGAAAAATAAGGATACAAGGTCATCTTTCAGACGATCTTCTTTTTAAGCTATAGAAAAGTGTTGATTTAGTATGACTAAAAGTAGCAAAGATAAAAGAAAATCGATTAGACATGAAGTTGAATTAGTAGTTTCTATTAGTATAAATCAAAAAATTGTTGCAAAAAACAACGTGTTTAAAAATTTATCCGAGTCGGGTTGTTTAGTTTCTATTAGTAATAAATATAATTTTAAAGTTGGAGATAAGGTAACGGTTTTGTTTGAAGATGAGCTGTTGATTAATGATCTAGTGTTTGAGCCTATTGAAGCAGTTGTAAGGCATATTACTACTAACGAGCTTGTTGCCTTGGTTGGTTTTGAATTTATAAATGTAAGTCTCAAAAATAAAAAAACAATAAAAAGTATAATTGACAATAAATTTTTAATAAAAAAATTTCCAAAAGCATGGCAAATTTCAAGATAATTTAATTTTCATAATAAAATAAAAAAATTTTAAAAATCATAAACTTCAAAGCTGTCTTCTTCTTGTATGTCTAAATCCAAGCTATCTGTAGGCGCTTTAAGTAACTGCAAGAGGTCATCTCGGGATAAATGCTTAAATACTTCTTCATCTTGTTCAACAAATCTTTCAAAAATACTTTTTTTGCGACTAATAATTTCATCAATTCTTTCTTCTAATGTTCCTTTTGTGATTAATTTATAAACTTGTACGTTTCGAGTTTGTCCTATTCTGTGAATTCTATCAGTAGCTTGGTTTTCTTTTGCGGCATTCCACCACCTATCAAAGTGAATCACAACGCTTGCCGCTGTGAGATCAATTCCTGTGCCTCCAGCGAGTAAAGAACCAATAAAAACTTTTACATCTTTATTTTCCTGAAATTCTCTAACAATATTTCCACGATTAACAGATTGACCTGTTAAGATTACATGTTTAATTCCTTGTAAATTTAATCTTTCAGAAAGTTTATTAACCATTTTTGCATATTGTGAAAACACAACAACCTTTTGTTCGCTTTCTATCGCTTCGCTTAGTAGCTCGTCAAATAAGTGAAGTTTACCGCTTCCTACAGCACCGTATTGAGGATCTATCAAACTAGGATCATTACAAATTTGTTTTAGCAAACTGATTAAGCTAAAAATATGAATATATGGTATAGGGTTTTTGTCATTTTGTAGATCATCAATAAGTTTTTTACCTTTTAAATTTAAGGCTTCAGTATAAAGTTTTTTCTGTGAAGGATTTAAGTGGCAATAACGTATGTCTTCAACTTTATCTGGTAGATCTCTCAGTACATCAATTTTATTTCGTCTCATTTTAAAAGGATGAATTAAGCGATGAAGTTCGATGTCTGCTAATGGGTCTATTTTTTCTGTATTTGGAAGGTATCTTTTTTTAAAGTCATTGTCGGTACCTAAATATTTTGGTGCAATGTAATCAAAAAGATTTTTTAGTTCCATTAAATCGTTTTCGAGAGGAGTTCCTGTTAAGCATAAACGCATGTTACTGTTTATTTTACACGCAGCTTTGTAAGTTCTGGTACTTTGATTTTTTACTAGATGAGCTTCGTCTAAGATAACTAAATTCCATTTAAATTGCATGATTAAATTAATATCTCTTAGTAATATGCCATAGCTTGTAACAAATGCATAATGATGATCTTTATTATTGTTTATTTTGTTTAAATGATTTTTTCTAAGCGAACCATGAAAACAAATGCTATTAATTTTAGGAATATATTTGTGCATTTTATCGAGCCAATGATCAATAACACTTGTTGGGCAAACGATTAAAGTTATTGAGCTTGCCTCGCTCTCACTTATTCCAGAAATTAAGCCCATTGCTTGGTGAGTTTTGCCTAAACCCATTTCATCTGCAAGCAATCCGCCAAGTTGATTATTATATAACCACCATAACCATTTTAAACCATCTTCTTGATAGGGTCTTAACTTTAAATTTGTTTCTTTAAGAACAGGAATTTGTAAATTTTCTCTTGAAATAAGACCAGATCGAATTTTTTGAATAAATGCTTTTTTGCCTTTTACTTTGCTATTTGCACCAAACTGTTCATGAAATTTAATAAATTCAAGGGTAGAAAGTTTAATTTGTCCATCGTCTTGAATTTTATTTTTTAACCAATCTATTTCTGAAGTGATTTTTATGAACCCTTTTTCGGTTTCAAGAAACTGTTTTCCTTCTGCTCTTGCTTTAAGAATTTGCAATAAAGATCCCGAAGCCTGAGGCAAGTTTTTATCGTATTGCGCATTTGTTTGAGAATCAGATTTAAATTGCGCTTCTATTAATATGTCTCCATCAGAAGATTTATTTAATGTGAATTCAGGAACTGTTATTTTATCGTATACTTTAATTTTTGTTAAGTTATTACTTGTAATGACTTCAGCTGTTTCTTTAAGTCTTGAAAAATTATTTTCAAGCAAATTAGCTGCGGTATCACCTTCAACAATTCCAACCTTAGGGTACTCTTGCCATCTAGAAATTTGTGTAAAACTGAGGTTGTCACAAAAAGGAATATAACCAATTTTTTTAAAGTAAATACCTACTTTACCGTTGTGGTTGTGGTCTAAATCTGAAATCGTAATTTTTTTAAATAAATTATTTTCTTTAAAAATATCTATAAATTTTTCAATTTTAAACCGAGATTTTCCTGATAATGTAATATTAAAATATCTTTTAGCAGTATATTTGTGATCGATGAGTTGCAAAGCATTAGGTGAAATTTTATTTAAATATTTAGAGTTAAATAAAATTTTGCAAGTATCATCAATGCTAAATCTGTAGTTTAGTTTTTTAGAAGCATCAATTTTTACTGTAACATTTAGCCAGGGCTCTTCTTTGTCGAGATCAATAGAGATAATTTCAATAGCAGATGAAAAAATATTTTCTAGATTATTACTTTCTATAATTTGTTTTGCATCATTAATGATGTCCCACTTTTCTTGAGGACTAAATGCAGAATTTTTATTATTAGAAGTATTTTGTTGCGTTGTTTTTTGAAAATTTATAGGACTTAAATGTAAGTCGGATCCTCCAGTACCTAAGTTCATTTTTTGCAAATAAGGAGCTTTTTCTTGATCGAGATAAATACAAAAGGCTGCAAGATGCGGGCATTTTTCTGCTCGTCTTCTATTTGCTTGGCAAGTGCATTCCATCCATTGAATAAATTTACCAAGAGAATGTATTTTTATTCTGACTTCGTAATTTTCTCCAATTCCAGCCTTAACTTTACAACTAATTAGTTCTCCATAAGCTTGAAAGTTATGGATTCCCCCAGATCTATAAATAGAAATTCCATTTTGCCAATTGCTGGCTTGGAATTGAGTAGACACAAAGTCAATAAAAGAGTGAGAAGTCATTTTTTTTCTGTCTAAAAGTTATTTTAATCTTAGTTTTAACTCTAAAGATTAATAAAATTAAAAAATAATTGTTAATGTGTTTTTAGTTGCTTCTACTAGCAACCCTACTATCGCTTTTTTCTAGTCTTAAGTAGTCGGCTAGTGTTGTTTGTGCAACAGAACTTGCACGAACAACCCAATTTTGTGGGCTGGCTACTACAGTACCGATGGCAATACTATTGGGGCTATTTAAAGGAGCAATTCCACTAAACCAAGTATACAATACGTCTCTGTTTTCTGGATCAAGAAGCGTGCCTGTTTTTCCTCCTATTTCATCTGCTTCTGCTCGAGTGCCTACTTTATGAAAAGTCCTACGGCTTGTTCCAGATGAAATTGTTGCCAGCATAAGTGTTTCAATCTTTGATGCAGTTTGAGGTGATACGATTCTTCCAATTTGAATTGACTTTGCTCTGTAAATCTCTTTTCCGTCTGAATTGTAAGCTGCTTCAACTATGTATGGAGCCATCATGATCCCTTGATTATTGATAGCGGCAGATAAAAGGGCGGCATGAATAGGGTTTAGGCGTGTTGCGCCAAACCCAGCTCCAGCCTCTGCGACTTCAAGTGGGGTTGCGGAATCAAGATCTGGTAGCAAAAACATACTAGTCTGCAATTTAATATCACTCGGGATAGGTTTATTAAACATAAATTTTTCAGCAAAAGATTTAAGCGAAGATAATCCTACATCATAAAGTGCAATTCGTGCAAACGCTGTATTGCAACTCGAGCCAAATGCCTTAGCAAATGTAATTTTTTGATTGTCGCGTACTGGGTCTGCTAGCCAATTGCCGTTTCTCAGATATCCACACCCACCACGAAATGAGATTAAATCATAAGGATTTAAGTTCTTTTTCTCTATTGCGGCGGATGCGGTGATAATTTTCATAAGACTTGCAGCAGGAGCTCTAGAACTCACAGAGTTTAAAGCATTTCTATTGCCACCATTTTGACTTAAGGCTAAAACACGACCAGTTTTAGGTTCTATGATCGCTGTTGAACCATTAAGTATTTTTGACTGACTTAAATACTTTTCTGAAGCATCTTGAAGTTGTGGATCAATAGTTAATTCAAGCCTGTAACCTTTGTAAAAAGAATACACTTTTCCATTTCTAATAAAAAGTTTTGTGGCAACTTCGGGCCAATCAATTTGCCCAAAAGGCGTATTAAATGCAGTTCCATGATTATTTAGCGATTCTCTAGGATCTGTCATAGCTTTAACTTTAACTGTATTACTAGAAAATTTTTTGGGATTTATGATTGATGTTCCGGAGTAAGATGAAAACAAAACAGGCTGAGCTGTTACGTAAACTGTTTTAAAATCATTTCGAGCAAAACTGTTACTTTTTGATTTTCGTTTAGACGCGTAATTTTTCTTGTTTTTTGAGGTATTTTTTGATTTTTCATGTTTATTTTTATAATATTTTTTTGATGCAGAGCTTTTGTTTTGATTTTGTTGAGAATAAAGTATTGTCACATCTTTAGCAGGAGCTGCATATAATTGAGGTATAAAAAAACAACTACTAATTACTAATTTAACTAAAAAATTTAAAGAGTTTCTATACAACTTCTTTGATAAAAAATCCATTATAGATTCCTCAAGTTCATTTTAGCGATTATATCACAGTATTAATCCATTTTGGATCTGTTTAGTTAAATGCTTAAATTATTTTTTGTTAGAATCCAACAATACAGTTTAAATACACAAAGCTTGTTGTTCAGTATAACTGGCATTAACCTTTCAGATTGGAATTGCCAAGAGCCTTGACCTTTAGCTTCCGTAATTTCCTGTTGATATCGTGAATTATCATCTTCAACAAGTATTTTCGGCATTTCAGAAAAAATTGAAAGAAATAAATTTGCATTAGTTGCAGAAATTTCTAAAATTTTTGAGAGAACTCGCTTTCTAATTTGATTTAATGTTAGTAATTGTAGCGGAAATTCTAATTTTTGAAAACTGCCAATAACTGTTTTTCCCAATGGAAACAATGTCTTATCTAGATTATCTTTATCTTCGTTTTGATAAATTAACGAATCATCAATGATTGGTGTTTCTAATACCTCTATTCTGGGTAGTGCCTGAGAAGGGATAAACCAAGAAATGTAAGCTAAAGGAATTGATGTATAATATCCTTTACTTGCCTGTCCTTCGTGGGGATAAATAGGGAATAAAATTGGTAATTTTAAATTTTGTGTCTCTGGAGTTGGGCAATAGCAGTTACCGTAATTCTTTCTTGGTCTGATTAAACTATTTTTAAACACCAATTCTAGCCTATCTAATTGAATTCTTTGCATTTGTGGTAATTTATTCCAAATTTGAATTGCGGCAATTCGTGCAATATTTGTCATTTGATTGTCCTAATACAAATTGTTACCTAACTGATTTTGTAAATACCTAGAATAATTTCATAATACGGGAATAAAAAATAATTTAAAACGTAACCTCATTGTTTGGAGTATAAATGTTTTCAAAAGCTAAAGAAACCAAAGTTTTATCATCATTTCAAAGTATTGAAACTGTTAATAAAAAATATAAGGGAGTGCCGTTTTCATTATTAGGAAGCCAAACCTCTTTTCAAGGAAAAGTAATATTAAAAGGAGAAGCGCGCCTTGCAGGCCAAATAGAAGGTACAATCATTTCTGAAGATGTTTTAATATTAGAAGAACCTGCTTTAATTAAAGGTGAAATTCAGGGAGTTATTGTTGAAGTGAGCGGTGTGTTTGAAGGAAAATTGCATGCTTCAGATCTTTTGAGACTGACTTCAACAGCGCGAGTAGAAGGTGATATTGCGGCCTATAGGCTGATTGTCGAAGAAGGGGCAAAACTCATTGGAAAAATTGCGAGTTTAGAGCCGCCACGTCATTTAAAAGATGAAATTCCTTTAACTATAGTTTCTTCATAGTTTAAGATTTTTGGGGTATTTTTAATTCTTTGTTTATAGGGCTGTAATTTTGAGTTCAGATAAATCGGCAACAAAAGATTCGATTAAAGAATTATACAATGAATCAAAACATAGAATTCGACTTGTTTTGTCGATGTTTGGTCGCTATGAGCCAGAAAAACCTAACCCAATTCCCGATGATAAAACTTTTGCAACAATTTCAAATCTTATTAATAGTATAATGAGTGCAACACAGTTTGAATCAGAAAATCAATATAGAAATGCAATAGTAGAAATATCAAATTGGTTGAATTGTGCTTTTAATAAAGATTATTTAACTCAAAATGCATCATTGTATCCAAATCCTTTGTATGCAGTGAGAAAAGGGGCTGAGGTACTGCATTCTTTATTGCATAGAGACTTAAGACGAAAACAATTTTCTTCTGAAGAAGATCAAATGTATAGAAATTTTTTAACTTTAATATCAAAATTACCAGATCCAAGAAATAAAAAATTAAATCAAGATAATGTTGATGATATGATTGATAATCTTTTAAAAACAAGCTAAAAAAATTTAATATTCTCTTTAAATTGATTTTATATTTTTTTTCCAATAATATATCTTTTGTTTTTTTGATTATTTCTATTTATTTTATTTGGAAGTAAAAATGTTAAATTTAAAAAAT
The DNA here is from genome assembly GCA_003339605.1 of Spirobacillus cienkowskii. Taxonomy (GTDB): domain Bacteria; phylum Bdellovibrionota_B; class Oligoflexia; order Silvanigrellales; family Silvanigrellaceae; genus Silvanigrella; species Silvanigrella cienkowskii. The sequence continues at coordinate 5,542 of QOVW01000085.1, read as the reverse complement.
TATTCTAAGTATGCATGGTTTTTTCTTGTATTTAATTTTTACACAATTTTAGGTGGAGCCTATGTTCGGGCTACAGGTTCTGGAGCTGGTTGTGGCGAACATTGGCCCTTGTGCAATGGAGAAGTTGTTCCTAATTTTTCTACTATGCATACAGTTGTTGAATATACTCATCGTATTTCAAGTGGATTTGTTGCAATTGGAGCTATTGTTTTACTTATTTGGGCGATTAAAATAACTCGTAAAAAAGATCCTGTAAGAATATCAGCAATAGTTGCATTTTTATTTGTTGTTTTTGAAGCTTTATTAGGTGCTGGTTTGGTATTATTTGGGTTGGTGGCAGATAATTCTTCTGTTACGAGAGCTATTGTGATGTCTTTGCACCTTGTTGGAACTTTTATTCTTATTGCATCAATTGCTTTAACCGCTGCATGGTCTTCTGGTTTTCCTAAACCTAAATTTAACTTTAAGGTTAAAAAAATTGTTCCTTTTATAATTTTAATTACTGGTATGTTTATTGTGGGTATATCTGGAGCAATAACTGCATTAGGTGATACTTTGTTTCGTCCTAAATATTTAGGAGAAGGTCTTATTCAAGATTTAACTCAAGCCGATCACTTTTTAAAATCATTAAGAGTTTATCATCCTGTTTTTGCAGTTTTAATTTCTTTTTATGCAATAGTATTTGCATGGAAATATACAAAAAATAATTCTTCAAAAATATTAAAAAAAATAACTTTACTAATAACTATTATATTTCCTACACAAATTGTATTAGGATTTGTTAATATTTTATTGCTAGCTCCTACCTGGGCACAAATGATACATTTATTATTAGCAGATTTGGCTTGGGTATTTTGTATTTTGTTGTGTAGTCAAATATTAACAGAAAAAAATAATTTTAAAAAACTTTACCAGTAATCAGCCTGAACAACAATGTCATCATAAACCCTGCAAAGACATGCTAAACGTTCTTGCGGGTTTTTTTGGTTTTTTGATAATGTTTCTTTTTCAAATGATGTTTGATTTGAGGTGGATTCATTGTTATTAGAAACAATTTTAATATTGCATGCGCCACAAACTCCAACACCAGAACATGCTGATCCAATAGGAAAACCTCTTTTTCTAATAAAAACCCATAAAATTGAACCTGATTTCATTTTAAATTCGTCAATTTTATCGCCACTTTTATTAATAAGGGTTACATTAACTGTGTTTGATAATTTATTTAAATTATTAATATCATTCATTTTGTAACTTTCAATTTAAATAAAATTAGGAGTTCTTTTTTCTATAAACGCCTTAATACCTTCTTTCGATTCTTGATTAGTAAATAATTTACCAAATTCTCTTGATTCTAAAGAACAGCCCATCTCAAAATTAAGTTGCAATCCTTGCTGAATAACTTTTTTTGCAGTTTTAATTGCAGTTGGACTGTTTTTTATAATTTTAATAGAAAATTCTTCTGTAAAGTTATTTAATTCGTTGTGAGGTGTTACATAACTGATAAGTCCGCAATTTAATGCGTGCTCTGCAGTATATTTTTTTGCAGATGCAATCCATTCTATTGATTTAGCAGGTCCAATTTTTCGAGATAGTCTTTGGGTGCCTGCAAAACCAGGTATAAGACCTAACGTTACTTCAGGAAAACCAAAAATTGCTTTTTCTGATGCAATAATAAAATCACAAGCTAAAGCGAGTTCTAGTCCGCCACCTAACGCAAAACCTTGAACTTTTGCAATTACAATTTGCGGTAAATTTTCTAAAAGTAACATTGTTTGAGATCCTAGTTTTGAAAAATTTTCTCCTTCAATGTTAGTTTTAAAGTCTTGCATTTCCTTAATATCAGCGCCTGCGACAAAAGATTTATCCCCAGCACCAGAAACAATGACAACATCAATATTTGTGTTTTCTTTTAAATTTAAACAGTGATTTTGTAGTTCTTGTAACACTTGTTTATTTAATGAATTTAATTGACTTGGTCTGTTAATTTGTAAATTTGCAATTCTGTCTTTAAATTCTAAGGAGGTGAAGTTTTCTTGCATCAATATACTCCATAATAAAAAAAGCCATGAGCGCACTAACCCATGACTTTTTACTCTATTATAAATAAACTATCAAATTTTGCTATTATTTAGCGAGTTCACTATTAATAATTTTTTCAAAGTCTGATTTTGGAACAGCTCCCATAAGTTGTATACCATTTACATAAAAAGCAGGTGTTGCATTTATTCCAAGACTTTGGCCATATTCCATATCAGCGTATATTTTATCAAGCATAGCTTTGTCTTTTCTACATTTATTAAACTCTTCAAGATTTAATCCAAATTTTTGTGCTAATTGTACATAAAGCTGTTCGTTTAATTTTTTATGATTTTCAAATAACGATCCATGCATTTGCCAGTATTTATCTTGTTTCGCAGCGCATTCTGCTGCTAATGCAGAAGGAATTGCTTCAGGATGCATTTGGGCAAGAGGAAAATTTTTAAAAACAAGGCGTACTTTGCCTTTATATTTTTTTAATATTTCTTCAATAACTGGCTCTGCTGTTGCGCAGAATGGGCATTGAAAATCTGCAAATTCAACAATTGTTATTGGTGCATTTGCAGTCCCTTTTGATGGTGCATTTGATGTATCAACATTTATTCTAACAGACTCTGGTTTTGCAGCTCCTGTTACTTCTATATCACCATCAGAAATTGCTTTTGCAATAATGGAACGATAGTAGTTGCTGATACCTTGATTTTGTAAATATGGCTTTACAAGCGCTTCTTGTTGTTCGGGAGATTTGCCTTTTAGTTGCGGATTTTCTCCATTTTCTTTTATAAATTGCTTAACTTGAGCTTGAGAAACTCCAGAAAATTCTTGAATAAATATTTTCTCTGCATCATTCACATTAGAAATATTTTTCTTTTTCATATATTCTTTAATACGATTATCAAAAAATCTTTTGGCTAATATATTTTCTATCGCTTTGTAAGATTGATTTTCTGCGTCATATAATGCTTGGCGTTCTTGAGGATTGAGATCGCTACGTTTTAAAGTTGTGTTATTAAATTTGCCAAGAACGTCGCTCTTATTATTGGATGAGATCGCTTTTTCAAGTTTTTCGGTAGCATTTTGCGTGACAGGCAAATTATTTGTAATTTTTTTGTAATCATGAAAAAATAGTGGTATTGTGCCAACTATTGCTGCACAAACAAAAATACCGCCTATAATAAACTTTCCCTTGGACATAAAAACACTCCTTATAAACGCATAAAAAACCCCTCTCAGTCTTCTTATGCACTTTAGAAGGGCGGATCAAGTTCGGCTTACATATTTTGCACAGTTTTTATGTTTTCAGCAAGCTCCTTTGAATATCGACTTTCCTCTATTTTTCCGTCAAGATTTGGCAGAGACTGCGCTTTTTTAAAAAAATCTAATGCTTCAGAATTTAAACCTTGCTTCTTTTTTAGAATGCCAAGGTACATTGTATTCACTCTAAAATTTGGGCAGGTTTCTATTGCTTTTAAAAAATATTCGTTTGCAATTTTTTTGTCTCCAAAAGAGATGAGACCTCCTGGTACTTCTTGGTAATAGCGGCCAAGTATGCGAAGAGGACCGCACCAATGGTATTTTGCATCAATTTTTGCTGCTTCAAGCAAAGCGTCTCTTCCTGGTTTTGCATTTTTAAGGGCAGTAAAAATTCCTTTTTCTAAACCATACGATCCTAAATTAATTGCGTACCAATAAAAACCTTCTACTCTTGAAGGATTGAGCTCTTTTGCTTTTATCCCTAAGTTGTATCCGTATTGAAGTAAGCTGAGTTTTTCGTCTTTTGTTGTTTGTTCTGGTAAAATAAAGTTTGCATTAAAATATACTAATCGCGCTACTTTCCAGTTAATATTAAAATTTTCTGGTAAAACGGGTTGGTTTTTTAAAAAATTTACAATCTCAGATTTTCCAGTTGAGGATTGTCTATTTTCCCATAATTTATCAAGAAAAGCTTCTTCTACTTTAGTTTCTTCTTTTGCCGTTAATGCAACTGTTTGTGGAGAATTCATAGTATCTGTATCTGATGCAAAAGAAGAATTTGGAATCAAGATAAAGTTTGCAATAAGAGCGAATGTGGACAAACAAAAATTTCTTTTAAGAAAAGAGCTTGCTTTCATATAACCTCCTAATTTGAATAATAAACATCAACTAAAGAGGTTATATTTTTTAGTCGCTTAAGTAAATTATAATTGGGTATTTAATCAACTTTTTGCTAAAATGATTGAACACTCCAGATAAACTCATTGAGACAAATTAATATGGAACTGAAGGTGAAGATATTTTTAAAGATTTTCAATTTCTTCTTGAGAGAGTTTAGTGACTTTAATAATACTCATCATTGGAAAATCACTAGCTTTCATTGTTTTTGCGATTTCAATTATATTTTTACGTTTACCAATTTCAATGCCTTCTGCCTTACCAATTTCAATGCCTTCGACTTTACCAATTTCAATGCCTTCTGCCTTACCTTCAGTTTTTGCATCATCAAGTTGTGAAATAGTATCCAATAAATATTTTAAACGTTGGGTGTATGCAACTCTTTCGGCGGGGTTATGACTCAAAAAATAGAGAGTCTCTTTTGCTTGTTCAAATAATCTGTCTTGCATTGCGAGTTCCTCTAAAACTTTTTTTTCTGGTGCTTGAAAGAAAAGTAACCATTTTTCAAGCCTTGTCATACTGCCATTATACATACCTTTAGGCATTTTGGGTATAATTAAATAATGAATTTCTAAGTCTGGTGCTAGAACTTCGTGAGTGTCGACATCCAAACCAGACAACATTCTATGATAGCTATTGTTTTCTGGGAAGAGGTCAAAATTTATCAAATTAATGCAAACACAGCGCTTTAAGCCTTTGTAGTGTTCGCCCAGGGATATTTGCTCAACATACAGCCTGCTCCAATAAAACAAATTTCTTTTTATATAATGTTTTTGAGGAGTAACCTGAACCTCAATATTAATTTGACTACCATCGTCAAGCTCAGCGCGCACATCTAAAATACATTCTTTGCCATTAGCAATGTCTTTTGAGAGTTCTGTATTTAAGAAAGTAACAGATTTCACCAGTTTTTCGTTTTTATCTGCAAAAACACTATTCACAAAATCTATAAAAAGTTCTTTTTTTTCGCCAAAAATTTTTTTGAATATGGAATCAACCTTGGGGTCTAAAATATCAACAGATTCGGTTTGAATCATAAAAATCCTCTAACAATGAACAGGTAATTTTTAACTTTTCTTACAGTTACAGTTTGCTAAATGCAAAGACAACTGTGGCAAACTTCAAGCGTTGATTGCGCTCAAAGCTCACCAAGATAATTGTAATAGAGGTAGTACTCAAGTGTATGGATGAAGAAAAATGGGAGGATAAAATATTTTAAAAATCAAAAATTTTTTAATATTTGAGGACACACTCTAGGGCGTGTCCTCAATCTGAATTAGGCTCCTCATTCATTTTATAATTCAGTTACTTTATGTCATCTTCTCCTTACTGTAAAGGCGGGAGGGTTTAT
>QOVW01000084.1 GCA_003339605.1 Spirobacillus cienkowskii | reverse complement strand
CTAGTGGTTGGAATCAATTAACACAAAAAATTGTCAAGTCAATTATGAATTCAAAACCTAAGGCAAGCTTATGTTAAAAACTTAGTGGACGGCGTATTAGAATCAAAAAAAACAATAGATTTATAATTTATAGCCAGTGCAAGTGCATGACCACCTGTACAAATTAAGAAAGCTTTTATTTTTGTTCTCATATCATTGTTTTTTAGTAGATCATTCAGAAAATATGTTAAACGAAATGCGCTCATAAGTCCACAATATTTAACTAGTTTAAAACCAAGTTCTGAATAAGACTTTAAAAAATTACAATTATCATTGATAAAAAATTCATCCGGGGAAACATCTTTATTATGGTGTTCATCATATTTATAATTTTCTTTTTTAATTGCATGTTTTCTAGTATTAAAATTATAATCTAGTTTATTTTGAATTAGTAAGCCTTCATTTGAACTTGGTAGAGAAATTTGACAAAAAGTCTTTAAAGTATGAATTTTTTTAATCCATGCTAAGCTTAAACCATGACAAATGCCATCTGAATATAATGCTTTTCCAGGTATCAATGATTTTTTTTTAAAATGTTGTCCGAATATAACTTTTTTGTTTGTAACAATTTCAATGTATTGAGGCATTTTTAATCTCTTTAATAATTAATCAAAAATCACCCAAATAATAATATAGAAATAATTTTTTTACAAATATTAAATATTCTATTTCATCTATTTAATATATAATTATTTATTAATAAAAATTTATTGAATATTAAAAATAATTTTTGTGAATATAGATTTAATAATAAAAAATTATTAAATCTAAAAATTAATAAAATTAAGTTGTAAAATATCGGGCCTGCGGATGCCATGTTACCAATGCACTCGTAGTCAATTCGGGGTGCATTTGAAAACTTTCTGAAATATGCACACCGATACGGTTTGCTTCAAGTAAATTTAAAAGTAGCGTATTGCCTTCCATATTTGGACATGCCGGGTAACCAAATGAATAGCGTGATCCTTGATACCCTTGGCTAAATAGTTGCCTTAAAGTTTTTGCATCTTTATTTGCAATACCCCATCCAGTTCTCATTTTTTTATGTAACCACTCTGCGCCTGCTTCAGTGAGTTCTGTTCCTAGTCCATGGTAATAAAAGTAGTCTGTAAAGTTATTAGATTCGTATAGTTGTCTAGCCTGGGAAGAAAACTCTTCTCCTAAAGTGACAATTTGGACACCTAGAGTGTCGATGTCTCCCGATTCTACATTTTTAAAAAAATCAGCAATACATAAAATTCTGCCTGATTTTTGTCTAGGAAAATCAAATTTTGCAATAATATTTCTTTTATTGATAGGAGTTGTTGGTGTTGTATTAGGGTCATAAACAAGCAAGGAGTCATTTTGCGAACATACTGGAAAATAGCCGTAAATGGCTTTAGGCAAAATTGATTTGTCTTTTAATAATTTTTCTTTTAAGTTTAATAATAATGGCATTGCTTTATGATTAAGAATCGATTGAAATTCTTCTTCAGAACTGTTGCCTTTTTTAAAACCCCATCGCGTTCTAATCAACGCAAATTCGTCTACAAAAGCAAAAATTTCTTCTAAATTTAATGACAGAATTTGTGTTCCCCAAAAAGGAGAATTAGGAACCCGCTCTGTTTTTCTAACCCATGGACTTTGTTTCCATTTGTCAGGAATTAAAGAAACATTTCCTTTTTTAATAATTTTAATTGTATTATCATCATTATTTTTTGAATTTGCTGGTTCATTTTTTGCAAAATTTCTAATTTCTTGTAAAATTGCAGAACTTATTTCTCCTTGGATTGATGTCAATTTTTCCATAATTTTTAAACATTCAAATGCATCGAATGCATAAAAAACAGGGCCTTGATAAACTGCTTGACATTCTTTTTCAACAAATTCTCTAGTTAATGCGGCGCCTCCTAAAATAACTGGAGTTTTAAATCCATGCGCAGTCATATATTCTAAATTTTCTTTCATGATTGCTGTCGATTTAACAAGCAACCCACTCATGCCAATAGCGTGGGCACCAGAATTTTTATACTGCTCAAGAATGCTTTCTATTGGCTGTTTAATTCCTAAATTTAAAATTTCATAGCCATTATTGGTTAAAATGATATCAACTAAGTTTTTGCCAATATCATGCACATCTCCTTTTACAGTGGCAATAATCATTTTTCCTTTACTGTAGCCCGATTTTTTTTCCATAAAGGGCTCTAGTGCTTTAACCGCAATTTTCATGACTTCAGCACTTTCTAGAACAAATGGAAGTTGCATTTCTCCTGCGCCAAAGCGTTCTCCAACAACTTTCATGCCATCTAGCAAAATATTATTGATAATATGCAATGGCGAAAAAATTTTTAAGGCCTCGTGACAATCGGCAACAATAAGTTGTTTTTCTCCATCAATAATATCAAGCTTTAGCCTTTGTTCTAATGGAATAGTATCTCTATTTTTTGGTTGATGTGATGATTGTTTGTTTTTGTCATTAAAGCGAGTGACAATGAGTTTTAATGGGTCATAATTTTCTTTTCTATTATCAAAAAGTAAATCTTCAAATAAAATTTTATCGTCAGCGCTGATTTTTGCAATTGGAAGAATTTTTGAAGCATTGAGAATTGCCAAATCTAATCCATATTTGACAGCATGAAATAACATTAAAGAATTTAAAATTTGCCGAGCAAAAGGAGTTAATCCAAAACTAACATTAGAAAGCCCCAGTATTGTTTTTACTTCTGGAAAATTGTGTTTAATAAGCTTGATGCCATTTAAAGTTTCGATTGCCGATTTTCTAAATTCTTCATCACCACTCCCTAACGTAAACGTTAAGGGGTCAAAAATTAGATCTCCAGGATGAATTTTATATTGAGAAACAGCCAATTCATATATTTTTTCTGCAATAGACAATTTGTGTGCCGCAGATTTGGCCATGCCGGATTCATCGATTGTGAGAGCAACAACCGCAGCTCCATATTCTTTACAAAGTTGCAATATTTTTTCTGCTTTGGCAGTTCCGTCTTCAAAATTGATAGAGTTGACCACGCACTTTCCGGGAACTGTTTGCAGTGCTTTTTCGATAACTGGAATTTCTGTAGAATCGATCATGATTGGAATATTCACTTGAGTGACAATTTTTTTTAGCAGCGCATCCATATCTTCCGACTCATTGCGTGAGACATACGCGACACACACATCGAGAATGTGAGCCCCTTCTTTCAGTTGACTTTTGGCTATTTGCGCAAGACCTTCAAAATCATTATTTGATAACAGTTCTTTAAATTTTTTAGAGCCATTGGCATTGGTCCGTTCACCAACGTAAAGGGGTTTGGGTTCTAAATTTAACGGAACAGACGTATACAAGCTGCTTACACTTCGCGTTAATTTTCCTTTTCTGATACTAGGATTGAGCTGTTGAATTTTTGAACGTAGTGCATGAATATGTTCAGGTGTTGTGCCACAACATCCTCCTACAACATTGAGTTGAAATTCTTTTGCCATAGAAAAAACTTTTTCTGCAAACTCCTGCGGTTTTAAAGGATAAACAGTTTTTCCTTGAACATTTTGAGGTAAGCCTGCATTGGGCAAAACACTAATTGGCATTGGGGATGCTTCGCTCAGATAAGCAATATGGCTGCGCATCTCATCGGGGCCTGTTGCACAGTTCATTCCTAGTACCTGAATACCTAAGGCTTCGATTGCGGTTAAAGCTGTTTGAATGTCACTGCCAACGAGCATGGTACCGTTACTTTCAATTGTAACTTGTGTCCAAATTGGCACTTCGATTTTTAACAGTTTCATGGCATTTTTAGCTGCACGAACAGCAATTTTTGCTTGATTAATATCTTGGCAAGTTTCAATTAATATTGCATCAACTCTACCCTGTAATAAACCTTGAATTTGAGTAAAGTAACTTTGGTAAAGAGTGTTATAATCTATTTGTAATAAAGATATGAGTTTTGTGCCAGGGCCAACGCTTCCTATTACAAACTTTGCTTCATTGTAAGAATTGGCAACATCTCGTGCGAGTTCTGCCGCCAATTTATTTAAAAGCATGGTTTGGTTTGCAATACCAAATTCTGCTAAGACAATTTCATTACAGCCAAAGGTATTGGTTTCTATCGCATCGGCACCTGCGTTATAGTAATTATGATGAATTTCTTGAATCCAATGTTTTCGAGTTTGATTGAGAATTTCAACGCATCCATCAAGTTCATGGCTGCCATAATCTTCTATTGTTGGGTGATAAGAAAAAATTTGCGTTCCCATCGCACCATCAAGTAGCACAACTTTTTCTTGGATAAGTTGGCTTAAAGTTTTTTTCATTTTTTATAAACCTATATAATTAATAGAACAGTCACCAAGTATTTTAATTTGGCAGCCTAAGCGTTCATTTTTTTGTGCGTCGATAGATGCAAGAAAATCTTTTTCTTCGCTATTCATTTGTGAAATATTTTCGCTACCTGATTCAATTAATATACGACATGTGCCACATGTGCCATTGCGGCAGCCAAAAGTCACATCGGCATCACAAGCCGCCACAATGTCTTGAAACGATGTGCCACAAGGTGCTTCAACATCCATGTCTTCAAGAGCAAAATGAACAATACATTTAGACATTAAAAAATTCCTTATTTTTAAAAATAACTTTAATTTAATCTAAAAGTTTGAGTGCAAAATCAACCATTCCTAATGGAGCACTAATTTGCAATCCTTGAACAGAAGATTTAATTTTTGCAATCAATTCTTTGGCAATTTGTATTCCTTCTTGCATTTGATCGTCTGCGCTTTTGTATTTTTCCATGCGTTTTAAAATTGTTTTTGGTACATAAACGCCAGGCACTTCGTTTGCCATAAATTCGGCGTTGCGCAAACTTTTTAATGGCCAAATGCCAGCAATAATTGGTATTTGAAATTGCGATGAAAATTCTAGAAATTTAAATAACGACTCAGAATCAAAAACTGGTTGGGTGATAGCCCACTCTGCACCTGCTTCGACTTTGTAACGGAAGCGAGATTTTTCTGTTTCTAAATTGGGGGAAACAGGGTTTGCGCCAACTCCAACACTCATACTCGTTGGGACGCCGATACTGGATCCGCCTAAATCAAAACCACTATTGAGCCTTGTCACCATGTTCACAAGTCCAATTGCATCGATGTCAAATACTGCTGTGGCATTCGGGTAAGGACCCATTTTAGGGGGATCTCCGGTAATACAAAGTATATTTTTAATACCAAGTGCAGCCGCACCCAACAGATCGCTTTGAATGCCTAATAAATTTCGATCGCGGCAGGCGTAATGCAAAATAGTTTCAATTCCAACTTTTTGTTCAATTAAGCAGGCTGTGGCAAGAGAGCTCATGCGCGCTGAAGCTCTGGGGCCATCTGGAATATTTATCCCATCAATATTATTGTTTTTACAAATTTTTGCACGTTCCAAAATTTTATCTATTTCTAATCCTTTGGGTGGGAGTAGCTCCATGGTGATCACAAACTCGCCGTCTACAATTTTTTTTGCCCATTGGCTCTGTAATGCTCTTGGGACTTTGCTGGTGTGCACATGAACAGGTTGTGCGGAATGGTTCATCGTAATTTTGTGTTCAGTATGTTTAAACGCTTTAGACTGCCTTAGGGCTCCAGCCATAATTTTAGTGTGAGCAGGAGAAGTGCCGCTGCTGCCGCCCAGTAACCGCACACCTTTGAGGAGTGCTTGTCTTGCAAATTCTCCCATATATTCTGGGCTTGCCATATAAATCAACCGCCCATCAACCATGCGTGGCAAACCTGCGTTTGGATATAAAATAATTGGTTTTAAGGTCACAGAAATTATTTTTTTAATGAGCTCAAGCATCGGAGCTGGGCCATTGCCACCATCAATACCCACCACATCAGCACCCCATTCATCGAGTTTTCTGATAAACCATTCTGGTTCGGTGCCATAGAGGCTGTGGCCATCTTCATTCACACTCATCATTGCAATAATCGGAAGTGCACATGCTTCTTGAATTCCAAGTATTGCTTGGTGAATTTCTGATAAATCTGGAAAACCCTCTAAAATAAAAAGATCAGCACCACCGGCAACAAGGGCAGACGCTTGATTTTTAAATATTGTTTTGGCTTCATTCAGTGATGTGGGGCCCCATGGTTCAATGCGCACGCCAAGAGGGCCAATACTCCCTGCGACCCAGCACTGATTGTTTGCTGCTTTGCGTGCAATTTTTGCTCCTTCGCTGTTTATTTCGTGTGATTTTTCTTCGAGTCCAAATGCTTTTAATTTTGTAGCATTCGCCCCCCAGGTATTTGTAATAATAATTTTTGCTCCAGCATTGATAAATTCGCAATGAATCTGATACACAAGCTCTGGTTGCGATATATTAACTTCTTCAAAGCATTTGTTAATAAATATTCCTTTTTCGTAAAGTAACGTGCCTGTTGAACCGCTTAAAAGAATATTTTCTCCTGTTGATAAACATTCAAGAAATGAGTTTTTGCAGTGCGTAAGTTCGGCAATCGGTTTTTTATTTGACATACTAACAAGCACCCCAGAATATAGAACAAAAAAATTAAATAATGAGGAAAAACTATTACATTATATTGGGTTGAGCGCAAGGAATGAAAATAGAATTATAAAGAGTTGTTGCTACTGGGAAGATACGTGTAACCAACTCCACGAATTGAAATTATAAAATCAGGATGAGCAGGATTGCGTTCAATGTATTTTCTGAGTTTTCCAACAAACACATCAACAGTTCGGGTTTCGATGACCGCATCATATTGCCAAACTTTTTGCAGTAAATCATTTCTTGTCAGAATTTTATTTTGATTTTCTAGAAATACTTGTATTAATAGTCCTTCAGTAGGCGAAACTCGAATAATCGATCCATCATTTTTTTTAATACATAAATTTTCTGGATCAAAAATAGAATCTCCAAATTTTGTTGGTATCAAATTTATTTCTGTTTTATACCACTTTTTTCTTTGGACAAGTCGTTTAACGCGTAATATAATTTCAGATAAATGAAATGGTTTTGTTACGTAATCATCTGCGCCAAGCTCAAAAGCTTTAATTCTATCATTTTCTAGGCTTTTGGCACTCAGAACAAGAATCGGAATTTTTTCTGCTAAAATACGGGTCTGTTTTAAAATTTCGTATCCATCCATTTCTGGAAGCATGATATCTAAGACAATTGTCGATATTTTTTCAAAATTACTTTTAATAAAGTTAATTGCTTCAAGTCCATTAGAAATTATTGCAACTTCAAATCCTTCTGCCTCAAAGTTAAATTGCAACCCTTCCCCAATGGATTCTTCATCTTCAACAATGAGAAGAAAATCTGTGGAGTTCGACATAAAAACTTGTTCCTTTGTTAAGCCCTTCGCTAAAAGCGAATAATTTTCCATGATGTTCTTTTACAATTGAATGGCATACAGACAAACCCAATCCGGAGCCTTGTACTCTTGTTTTTGAGTTTCGTTCTATTCGATAAAATTTTTTAAAAATCTTTTTTAAATTCTTTTTTTCTATACCAACTCCATTGTCTTTGATGTGCACTTGAATAAACTCATTTTTGACAATAACTCCTCCTTGAATTAAACCGCCACGTTCTGTATATTTTACGGCGTTGTCAAGTAAGTTATCAAAAAGCATAGAAAGATGATAAGGGTTACCAATTACAAAGTAAGCCTGTTTTTCGTTTGTTGGCAGTTGATGAAAATCAAATGTTCTAATTTCGCCAAACCGATCTTTAAATTGGTTAAATGAATTGTTGAGTAGTTCGCTTAGATTGACTCGAATATGGGCTAATGAAGATTTATCAGATTCTAGGCGCGCAGAAATGAGAACTGTGTCTACTAATTTTTGTAACCGTTCTGTTTCTTTTAGGGTGCGATTTAAAAATTTTTTTCTCTCTTCTTCTGCAACATTTCGTAGTAAAATGGTTTCAGCGTAAAGACGGATGCTTGCTAAAGGGGTTTTGAGTTCATGCGTTACGCTGCTTAAAATGGTATCTTGCATTTTGGTAATTCGAGAAAGTCTTCTTTGGCTTACGAATATAACGTACAATGCAATTAGAATGAATCCCATTAAAATACAGCCTTGCGCCAGGATGACCCATTGCCCAGAGCTTGTTGCTCCAACTGGTAATTTTTCAATTAGATTATTAATCTCTTGGCTTCTGAGGATGTACCAACGGATCCAAACAAACATGAGTAAACCCCAACAGATTTGCGCAAGGATGAGAACCGATATGGGATGTAATAGCCACTTGAGTTTTTTGAGCATGAGAATCCTTCTAGTCATAATTCTACTGACTGGTCTATTCAGTATACAAAAAACAGTTGCATTCGAAAGTTCAAATTCAGAAGTTATGGGTAAAAAATATGTAACCTACTATCAAGACTTTTTAAAAAACAAAGACTATCAAGAACTTAAACAACTTGACGAAATGCGAACCCAAATCTCTAAAATTAAAAATAGCACAGAATCTATTTATGCAAACTTAGGCTTATTGAATGTTGCCATTGACTCCGAAAATATGAATTATTCTGAATTTGCGATTCAAAATTTAAAATCTAAAAAAAGTAAGATGTCTCTATTAGAGTTGGATATTTTTAAAATTTATCATGCAAAATATTTGTATTTAAAAAATGATTATGCAGGTGCGATATTACTTCTTAAGCCATTGGCAAATAAAGGCAAGTCTATTTTGTCTCCCTTAGTGAGTCCTCTTTATTTAGATGCTTTATTAGATTTGGGATTAAGAGCAGAAGCATTAGATTATTATAAAAAAAATTCAGAAATTGTGGAGCAAAATTTAGATTGGGAAACATTGAATTCAATTTATGTAAAATTAGCTTCAGCCGCAGTTTATTTTAATCAGTTTAATTTGGCATTAAATTTTTTAAAAAAACCATTGCTTTTTTACCCTGTAGAAAAAGCAGGCAGAGAGTCTATGGTTATTTTGGCTAAAATTGAATGTGCAGGAGGAAGTATTGGAAGTTTGTATTTTCGAGAAGAAAATATGATGTATTTATCGCGCGAGATTTTTAGAAGAATTGGCAACCAAACAGACTCCAAAAACTATGTGCTAGCGCTAATAGGAATTAATCCTCAAGATCCTTTACCTAAAGTTAAAGTTGATAAACTCAGTATTCAAGAAAAATTAAAAATATTAAGTATAGCAGATTTATTAATAAATTCTCGAGAATATCAATTGGCAGATATTGTTCTTGAATATTTGTCAGAAGCAGAAATGTATATTGAGCCTTTTAGTAAAGATAAAATTTTAGATATGCGTGGTAGAGTCTTTAATGCATTGCAAAAGCCTTTAAAAGCTGCGCAATCCTATTTTAGAATTTTTAACGAAATGCCAACTTCTAAGCTTGCAGATACTGCAAAACTTAAATATGCCATGTCTTTGCATTATGCAAGAAATAATTCAGAATCCGCGCAATTTTCTATTGCAAATCAAATTTATACATCAAGAGAAGAACAATCTTGGTTTACTTTTTGGCAATATTATTTGTCTTCTCAGTTTTTAGAGGCAGAAAATAAAGCAAAGGAGTATGTTTCTTTAAGTCCAAAAAATGCTGACAGTAACCGTTTTCAGTATTGGTTAAATGTTTTAAGAAAAAATAAAATAGATAAAGATTTATATATTAAAAATTTAACAGAAATTTCAAATAAAAATTTTGATTATCCATACCCAATTTTTTCAAGAATGAAATTAAATGAATTTTTATCTATCCCTTATAAAGTAAATATTGTTAATAATCAAAACTTTAAAGATTTTTATGTTACTCAAAGTAATCCATTTATCAATAAAAAATTACAAAACCCACAGTTAGAAATTATTAGAAAGTTGGTTAATTATAAACTGAATGAAATTGCAAAACAACACATTAAAGCTGTTAATATAAAAAGGCTTAAAAAGAAAGAAATAGTGGCTTTAGCAAACCTCGCATATATGGCTAAAGATTATAAATTAGCCTCTGAGCTTATGCGAAATAATTTTTCTTATACTCTGCAAGACTACAATATTATTGAAAATTGGTCAGAAAAAACTAATTTTTGGAAACTAAATTTTCCTTTAGCATACTGGTCCGATATTCAAAATGCATCACGTCTTGCTGATATTGATCCTTTTTGGTTACTTTCTATTATGCGTGCTGAGTCAAGTTATGATGCTAAAGCAGAAAGCCCTGTTGGAGCTATTGGTTTAATGCAGATAATGCCATATACTGGACTTAATATTTCTAAACATATTGGTAAAGAAAATTTTAATATTGGATTGCTTAAAGATCCAGGACAGTCGATTGCATTTTCAGCATGGTATTTGAGAATGCTATTAAAAATATACAATGGTAATTATTTACTTGCTACAGCGGCTTATAATAGTGGCCCAGAGGCAGTAAATCGCTGGATTAATCAAAATAGTTCTCTTACTATAGACGAATTTTATGAAAATATTCCATTTCAAGAAACAAAAAGATATGTTGCTAAAGTTTTAGGATTTTTAGATATATATTATAAAGTTCAACTTGGGGTTACAAATGGATATTCTTTAGATTCCGGAGAAAATTTACCCGATATTTTTATAAGAATGAAAATATTTTAATAATTCAGAAAGGAATTTGCAAGTGAGTTTTCAAATTAAAGACAACTCTTCATTGCTTTTAAAGTTAGAAAATATTACTAAAAAATATCCAAATGGTGTGCATGCATTAAAAGGTATTAATTTAAATGTATTTAGAGGTGAGTTTTTAGCAGTGATTGGTTTATCAGGATCTGGAAAATCAACTCTGTTACGTTGTATCAATAGAATACATGATCCCTCTTCAGGAAATATATTTTTTTCTGGTGAAAATATTACAAATGTAAAAGAATCTCAGCTTAAATTGGTGCGTTCAAAAATTGGGATGATATTTCAAAATTTTAATTTAATTGAAAGAAAAAATGTATTGCATAACGTGTTACTTGGTAGATTGTCTTTAAGGCAAGCTTTATTTTTAGGAGGAATTTTTCATCCGTGGCCTGAAGAATGGATTGTTGCTGCTTACGAAGCGCTCCAAAAAGTAGGGCTTAAAGAGAAAGCGCTGATTCGTGCTGATGGGTTGTCTGGAGGACAAAAACAACGGGTAGCAATTGCCCGAACCCTTTTGCAAAATCCTGAATTGATTTTAGCAGATGAGCCTGTGGCATCACTAGATCCCTCAACAAGTTATTCTGTTATGAATTATTTAAAAGATCTCAATCAAAATAAGAATATTACGATTGTTTGTAATTTGCACTTTTTAAGTTTGGTTCGTGAATACTCAACGCGAGTGATTGCCTTAAAAAATGGAGAATTGATATTTGAAGGTAAGCCTTCTGATATTTCTGCAAAATGGTTTAGAAACATTTATGGCGAAGAAGCAAGAGAAGTGGAGATTCAATAAATGCGTTTTCCATCTTTTATTCCAATGGAAGAAACTAAACGGATAAAAAAACAATGGATTGGTTTGCTCATTGAAATGGCCGTTTGGAGCTATTTTATCGTTTTTTTGGTTAAAATATTTTTTTTTGATATTATAATGCGTTATTTAGAGTATCTCGCATATCAAACACCTCCGCTGCAATTTGCATCAATCATAATAGAAAAACTTCAATTTGATAGCCGTTATTTTGAGTTCCCGTGGAGTTGGTTTTTGGGATTATGTCTTATTGGTGCAATGATTGGAGTATTGGTAACTTTAAAGTGTAAAGGATTTGGTTCTTGGGTCGCAAGTATTTCAAAACTTCAAGTGAGCGATCCGCAAGTGGTGTTAAAAATTCAAAATCACTGGAAATATGCCAAGCTTGAAGGAATTGCATTGCTTGCAATGACCTTAATTACGGGTTTGATTTTAATTGAAGCAAGTGTTCAGAGAATTTTTCAGGTAGAGGGATTATTGGGTGCAGGCAGACTATTTCTTCAATTAACTTGCGGAATACCAGGAGTTGGAGAAACAGTTGGGTCAATATCACTCTATGAGTGTTTAAAATGGTTATTAAATCAAATCGTTTTTTTGCACAATTTAATATTTACAAACCAAATCGAATTTTTTTCTGCACAATGCGTTCCCAATGATCTTGGTTATTTTACAAATGCATTAGGCAAACTGGCAGAGTCTATTTATCTTGCTTTTGTTGCAACCTTTTTTAGTTTGCCGATTGCTTTTATTTTGTCGTTTCTTGCTTCAAGAAATTTAACGCGACAAAGTTTTTTGACTCGAGTTAGCTATTTTATTGTTCGTTCGATGATGAATATTACACGTTCCATTGAGCCATTAATTTGGGCAATTTTATTTTCTGTATGGATTGGAATTGGGCCATTTGCCGGCTCTTTGGCCTTGCTGGTGCATAGTGTCGCAAGTTTGGTAAAACAATATTCTGAGGCAGTAGAAAGTGTTGAAAATGGACCTATGGAAGCGTTACAAGCAACTGGAGCAAATCGTTTGCAGGTAGTATGGTATGCAGTCGTGCCGCAAGTTGTGCTTCCGTTTCTTGCTTTTACAATTTATCGCTGGGATATCAATGTTCGCATGGCAACAGTGATCGGTCTCGTTGGTGGTGGTGGTATAGGTAGTTTACTGATTCAGGAACAAATGCTTGCCCGTTGGACTCAGGTGGGAAGTTTGGCATTTTTAATTTTTTTGGTTGTATGGGGAATGGATTACTTATCTGCCAAAGTTCGAGAGGCGATTCAATAATGGAAATTAAAAATTTAGGTCTTATTCCTTATGGAGATTGTTTAGGAATTATGGATTTTTATCATTCTGAGGTGGTAAAATCTCCAAATCATCCCGGTCTTATTTTGGTTGTCCAGCATCCACCTACAGTGACAATGGGCAAACGAGAATTATTGCAAGATATGCTTGTTTCATCAGAGCAGCTAAAAACGAAAGGGGTCGATTTTTTTAAAATTGATCGTGGGGGCAGTGTCACAGTTCATGAGCCAGGGCAGTTGGTGATTTATCCTATTTTTAATCTTGGTAAATACAAACAGACTGTTCGTTCTTATGTGAATTTACTTGAAGATGCGATGATTGAAATTTCTGCAAAATACCAAGTTACTGCGACGCGCAGCGAGGTCAATCCAGGAGTATGGTGTGGCCATAACAAAATTGGTGCATTAGGAATTAGAATTCTGAATAAAGTCACTAAACATGGTATTGCTTACAATATAAATAACTCACTAGAAACATTTAAGCATATTGTTCCATGTGGTTTAAGAAATAGTGGTGTGACATCTCTTCTGGCAGAAGTGAAAGCACACACGGCAAAAGATGAAAACTTACAGTTTAATATTGATTTTGATGATGTTTCTTTTCAGTTATCAGGATACATAAAAGATAAATTATTGTTAACTATTAACAGTTAATTTTTTTGTGGTGAAGTGTAATAAAATTTTATTTTAGTAACAAATTTAAAACCCTTTAAATTTCTAGTTCTATTACTTAGTATTTCAAACGTATAAATTTTTTCTAAAGCCCTCTCAAAAAAATTATCAAATTGCTGGTGTTTTTTGCTTTTATTATAATAATAACAAACAAAAATTTTAAAAATTAAATTATAAATTTCTATTACTTCTTTTTTAAGATCATTGATTGCTTTTTGTATTCTCGAGTTTTTTTTGTTTTTATAAGATAATATTTTTAGGCAAAAAAAATGAATGTCAGAAAATAAATAAAATATTTCTTCTGCTAAAAACTTAGTAAATTTCCAGTTTATTTTTTCTTTAAAAATTGCTTGATTAATTATTTTAACATAAACAAAAGAATTTTTAAGGCTAAAATCAATGTTTTTTAAATCATTTTCTCGTCCGCCAAAAATCTGAAAACTATTTCTTTCCCAATTTATTTTTAATTTAGAAATTTTTTTTGATATTTCTTTTAATAAATAAACTTGAGAAAAAATGCAGCTCCAGTTAGAAAAATTTTTTTCATCAAAATTTAGTTCATTTAAAAAACTAAAATAATTTAGCATAACGCCTCCTTTAGCATGAGATAAATTGATATCATTGAGATTGGTTATGGGTTTAAAGATGAAGTTGACATTCTGGAACAATAATTTTTTTTCATGAAAGTAGCCAGTCATACTCTATACCTCCATAAATTTTTTAGAGATCAAATTAAAAAAGGCTTAATATTGAATATGTAATAAGCACCTGTCGGTTTTGAGGTCTTGAGTAGAACGATTAAATTGCAATAAAATTTAATCGTTCTACTTATTTTAAAAAAAAATACTAAAAATTAAATACAATTCATTGGTAAAAATTTATTTTACCCGTATATTAATTAACATAAAAAAAATATATTTATATGTAAAGCACTTTGGGGAAGCAAAATATTTATAATTAATAAAGCTTCTTAAAAGAAAATTAAGAAACTCTATTAATTATAAAGGAATTATTTTAATTTGTTGAAATTGTCTTCTTGGTTTTAAATATCTTTGTGGTTAAGATCGCAAATGCACCATTTCCAAGAATATTTGCTGTTGTATTCAGGGGATCTAATAGTATATAAATCGCAGTGATTAATCCTCCCATTTCTGGGGAAAAGCCTAAGTATTTTTCAAGGATTGGTATCATCACAACGATTCCACCGCCAGGAATTCCTGCGACAGCAAATTTAGCCAAAACAAAGAAGCTTGCAAAAATAAAAAAAGTTGAAATATCAGGAAACTGCACGCCAAATGTTCCCATTATCGCAATGGCAATCATAGGAACAGCGATGCTATCTCCAATGAGATGAACATTGACTGTTGCTGGAACAATTGTGCGAGAAAGATCAACTTCTCCCGTATTTTTTTCTGCCGCTTGGATAGTGAGAGGCAACGCAGCCATACTTGACATTGTACTAAAGCCCATCATTCCAGATGGAAGAACATTTTTAATAAAATAAACAAATTTTTTGAACTGAAAACCAGCGCCGAGATAGTAAAGAAAAGCAATATAAAGCACTTCCGCAAGGATTATTGCGATAACAAGAGGAAAATATGATTTAACAATGACAGATAAAATGCCATCACTTTCTAACTTAATCACAAACCCTAATGCAAAGAGAGGCAAAACAGGGACAAAGACTTTATTTAAAAATACTGTGACTATATGACGCATATTGTTAGCAAATTGATCGACCTTAGCGCTTCTAAACTTAGAAAAAACTAAACCAGCCAAAAAACCACTAAATAAAGCAAGATTGTTAGAAATAAGTGAGGGTAATGCAAATTCCCAAAAGGGCTTTAGTGAGTGTGTTAAATTAAGATGCGTTTCTTGGATGTTGTGAAAGCCAGGTAGAGCAAATTTAGAAATACCGTAACTTAAAAAGGTTGAAAAATAACCAGAAACACAAATACATCCGAGTAATATAATGATAAATTTAAATACGTCGGCTTTAAAAGAGAGTAGACAAGAAAAAATACAACTAAATATTATAAATGGTAGACAAAATATTAAAAGCTCTTTTAAAGAAAGACTTATGGCATACAAAATAGATTGAAGATCGATTGGAAGTAGGCTCCCAAAAAAGTAACCAAAAATTAGGGTAATCAGTAACCGAAAAATAATGCTATTAAAAATTTTGGGCAGATATCTTATCATTTTAAGACCTTAAATAAATTTTAAAAGTATGGCAGTTTTCCACTTGATGAATTTCAAAAAGTTCAAAATTTTTGCCTTTTGCACGTTTAATCAAACAATAATATATTGTCAATATTTTTATGGCCATAGCTTTAAATTGAATGATGAGATAACAGAAATGAAACATTTTTTATATTTAAGAATACATAAAAAATTTTATCTTAATGCTTTAATTAAATTTGTCTTAAATTCAAAAAAATTTTTTATGTCATTTGTACCTAAAAATAGAAGTTAATTTTTTAGAAAATATTTATTGTAATTATCTTAAATATTTTCTAATTTTCAGACATCTTTGAAACTATATAAGTATTGACAGATCTTGAACATTTTGCGATCTCTATGACAGGTTAATTTAGGGCAAAAATTATATTGCTCTATAGGAAGGCAAAAATGAATACCATAGCACTTGGTTCCAATTTAAAGCATGATTTTCCAATATTTAAAAATAATCAAAAAATTGTTAACGGAGTGGTAAATCCGTTGGTGTATCTTGATTCGGCAGCAACCACCCAAAAGCCTAAAGTAGTTATTAATGCAATGAGCCATTATTTAGAAAACGATTATGGCTCCGTGCATAGAGGCGCATACGGCGTATCCATTCGTTCTTCTGAAATATACGAGAACGCTCGACTTAAAGTAGCAAATTTTTTAGGCAAACATGTTTCTCCGTCACAAGTCGTCTTTACTCGAGGTACAACAGAAAGTTTAAATATTTTGGCACATGGTATTGCTGATACATATTTAAACGAAAAGTCACGCATTGTGATTCCGGCAATTGAACATCATGCAAATTTAATTCCATGGCAACAGGTTGCTTTAAAACAAGATTGTGAATTGGCGTATATTTCTTTAGAAGGAAAAAAAGGGAAACAACTACAACTTAACCTTAAAAACGCTGCGCAACTCATTACTAAAAATACAAAAGTAGTCTCATTAGCGCATGTTGGCAATGTATTAGGGCAAGTCAATCCAATTGCAGAAATTATTGCTCTTGCTAAAAAAGTTGGTGCTCTGGTTGTTTTGGATTGTGCACAAAGTATTGCAACCCACGATGAAGATTTGTTTGCGTTAGGCGCCGATGCGGTGGTGTTTAGTTCGCATAAAATTTATGGACCAACTGGTATTGGTGTTTTGGCAATGAGTCCAGAGCTAATGGAGAGTCTTCCGCCGTTTCAATATGGTGGTGGGATGATTTCTTCGGTGACATTAGAAGGGAGTCAGTGGACAACAGGGCCTGCAAAATTTGAGGCGGGAACGCCTCCAATCCTTGAAGCTTGTGGTTTGGCTGCCGCAATAGAATGGTTGAATGCTGCCAATCGTAAGCAAATTTTTGAGCATACGCGTCAACTGGCAACGCTTTTTTTAGAAAAAATAAAACAAATACCTGATATTGAAGTTTTTTCCCCAGAAACAGGCAACGAAGCCATTGTGTCATTTCGCCATGCAAAAATTCATGCTCATGATTTCGCGACAATTCTTGATGCGAGCAACATTGCAATGCGAGCAGGATTGCATTGTGCTTGGCCCCTTATTCATGAATTAGGAGGTGATGCCCTAATAAGATGTAGTTTTGGCGCCTATTCAGACGCTGATGATGTCAATATTGCATATAAAGCCATAAAAAATATTTAAAATTAATAATAGTAATATCATATTTTTTTATATCTTGTTATTCTAACGTCCTAAATGTCGAAAATTCGATTTTGTGGTGATAGCTTTTTTATGTGGCTATGCCACAGTAGTACATGTGTCTTGAGTTGTGGAGTTTTTTGTTATGGAAGAAAATTTGAAAGCCTCTCAATCAATTGAATTAAGCTCATTGTATCAAGAGGTTATAGTAGATCATGCAAAGCGACCTCGCTTTAAATCTAAAAACTCTTCATGCCGTTTCTGTTTAGAGGGAAAAAATCCAATTTGCGGAGATAATATTACGTTATTTTGCCAAGTCGAAATGCAAAATTCGTGTCCATTGCTTTCTATTCAGTTTGACGGAAATGGCTGTTCTATCAGTCAGGCCAGTGCAAGCATAATGTGTGAAATATTGCAAAAAGTTACGTTAGATAAAGCGCAAAAAACAATTCATCACGCAGAAGAAATTTACACAGGAAAATTAAAAGTTAATCCACAAGATTTAGAAGATGATATTGAAGCATTAAATGGAGTGAGTAAATTTCCTGTTCGAGTAAAGTGCGCTGCACTTCCTTGGAAAACATTAGATTTATTGCTTACAGATAACTTTGATGTTGATGGAATGCCAAAGTCTGGCTGTGACAAATTAGAAAATTGCGTTAAATCAACAAATAGCCAGCGTAAATTAAAAATTGTAACAACTGAAGAAAAATAATTTTTGTTTTTGAGTTTAGAGGAAGGTTGTAAATGTTATCAATAAGAAACCTAAAAGCGTCTGTAGCCAGTAAAGAAATTCTAAAAGGAGTAAACTTAGAAATTCCTAAAGGTGAAGTGCATGTGATAATGGGGCCAAATGGTGTTGGAAAATCAACCTTATCACATGTCTTAATGGGTTCAAAAAATTATGATATTACTGAAGGCGCTGTTTTTTTGAATGGCGAAGATATTACCCAGCTCGATACCGCAGAGCGAGCGAGACGTGGGTTGTTTTTGGCTTTTCAGTACCCAGTTTCTGTGCCTGGATTAAAAATTTCAGAATATTTAAGAAATCTTTATAATATTAGTCACGAAAAGCAGGTAAGTGTTTCTGAATTTAGAAAAATTATTAAAGAAAAACTTGAGTTATTGAGTATTGATCGTATGGCTTTGCAACGATATTTGAATGAAGGCTTTTCTGGTGGCGAAATGAAAAAGTTTGAAATGTTGCAATTAATGATTGTTGAACCCAAAATTGCAATTTTAGATGAAATTGATTCTGGAGTCGATGTGGATGCGCAAAAAATTGTTGCAAAAGCAATTAATTATATTGCAAAAACATACAATACAAGCTTTTTAATTGTGACGCATTATCAAAGATTATTAAACTTTGTCGAACCCCATAAAGTGCATGTTGTGCTAGATGGAAAAATTAATCTTTCTGGTGACATGGAATTAGTTCATAAGTTAGAGCGCAGTGGGTACGATGCAATAAGACAAGGTTACGAAACAAAAGTATAAATATAATATCAAATTTAAGGTTTTTCTTATGAAAAATAATAAAAAAGATGAAATTGAAAACTTTGATGCTTCTCAAGTTGGCATGTTAGATGAATACAAATATGGCTTTCATGTTAAAGAAAATTATATCTTTAAAGGAGCAAAATCATCAGCAGGTTTGACAAAAGAAATTGTCACAGAAATTTCTCAATTTAAACGTGAGCCGCAGTGGATGCTAGATATTAGACTTAATGCGTTAGAAATTTTTAATCAAAAGCCAATGCCAACCTGGGGTGATACAAATTCTTTAAATGAAATTGATTTTACAAATATCCATTACTTTGTTCGTCCTACAGAACGTGTGGGCACAAGTTGGGATGAAGTTCCTTCAGAAATTAAAGACACCTTTGAGCGCTTAGGAATACCTGAGGCGGAGCGAAAATTTTTGGCAGGTGTTTCGGCACAATTTGAATCTGAAGTTGTGTACCATAGTATGCAAAAAAGTCTCGAAGAAAAGGGTGTGCTTTTTTTTGATATGGACACGGGCTTGCGTGAACATTCAGAAATTGTAAAAAAATATTTTGCCACAGTCATTCCTGCACACGATAATAAATTTGCTGCATTAAATACCGCTGTATGGAGTGGTGGCAGTTTTATTTATGTACCAAAAGGTGTGCATGTTGAAATTCCTCTGCAAGCATATTTTAGAATTAACACAGAAAATATGGGGCAATTTGAAAGAACATTAATTATTGCTGACGAAGGTTCTTCTGTTCATTACATCGAAGGGTGCACGGCTCCTGTTTATCGCTCTGATTCTTTGCATTCTGCGGTGGTCGAATTGATTGCAATGAAAAATGCAAAAATTAGGTATACAACAATACAAAATTGGTCAAAAAATATTTTTAATTTAGTGACTAAAAGAGCCTATGCATACGACAATGCGTTGGTTGAGTGGGTTGATGGAAACATTGGCTCAAAACTAACGATGAAGTACCCTGCTGTGTATTTAATGGGACCAGGTGCTCGTGGAGAAATTTTATCTGTAGCGTTTGCAGGGAAACATATGCATCAAGATGCAGGTGCTAAAATCATTCATGCAGCACCTAATACATCAAGTGTTATTACCTCAAAATCGATTTCAAAAGATGGCGGGCATACAACCTATCGTGGTTTAGTCAAAATCCCTAAGGGAATGAAGGGATGCAAAAGTAAGGTGCAATGTGATGCATTGCTGATGGATGATAATTCTGCTTCTGTAACTTATCCAACAATGGAAATTGAAGAACAAGAAGGAACAGAGGTTGGTCACGAAGCAAGTGTGAGCCGCGTGAGTGATGAGCAAATTTATTATCTAACAAGTCGTGGTTTTTCTGAACGCCAAGCCACTTTAATGGTTGTCAATGGCTTTATTGAAGAGTTTGTTAAAGAATTGCCTATGGAATATGCAGTAGAATTAAATCGTTTGATTGAAATTGAATTTGAAGGGGTGGGTTAATATTATGTCTTTCGATCCGCTTAACGCACCAAAGCTTGCAATGTGTCCACAATATCCCGAAGAAAGTTGGCGCAAAACAAATCCTGAAAGTTTCTTTTTGCCTGAATCTGAGGTGTTAAATTTTCAGGGTGGCTCTATTTTAGACACTTGCGACAAAAAATTTTTTCCATGGAAAGTTTCTTACCGAGCATTTGATGAGCAATTTTCTCAATTACAAAAGCTTGATGTGTTATTAGGAAATAATGGAAAACAGTCTTTATTTAAAGAACTGCATCGTATTATTTTTGTAGAAATAAATCATGGTTCTGTTGAAGCCTATACTGCAAAACAACTGAAATCTTTTGTTGAAATTTCTTCGAGCCCCTATGACGTTGAATCTGTCGCCCCAAGAAGTGATATTGGTTTTGCTTTAGGCAGTCGCTTAAAATTAAGCTCTCCTCATGAAATTAAAATTAGAGTTGAGTCTGTAAATCAAGAAATTCCGTTATTAATTATTGCAAACAATTTATCGCCCTCGTTTAATCAATCTTATACCGCTTTAAAGTGTGTGATTGCAGAAGCAAGTACTGTTGATTTTGCATTATTTGATGGTGCTGCGGGATTTGCTTATTTGCGACACACCTTAGAACTCGAGAGCAATGCGACTTTAAAACAGCTTTGGTATCACAATTCAGATCTTAACGTAAAAAATGCAACAGTTCTCCTAGAGCGAATTGTAAAACTTAGTGACCATGCAAAATTTTACGATTGCCAACTTTTTATTCCGCAGGGGCAGTGTCGGGTGACTTCAAACATTTTAGTTGAAGGAGCGCATGTTGAAGTGAAGTCTGCCGCAACAGTGATTGCTTTAAATGGAAAGTTTGATTACGAACCCATTCAGCATCACAAAATGCCGCACACCAGTTCTCAATTGAATTTAAAAATGATTCTTGCAGGGAGAAGTCGTTCTGTTTTTCAAGGGTTGGTTGTTATCGATAAAAGTGCACCTAAAACAACGGCATTACAACTGAATAAAAATCTTTTGTTGAGTAAGAATGCACGAGTTGATGCGTCTCCACGTCTTGAAATTTTACCGAATGATGTTGTGTGCAAGCATGGTAGTGCAACCGGAGAAATTGATAAAAAGCAGTTGTATTATTTAGCGACTCGTGGTTTTTCTCAACGCGAAGCGCAACAGATGATTGTTAAAAGCTTTGCATTAGAAGCTTTATTGCATTTAGAAGAAGAGCATGTATTTTCTTCTTTGGCAGAATGCATGGTTGATATTCATCTTTCTAAATTAAATTAAAAAAAGTAGTTTTTGTTATGTCTTTTTTTAGAGTTTGTGAACTTAGTGAATTGCCTTTTGAAAAACCAACTCAATTTTTGGTAGATGGCTTAGAAATTTTATTGGTAAAATCCTTGCACTTTGATAAAGTTTGGGCGTTCGATAACAATTGTAATCATGCTGACAAGCCTCTTGAAAAAGGCAAATGGAATGCAGAGGCAGCAGAAATAACATGCCCCTTTCATAAGGCAGTTTTTTCTATTGTTGAGAGGGGTGCTGTAAAAGCCCCTCCAGCATGTGTTCCATTAAACGTATATTCTGTAGAAATACGGGTAGAGCAAGATGCAAGTGTCATCTATGTTTCGCTCGATTAGTTTTAAGCTGTTTGTTTAAGAGGTTTTTTATGCCAAGTTTTGATATAGTTTCTGAAGTGAGCGTTCAAGAAGTTGATAATGCAGTCAATCAAGCGCAAAAGGAATTGGCATCACGTTATGATTTTAAGGGTAAAAAGTACGAGCTTAGTTTAGACAAACAAAAATTTGAAATGAAACTTACCGCTGATTCTGAATCTCATGTGATGGCAATGGCAGATATTATAAATTCTAAATTATTAAAAAGAGGCATAGATTTAGTTTCTTTAGATGTCGATAAAATTAAACCCGTTGGCGGTATGCTATTGAGTCAATCAATTCGAATCAAACAGGGTATAGAAAAAGAAATTGCCAAGAAGATTACTAAAGCTATTAAAGACTCTAAATTAAAAGTCGATGCGCAAATTCAAGATAAGCAAATACGAGTGACTGGAAAAAAGATAGATGACTTGCAAAGTGTTATTGCGCTCTTAAAAGAAAAGCAGCAAGAGCTAAAAATTCCGATGCAATTTATAAATATGAAGAGTTAAATTTTAGTATTGTATTAAAATCCACCTTTCTTTTTCTAACTAAACGTAAATCAATTTTTTATAATAAAATATACTTGTTTTTTTAATCGTATTTAAATTTTATATGCATTAAAATAAGATATTAAACTGTATTGCTTATATAATCTCTTTATTTTCTGTTAATTAATATAATAATTATTATAGTATAACTATACAACAAAAGTAACAATGAGTTATAAAATATACTAATACATTGTTGACTTATATCTTGTTATATTTTAAAGAGTATTCGTCAAGAATTTTTGTTTTTTATGGTTTAGTTATGATTTAATTAATGGGGAGGGGTGGTGTGATATTTTAATATTTATTTTTAACGGAGAAATTTATGAAATTTAATACGATATGTATAATTTCTTTAACAATGATATCTGCTTTTATTAGCTTCAATCTCTATGCATTTCTTTATGGTGCAAAGGTTACAATTCATAACAAAACAGATGATGATTTATTTTTATGTCTTGTAAGTGTAGAGAATAATATAAATATGGATCAATCTCTTATATTAGATAATCCTAGAAAAATAGAACAGTCTCCTAGAAAAAGAGAACAGTCTGGTAGAATTCATTTAAAAGCAAACTCAACGACAATAGTTTATTTAGATAATTTTTATGGTACTGGTAAAGTTAATTATTTTGATCGAAGAAATTCAATTACATATTACTCATTGGTGAGGGACATTGGTATCGAGCCTGTAATTCGTCCAGGGAGAACTCATCCTTTCAAGCCAATGGCAGTAATTACTAGTGGTAAAATTAACATAAAAGCTATTCCTACTACTGAAACGACATTTGATTATTTAATGTGCGCACATTTTAATGATGAAAATCCACAGTTATTTTATCAATATAAAGAAACTTCTCACTATAGAGTTAAAGCAACACCAGATTATGGTCATTGTAAACTTGATCATGTTTTCGGTAATTTTAGTGAGTTGACATTAACTATGTATAGTGATGAATCCTCAATAAAATAATTAATTATTCAAAAATAGTGAATTTGATATTTTAAGTATTTTTTATTTAATGGAGTATTTTATGAATTTAAATATTATGTGTATTTTTCTTTTAATAATATCTACTTTTTTTAGTTTCAATGCCTTTGCGCATCTTTATGGTGCAAAAGTGACTATTAATAACGATACAGAGGATGATTTAGAAGTAGTTTTTTTTCCTGCAGCATTGAGAGGTGCAAAATTTAATTTTATTCATGAAGATCCTTCTGGTAATAAATCTATAAATTTAATAACAACAATTGCCAGGGTAAGAGTTCCTTTAAAACCAAATTCAAAGAAAATAGTTTATGTAGATAATGTATCTAGTCACGAAAAAATTACTATTCGTTACGCAATTTACAGTAAAAAGTTATTAGTTCCTAAAGAACCATCACCAATTGTTAAAGATATGTCTGTTTATAAAAGTCTGGAAGATTATTATGAAAAGCAAGTTCATCATTATCCACCTTCAACTCCTCCAGAACAAATAATAGATGATTTTAATGTGTTTTATTCTTTTAGCCAAGTAAAGAAGCATTTAGAGAATCAGGATTTTCTAGAAATTACTGATAGTAATTATAGTGTTGATAGTCGTGGCAGTACTAGTAGTGCTGATACTCCTAGTAATTCTGGTAATTTCTTTTATATAAAAGGTAGCAAAGTGATTGATGATATAGGTCAAGAACATGCTTATATGTATGCATATTTTGATAAAAGATTTCCACGTCTTAACTATTTTAAACATACCTCAGAAAAAATGCCTTTGTACTATAGAGTGGAAGCAACGCCTGATTTATATTCTGCTAATTTTGATACTGCCGTGGGAGATTTCGCTGATTTGACATTAACTGTAAGATATGTTTGTGGTTTAAAGCTACATCAGATTTATGAAGGGATGAAAATCCCTCAATTTTGTTATTAAACCATTTTTGCAAAAGTAAAATTCACTAATAAATAAACTAAACATTTCAATATAATTACTCTATAATTATTAAGCCTATACCATTAAATAAATAGCAAAAAATTAAAAAAATTTTTGCTATTTATGATTTTTTTGGTAATTAATTAATTTAATTTTAATAAATCATCATATATTACAAGCAATAGTTATCTATAAAAATGTAAAAAATAATTATTGACTCGCATAGTAACTTATTTTATTAGAAATTTTGTTAAAAAAGTGTTTATTTTTATCAAATAGTCACGCTTTAATTATTGACTATGTTATAAATAAAATTAGTTTTTTAACGTTTTTTTGTTGTAAATGTTGATTTTCTAGGAGAAATGTTATGAAGTTAAAGTTTTTATCTTTGGCTATTTTTACAATGATGTCTTTTTTTAGTTTCAATGCGTTTGCATATCTTTACGGTGCAAAAGTTACAATTAAGAATTATACTAATAATAACTTATTGTTATCTTTTTCTGGGGACAATAATATTAGTAATACCCCTTTTGTTTCTAACGATGGAAAAAAGCCAGATGATATGAGTTTATTTTCTATTGAGCCAAATGGAACCTCAACAATTTACATAGATAATTATGACTGGACTGGTTTGGCTTTATCAAACTAAAGTAACAAAATTTGGGATTTTTAAAGAACTTATTCATGCGCAACCTGCTTTACTCTCTGAAGGTTCAATTTCTATTGTAACTGGTGCAACCCTTTGGAATATGAGCGCATATTTTAATGGTGAGCATCCTAAGGTATTTATTTCCGACTATAATGTAGAAGCAACTCCTGACTACCAACACTCCAAATTTGATAAGGCAGGCAATTTGGCAGATTTGTCATTAAATATATATTTGGCAGAAAAATCTTCTAATGATTAATAATTCTATTCTAAATCATTTTCTTTAATCTGAGTTTCTTTTTTTGAAATAATGTATTAAATTTTTTTAAGGCGCAGTTACTTTATTTATAAACTCAGAAAGAACACAGGTTATGAAAGTTAATATACATCCAGTGGAAAGAGTTATTAGAGTTGTTGTTGGATTGGTAGTCTTTTCCTTGGCTTTTTGGGGGCCTGCCAGTTATTGGTTTTTATTAGGTTTAATACCTGTGTTAACAGGATTAATTGGTTGGTGTCCTCCTTATCAATTGTTTGGAATAAGTACCTGTAAAAAAAGTTAAATTATATTTTGCACACAATTTTAAATATTATTATTTAATTTTTAAAATTGTGTGCAAAACTTTAAAAAAAATTACTTTTTAATTTTTATTTTATAATATAAGTGAACTCCGATAAGAAGCTTTAACGATTTAAATTTTTTTTAGATATTTCTACTATAAATATTTGACTTTTAGATAAATTAATAATATCAACCTAATCTAGTGAACTTTGCTATGGTAAAAAATAAATATTTTAAATAAAGTAATTAATTTTCAGATATTTCAAGATTAACTTTATAACCTTGATGCCTTCTCATGTTAAAAACATAGTCTCCCATAAAAATATACTGGCCTTTTATACCCGTAATTTCTCCCATTATTGAAGGATTTTTATCTAAATTTATTGATTTAAAAGTTGCAGGAAAATTTGGGACATCAAAATTTAATTCTACAGTTAATGGCTCATTAAAAACTAAAATTTCTTGTGATAAATTTAAATGCGTAGGAGGAGTTGTGTAAATTTTTTTGGTTATAAATAATTCATTCTGTAGAAGCCATTCTTTGGTCTCATAAAATTTTTTGATAAAAAGTTCATGACTTGGTCTTTCATTTTTATTTTTTAACATATTTAACCAATGACTTTTATCGTGTAGTATTTCTTTTAATAAATGCTCTAATGTTCCCGCTTGGTGTCGTGATGTGACTCTTGCTAACACTGTTGCTAATGTGGCGCCTTGATCAAACCACCTTGTTGGAATTTGAGAATAACGAGTTATTCCAACTTTATATTTATCTGTATAAGATAAATAGACATAATGAGGTTGATAACAAAATTTTTCTCCCCACTCAGGTTCCCTACAGGTTCCTGCAAGATAATGGCATAAGTTTGGACTCATTATACAAATATCAGCGGCAGCTTTTTTTTTGAGGCAGGGAAAACAAAAACCATCAAATATTTTTTTAATAACTTTGCTGCATGATATACATTGAAATAAGCCTGTATGTTTTAAACTTAATTTTAATCCTGGTTTTAAAATAATTTCTGGATCAATTTTATATTGCGCTTTTAAACGAATTGATTCGCGATTTATTATATTTTTGTTTTCAATTGCATCAATATGAAATAAAGAACAATCTGTTAACGGGGTAACCGACATTTTTGAAATTAGGTAATCACTTTTTTGCATTAGGTATTTCATTATTGACACTCTTTTCGTCAAAGATTAAACATAACAGCGAGAATGTGTTGATATCAACGCATGGTCAAATTTTGTACCATATAAATTGCAGAACAGTCATGCCGATAACTAGATGATAGGAGTTGCATAAAAACGGAGATTTTAAGTGAATAATAATAAAATCAAATACTTAAATTTAGCTGCTAGAGCTAAAAAATTTCACTTTAAATCTCAATGCCTTGCTTACGTTTTTTTTCCTATTATTATTGCACCATTACTATCTGGTTGTCAGTCTAGTATGCGTAATAATCAAATTTTAAAAATTCCATCTCCGACCTCAGAATTGGCTATTGAAAACAATACAAAAAGCACAATGCAAAATCCTTTATTGCAAAAAACTGAACAAAAAGAAACGGATACCAAGAAGACTCCGGCAAATTATGAAAACTCTTCTCAATTTGATTCTCATGAATCCGCATATGCTCCATTAAGTGGAGAGCCTATCTTAGACGAAGAGAACAATGCAAACACGGATGAAAATTCTCTAGCTGTTCCGGACGATGAGTTGCTAGACTCAGAAAACTTGGTCTCAACCGACTCTGATGAAGCACTTTCTATAGACTTGCCTTTAAATTCAATTGACTCCGAATCTGCAGGGTTGATGGACGATAACATTTTGTTATGTGAGGACAATGTTTACTATAAATCTTGGAAAGAACAATTTGATTCAAAATGGCTTGCAGAAAATAGAAAAAAATTTAAATCTACCAGCTCTCTCCAAAAAATGTTAAATCAAGCAAGAAGCAATGAATTTATTAAAATGGCTTATCCATCAATCGAAAAAACAGGATTTGATTTTCCAGTTGTCATTAATAATCAAGTTTTACAATGGATTAATTATTTTAAAAATAATGGTAGAAAAAGTTTTGTTGTGTGGTTAACTCGTGGTCGTTTTATAATTCCAGAAATGGAAAAAACATTAGAAGACTATGGATTACCAAAAGATTTGGCTTACTTATCTATGATTGAATCGGGCTATAGCCCTAAGGCTCTCAGTTATGTGGGTGCTGTTGGGTTTTGGCAATTTATGCCTGCAACGGCGCGTGAAAATGGTTTAAAAATTAACGATTATATTGATGAGAGACGCGATCTTAAAAAGTCGACCAAAGCTGCAGCCAATTATTTAACCAATTTGTATAACCAATTTGGCAGTTGGCATTTAGCGGCTGCAAGTTATAACGGCGGCCCAGGTTTAGTGAGAAGAACGTTAAGAAACTACGGTAGTGATTCTTCTTTTTTTGAGCTCACCTCGATGGGTGTTGTGAATCGCGAAACAGCGGATTATGTTCCAAAACTGATTGCTGCCATGATTATTGCTAAAAATCCTGAGAAATTTGGTTTTGACATTAATGAAAGCAATCAACCATCCGCAACAAAAACAATTGAGATCAGTCGCTCAATTGCACTTACCGATTTGGCAAAGAAGCTAAACATCGATAAAACAGTTTTAGAAGCGCTCAATCCTGAGTTACGCTTAGGGATCACACCACCTCCCGCTGCAACGTCAGAAGGCAAATTTGAACTTGAGGTTCCGGCAAGCCAGTATGAGCATGCGATGCTTGCCATAAACTCAATTCCAGCGGCATCAGATAAGTATTTGATTGCGGCGCGGATTAAAAGGCGCGAAACTGTGACCGCGTTTGTCTCAAGATATCGCTTAAATGCATCGTCTGTATTGCGTGCGAATTCTCATTTGAAACTAAACACCAAGCTTCGTAAGGGGCAGGTTGTGTATATTCCTGTATCATTAGGCACAGGGCAATACGATCGCTTAACAAGCAATAAATTTTTGGCAGCAAAAAAGAATTCTAAAAAATATGCAGCAATAAAAGTTGCTCACGCTAAAAATTTAAATAAAAAAACAACCCGTGTTGCTGTAAAAACAAAAAAACACAATCAATCGGTTGCGCTTTCTTCTAAAAAAATAAAGTCAGATAAAACGGTGCACAAACCATCGTCCGCACCAAAACAAAAAAAGAATATTCAACATTCCTACCATTGATTTTTAATTTAAAACTATGCTACACAGGCCAAGTCCACCTCAGGAGAGCTGGCAGAGTGGTTGAATGTACCTGATTCGAAATCAGGCGTGCTCGCAAGGGTACCGAGGGTTCGAATCCCTCGCTCTCCGCCAATTTCTACTTTTAATCAAAAACTGGAATTATTATGAAATACAGACTTAGGTTCGCGGCTGTATTAGTTGCTGTTATATCTTTCGTTGGTGTGGCTCACGCCGATATGGTGTTCCAAAAACAAGGCGACGCGTCCGTTGTTCTTACCATCAAAAATGATAACACAGCGACCATTACAAAGGCCAAGCCAGGAAAAAAGGGAATTAAAACAAACTTGATTGAAGGAAAAGTTGAAGGTCAAGGTGCTTCGCTTATTATTGTTCGCGAAGAAGGCGATGTATGCCCTTCTGTTTCTGTTAAACTTTATAACGATGTTAAACTTGGTGAGAATATGGTTGCAAAAGTTCGTAACATGTTTGAAGAAGTAGGATCTGCCCGTAAGCATTGTGCTGCAGTGCGCGTTATTGATGGTTCATATTCTCGCGTAAAATAATTAAGGCACCTAAACTAATTCTTGAGCCCATTTCCGAAAAAGTAATGTTGGCTAAGGTTCAAAAGAAAATCCCCCATCTTCCTCACATTTAAAAAGTAGTAAATTCGTGCAAAATCACAGTAACTTAACATTTGTATCAGAAACACACTCTTTCCAACTCGATGGAAAATCAAATGTTTCTTTTTTGTTTGATATGCGTTCGATTTCTGCTTTGCCATCTTTGTGAAAATAAAACTTTAAATAGTAAATTGCTTTTTCACTTTTTATGATTTCAGGCAAAAAAACAGGGGAGCACACTCCCCCGATATTTCTTGCTGAAGGAACAAGCAGCATTTGGATCTTTCGCTCTTTGACTTTTTTACCAAGTTCGATACAAAATTCGTAATCGTTGGAAGTCAGTTTGTCATGAAGCTGCAACTGACTTCTAAAATCGAGAACGACTTTGCTCTTTACTTCGCAAGCAAACATCTTTCGATCGATAGTGATAAGATTTGTTTTTGGGTTAATTTTAAACTGATATTGTATTCGTCGCCATTGATGAAAAAAAGTTTCATAAATCGATGTTTTTTCATCGGTAGCGGAATACCAAACACCATAACTATTTCCATCGCCAAATCGACCAAATGTATAGGGAGGATTAAATGCGTCACTTATACATGATCCATGAACTTTACCATAATCAAATAGTCTGTTTTTTTGAGGAAACTCATGTGAAACTCCGCTTGTGATATTTTCTGCTCTTTGCAAGATATCATGTGCGAAGTCAGAGTCTACGTTCAAATCATCAAATAAATCTTGCGAATGATAAATTGTAAAAATATTACGATAGACGATGCCTTCAAATTCCGTTTTTAAATCGAATAATCCCTCAATCTCTTTCATCATCCTGCGCACCTTATATAATCAAGTCTTCTGCGAACAAATGCTAAACGTTCATACGAAAGACTAGGATTTTCTAATATAAAATCGATTGGAACCAAGCCTCCAAGATCTTCTTGTGGTTTACTCATCCAAGCATAAACAATTTCGCGATTATAAGGGAATAATATTCTTAAGTTTTTATGAATTCCTAGTAATAGGCCAACTCGATTTTTTTTATCAACATCTTTAGGAATGAGTTGTTCTTTTTCAAGCTTAATCAATCTTTGTCTATAGTTTGGTAAGCCAAGTAGCCCAGCTTGCTGCTCTCTATTGAAACCGTACAGGTGTGCCATTGTCCAAAATGCTTTTCCCAATACCCGTTCTTCTGAAATCTCTTGTTTTTTCTTAGTATTTTTATTTTCCATAAAACCCCCTCCGAGGTTTGTCACCCTTATGTATGTTATCATACGGTATTTTATTCTTAAAATAAAGTGATATTTTAACACATCGTATGTTTTCATACAAAAATTTACTATAAAAAAAACAGGGTGATTAAACACCCTGTTTTTTTTATAGTAACAATTAGAGTCGCGTCTCCTAATTCCCTTCCAAAAAA
The DNA here is from genome assembly GCA_003339605.1 of Spirobacillus cienkowskii. Classification (GTDB taxonomy): domain Bacteria; phylum Bdellovibrionota_B; class Oligoflexia; order Silvanigrellales; family Silvanigrellaceae; genus Silvanigrella; species Silvanigrella cienkowskii. The sequence goes on along the minus strand of QOVW01000084.1, from coordinate 2,756 downwards.
TCTACAATATCAACAATTCTATAAAAGTAGGCACTTGTTCCAACACTTGCTGCAACGCCGCTTAAATGAAATAGCACAGGCACTCGTGCAAATCCTTTGGGCGCTTTTAGTCTTGATATTTTTTCTCGGCATTCATTAATTATATCAGAATTAATTTCACGTCTTTTAAATTTAAATTCGCAAATAAATAGTCCATTCGTTTTGGTTTGGATTAAGTAATCAATCTGACATCCTTGTTGGGTTGTCGTTTTTGTTTGTCGGTAGGGACCACTTCTTACAATATCTACAGGTGAAATACCTAATTTTTGCAGTAATAATGTCCGATTTTGCAAAAGCAATGCTTCGAGTTGCAGTCCCATATGTGCATCAAAACCTGGCATGGTAGAAAGTGGTACCTTATCAAACTCACCGTTTAAAATTGCTTCTCGGTTTGGCGCAATGACTTTCAGGTAAAATCTCATATAGGGATCAGAAATTCTATACAGACTTTGCTTTAACGGCTTTTCTGTTTTAAAAGACCACAAAGATTGTTTAACAACAAAACCTGCAATAATTAAATGCTCCATCATTTGACTTAACTTGCCGCTGTGCGCAAACTCTATACTCTGCCTAATTTCTAATAAGTTTCTTGTCCCATCTTTGAGGCTATCTAGAATTTTCTTATAAGTAGCACCTTTGGCGCTAAATAGATCGTGAAAAATCCGATCAAATTCGTTTACTAACAAACCATTTTTTTCAAAAGCAAGCTGTTTGATATTTTCATCTGCTGTAATTTGGGGACTAAGCTGTTCTAAATACCATGGAACACCTCCTATAATGCTTAGTAGCTTGTACATATCGTAATCAGATAAGTTCATCCCTAGTGTTCTTAAAAATTCAGCACTTTCTGGAATAGATAATGGCTCTAAACTTATTGTTAGATTGACACGCCCAAAGAATGCTGTGCTTTTTAATATATTTTCTTCTATCCAGGTTGATACCGATCCGCAAAAAACAAGCAACAGATGGCTTGTTTGCTTATCCCACCACGCTTTGAGTTTGGGAATAAAGGTAGGATCTTTTGCGCCCATCCATGAAATTTCATCAAATAGGATAATATCACCTGGCTTTATATGTAGACTTAAATGCTCAAAAGCATCACTCCAGTCGTGAAAAATTATAGACGGAATTTTTAGTATCAATGATAATTGTCTGGCAAAATGATCCCTTTGCTCTTGCGCTGATATTCCCTCTTGAGGGGCAAGTCCTGCAAAACTCCAAAATGTTTGGTGTCTAATTTTTTTGGAAAACTCAAATATAAGTCTACTTTTTCCAATTCTGCGGCGCCCTTTGACAACTACGAGGCTTGGTTTTTTCTTTTTATACAAGATGTCTAGGCGTTCGAATTCATCTTTACGGCCAATAAATATCGATTTTGACATAGCAACCCTATTCTGCTCAAAATGAGTTTTATTATATGTTGAGCATAGTATTAAGTCAAAAAAAATGCTCAAAAAGATACTTTTTGTTTTTTGAGCAATAACTATGTTGATTGCTATGTTTTATCAGTTTTTTAATTAATTTTTCTAAAAAGTAACTTGCTCTAAGCTTGATATCTCAAGAGAACTTGATAGCCAAGCGTTTGTGATGCCATTATTTTTATCTTTATCTACCGAGAGATCCATATTGCCATAAGAAAATTTTGTGACATAGTTTTGAAATTTATTTATTCCAACTTCTTTTGTTTAGCCTATTAAGCTCCAAGCAATTTTAAATGTACAACATGGTGCATAATGTTTATTGCAATTTACCTCATTGGAGATTATTTTATTTTTTTCTTTAGCAATAAAGCATTGAGATGCAAATGCTGTGTTACTTAATAAAATAAAAAAACATAAAATAAAACAATTTTTTTCATAACTGCTCTTTTTTAAAAAAATAGTATTATTTTCTTAAAAAATAATACACTTTGTTTTGATATCTCTGATAAAAATAGCTTTGTCAATTTTTTCTAAATACATTAAAAAAAATTTTTTCTTATTTAATTGATTGTGATATCGTAAAAAATGTGGGGTAGTAAATATCAAAAATCCTCAATGAGGTGATGAATGCTAAAAATAAATAAAAATTATATATATTTAACAATTTGGATTTTGAGTTTTATTTTGATAGGTGCAATTATAGGGAGTATAACTAAAAGTGGTGTGAATATTTGGTATGTAACAATCAATAAGTCACCATTGACACCTCCAAATTATTTATTTGGTGTTGTGTGGAGTATTTTATATACAATGATTGCAATCAGTGGTTGGGCAATTTGGCATGGTAAGTACAAAAAAATACGACAGTTAAAAACTTTATATATTGTTCAACTCATTTTTAATTGGGCTTGGAGTCCTATATTTTTTACTTATCATTTAACAGGGCTTGCTTTAATTTGGATTTTTTTAATTATTGGAATGGTTTTTTTTATTATTTTAAAAACTTATAAAAAATTAAAGCTAATATCATTATTGTTCATTCCATATTTTTTGTGGTTATCTTTTGCAGCATATTTAAATTTTTATATATGGTTGTATAATTAGGGTGTGTACTCAAATATTGAAGAACACTTGATTTTTGGCATGTTTCCCTCAAGAGTTGGATTACCAAGTCTAACAAAAGAGGGAAACATGTTGAGGTTGATGATAACAGATCCAATGTGGTCGAGGCTAGCGCCATTGCTTAAAGAATTTAAAATTCATTTTTCAAATAGAATTAGGATCTTTATGGAAGCT
>QOVW01000083.1 GCA_003339605.1 Spirobacillus cienkowskii | reverse complement strand
TTCAAAATGTAAAAAACGGGAATGTATTGGTCGCTCAGTTTGTGGAAATTCAAGTAAAATACACATGCTTTCAGATTCACATGGGAATCCAATAGATTTCATTTTAAGCGAAGGCCACGTTCACGATAGTAAAATTGCAAATCAACTTATTGAAATAAGCCATGCAGAAAGTTTAGTTGCTGACCGTGCATATGGTAGTCAAAAAATCAGAGAGAAATTAGCTGATAAAAATATTCAAGCCATTATTCCTAAAAGGAGAAATTCTATTGATAAATAAAATGCTGGTTTTCGATAAGTAATTATGCCAATTAATAGTTGAAAAAGTTATTGTGAGGCTTGAAGAAATAGCTCCAATTTGTTAAATAATTTTTGCAAAACAAAATTAACAAAGGAGCTACCAATGGACTGGCAGAGTCAACTCATCACTGTATACCTTACTACCTGCGATTTCTTTTCTCAACTCTCTCCAACCTCTTTTTTAAAAATAAGTCCAAACTCAAATCCCTTGTTCACAGACCAAGAAGTCGTCACTATTTACATTTTTGGAGTTTTAAGAAAACAAAAAAATACAAAATCTATTTTTAACTTCACTAAAAATTTTATTCTAAACTGGTTTCTTCACTTGCCTTCTTATGAAGGATTTTTGTCACGACTTAATAGCCTTAGTAAACTCTTTCCAGAACTTGCAAACTTTATTTTAAAAAATAACAAGTTCAAAATTCCTGAAAAAAAGTCGCAACCTTTTATTTTGATTGACTCTTTGCCTATTATGCTCACAACTGGTTTTCTGGCGCATAAATGCAATACTGCAAATGATATCTCTTCTATTGGCTATTGCTCTTCAAAAGATAAATTTTACTACGGTTTAAAACTTCATCTCGCCACTTTGTTTCAAAATAAAAAACTTGCTTCCCCTATTGATTTTAAAGTCACACCTGCTGCAACTCACGACTTAACTGCTGTTAAGAATGATCTTTTAAACTTTAAACATTCGCAAATCTTTGCCGATCGTGCTTACTGTGACAAATCTACCAAAAAAAACTTGAGTCAAATAAACTCTAAATTATATACTCCAATTAAACTCTCTCGGAGTAAAAAACCCTTTCCAGTGATGAAAAAGTTTATTCTAAATCTGTTAGATCTATTCGGCAGTCCATTGAAATTCTTTTTAACTGGTTAATTGAATCTAGTGGAATTCAAATCGCATCAAAAGTTCGATCAACTAAAGGCCTTATCGTCCATGTTTTCGGACAATTTTCTGCCTGCCTGTTTAACTACTTATTCAAATTCTAATTGATTTTTCTCAACTATTAACTGGCATAGATAATAGATGGCGGAGGTGTTAAAATCATAAAAGTGGTGGGCCGGGAGGGACTCGAACCCCCAGATCGTCTCGTTATGAGCGAGCTGCCGTAACCATTTAGCTACCGGCCCCCTTTTTGAGTAATTGAGTGGTTAGCAAATCTCAACGTAGAGGTCAACAGGCTCATGCAATTCTTGCTAAGTTTCTTTAACATAGCTATCCTTTGCCAGGCAGAAGTTTTTAACTTGGAAGGAGAAACCCTTGAGTCACAAACCTTTTACTGGAGTCATGACCGCAATCGTAACTCCCTTTGATAAATATGGAGAGGTTGACTTTCAATCTTTTGATAAACTAATCGCTTATCAAAAAGCAGCAGGAATTCATGGGATTGTTGTTTTGGGAACAACAGGAGAAAACGCAGCACTCACAGAACAAGAGTCAGAAAGTATAGTTCTTGCTGCATTAAATCATCAAGATGATCATTTTCATGTATATGTTGGCACAGGCACAAATTATACAAAAACAACTATTGATAAATCAATAAAATATTCACAAATAAAAAATACTAATAATAATTCTCCAAATGGAGTCATGGTAGTCACTCCTTATTATAATAAACCAAGTCAGCATTGTTTGATTAAGCACTACGGAGAGGTGGCATTAGCATTAAAAAATACACCTATTTGTATTTATAATGTGCCAAGTCGAACGGGCGTTAATATTTTACCAGGTACATTAGCTACAATTGCTTCTGAAAATGAAAACATTGTTGCTATTAAAGAAGCTGCTGGAAATGTAAATGCAATAGTAGAAATGAAAAATGCTTTAAAAGAAAGTAACAAAAACAATGTAAGAATTTTATCAGGAGACGATGCAACTTATGCGCCAGCGCTTTTGTGTGGAGCCGAAGGGGTGATTTCTGTCACTTCGCATATTATTCCTAATGCGCTTTTACAAATTTTACAAAATTTTCATAATAACAATTTAATAGAAATGCAAAAAATTCATTTAGCAACATACTGCATAAATAGTGGCATATTTTCTGTACCAAACCCTATTGGAGTAAAATGGATGCTTTCTCATTTGGGTTTGTGTGGTCCTAATCTTCGCGCTCCTTTATACCCAGCAATTTCTCAAGAAGAAACTATTTTAAAATCAATTCTCGAACAGCTAAAACAAAATCAAGTACAAATATTACTTTAATAAATAGGAAATGAAACATGTCATTGAGCCGAGTTGCTTATGAATTAGAGTCTAAAATTAAAGTTGAACGTGTTTCATTACGGGGTCCGGGGGTTTTAATTTTAACAGGACCCTCAAGCTGCGGAAAAGGAGAGGTTGCTGTTGCCTTATCTAAGGTAATGTCTATTCCTCAAGAAGCTCATTTATCAATGGGCGAAATTTTGCGTACAACTTTTCAACGTGCCAAAAATGAAAAAAGCTATGCAACTTTACTTGCTGAAAATTATAAAATTTCAGATGCAGTCAATATTTTTGACTGTGTGGATACCACAGACGATTTAACACGCAAAGTTTTAAATTATGTACCAGAAATGGAGTTGTATTTTAAACGAAAAGAAATGGATAAATTTACAAGTCAGTTAGAATGGCTTGAATTTTGCACAATGAATGGCTTGTTGGTTCCAAATAGATGGACGCAAGATTTTATTGCGGCTCATATAGAACATTCTCCAGAATTTAAAACTCATCCTTTTATTTTAGATGGTTACCCACGAACTGTTAAAGCTGCGCAACATTTAATTTCTTTTTTAAAACGGTTTGGTATTCCGGTTATTAAAGTATTGCATTTAAGTATTAGTAAACAAGAAATGTTATCAAGAGCCACAAAACGAGGCAGGGCTGATGATGATGAAACATCATTATTAAGTCGGTATCAATTTTACATTGAAAATGTGCATCCTAGTGTTGATTATTTAAAAACAGAATTGGGTTCAGATGCCATTGCGCTTATTGATGCGCATCAGCCAGTCTATCGTCAAGTTGGTGATGAAAAAGTATTTGATTTAGAAAAATCAATTTTAAATGTTGTTGCTTCATCCTTGAGAAGTCTTGGTGTCTCGCGCATGACGGTTAAAGATTTACTCGATCAGTTAACTGTTCAAAACAACTGTTAAATTGTTTGATTTTTTAAAAGAGGCTCAATGTCACTCCACTGCTCGTTTGTATCCAATTGATATAGTTACCAATGGTTGTGTAAACGCCATAGCCGTCATTGCATAAAGCATACTGAGACGAATTAAAGCTGTAAGGGGGTGCCGTGTTTGTGGGGTGTGGGGTTAGCACTGAGTTTGAGCCTTGTGTGAGTGCAGCTAAAATATAATTTCCATTGCGATTAAGGTATACGGGACCTCCAGAATCCCCCATGCAGGTTCCTTTTGCAGAGCCTGGTTGGTTGTTTGGCCCGATAACGGTTAAATAGCTTTGATAAGCATTGTTAAATGTAATTGCATTGAAATTTGTAATAGCCCCTCCTGGAATAGTGTCTGGAAAATTAATCGATGAGGCAGACATAACAGAATACTTTCTATTTGATGTATTTGACTGAGAATCACTCAAATGTCCAAAGCCAAACATCCACTTTGATTCAGTTGCTGTAATCAATTGAGGATTTGCTAAAACAGAAATAGTATTGTAGCCATAATTTGCTGTTGCGCTATTGCCAATTTTTAACCAGGCTATATCAAATAGAGTACAGCCCAATGAATTGGTGTCGGCACAAGAGGTGTAGCTGCCGTGTTTTTGCCAACATGTGATTGGGGATGATACCACAGAGTTCCGGCTAAAGTTCAATTGATCTGAAAACACAATATGGCCTGGAGAAACATTGTTATGATCTATGTCATCTAAGCAATGCGCTGCGGTAAGAATAAGGTTATCTGCCACAACGGTTCCGGTGCATACGACATACATTGAATTTCCCAAAGGCAATACAATTCCAACCGTATTTCTGCCCGAAGGAACTGTAGTATTATCAACAACTTGGCCTCCTACTATATTTGTAGATAAAATTTCGTTTCTGTTTGCCAAGCATGAGGATGGTCCTGGACTACGCGCGATCTCTGAATTAATAATTTTTTTGCATGAATTTATAAAAAATAAAAAAATACAAATAAATACTAATGTTTTTTGATACATTAAAAATCTTTCCTTAATTAATTTTAAGAAATATTTTGTTATTTATTTATCGAAATTAAATATAAAAAATAAATAGTTTAATTAAAAATACGTGTTTTTAATGAGACCAAATCCCGCCAAGTGCCCCGATAAGATTGAGGTGTGCTGAGATATTCCGTCCTAATAAATCGGCAACAGACTTTTGGGCTTGTAATAAATTGATTTGAGCTCGCATGACTTCTTGATAAGAATTTTTTCCTAAGTGAAATCCTGTTAATATTATTTCTTCAATGATTTTATTGCGATCTGTGATGCTATGTTGAAATTCTTCCTCTATTTTAATATTTCTAATTGAAGCTAAAATATCTTCAACATTTTGCAGTGCACCTAATACCGTTTGACGATATTTTGCGACTGTCACTTGATAATTCGCTTCTGCCGACCGTACTTTTGCAGCACGTAATCCATTATCAAAAACTGTTTCGGTTAAACTTACCCCTAAACTCCAAAATAGGGATGGTAATGAAAAAAGGCTATCAATGTCAGTTTTGGAAAATCCAGCACTTGTTGAAAACGTAAAATCAGGAAAATAACCAGCTTCTGCCAGTCCAATTTGTGAATTTGCTTGCGCAACAAGTCTTTCTGCTTGCGCAATATCGGGGCGGCGTTCTAGTAAACGAGAAGGTAACAATAAAGGAATTTCTGGAATAGTAATTTTTGTCTTTTGTGGTTCTAGGGTAAATTCAGAAGGAGGCTTTCCTAATAATACGGCAATGGCATGTTCATATTGAGAACGAGATATTTTAATTTCAGATAATTGAATTTTAGCTTGCTCGAGTTGCGCATTTGAGTTTTCATAATCTATTGAAGAAGCTATACCCGCATTTTTTGCCTTTTCTGTTATATTGTTTATGGTATTATAGCACTCTATAATTTGCGTAAAAATTTGTTGATTATGATCGAGAATTCTGACTGAAAAATAATATTGAGCAAGTGAGGCTTGTAATGCGAGTTTAGTATTTTCTAATTGCGCAGCGCTTGCTTCTACGGCGGCTCTGTTTGCATCTACGTTATGGCGGACAGCGCCCCATAGATCAGGAATCCATGAGGCATTGATTGAGCTTTGAAAGGAGTTAGAATAGGTGGCTTGAGGTATTTGTTTGCTAGCGGGCTGTCTTTGGCGAGATGCGCCACCTGCAACCGCTACAGAGGGACCATATGCAGATGACGCCTGTGCAACAAGTGCTTGAGCTTGCTCAAATTGATGGAGAGCGACTTGAATATTTTGATTTGAGTGTTCGAGAGTTTCTTCAAATTGATTAAGGATAGGGTCATTAAATACTTCCCACCACTTTCCTTTAGGAATTTCGTCATTTGGTTCGGCTATTTTCCAGTTTTTATCATTTGTTTCTTTATATTTATCAGAAAGTTCAAAAGGTATTGGGTTGTATTTGGGGCCACTAGTACAAGAATAAAAAAGAAAAGTTAAAGTGAGTAGTATTTTAAATTTATCATTATTATTTTTCATAATTATTTCCTAAAACTTTTGGTTTATTTTTTTTAAACCACTCTGATAATTTATCAAAATAAATATAAATAATTGGTGTTGTATATAAGGTTAATAATTGACTAAATAATAATCCACCTATTATAGTAATTCCCAGAGGTTTTCTAAATTCAGAACCAACTCCCTCTCCAAATGCTAAGGGAACAGCTCCTAATACTGCCGCTAAAGTTGTCATCATAATTGGCCTAAATCTTAGTAATGCTGATTTAAAAATTGCATCACTCGATGATATAGCATTATCTTTTTGAACGTTAATTGCAAAATCGATCATCATGATAGCGTTTTTTTTAACAATCCCAATTAGTAATATTATACCAACTAATGCAATTAAGTTTAAATCAGTTTTAGTAATATATAGTGCTATTAAAGCGCCAACGCTTGCAGAAGGTAGAGTTGATAATATTGTAATGGGGTGAATAAAGCTTTCATATAATATACCAAGAATAATATACACAGTGACTATTGCTGATAAAATTAAAATAGGTTGATTATCTAGTGATTTTTGAAACTCTTTTGCGCTTCCTTGAAACGAGGCTTGAACTGTTGGAGGTAAATTTAAAGTTTTAACAGAATCATTGATTTGATTAACAATATTTCCTAAAGAAATTCCAGGAAGTAAATTAAAATATAAGGTTGTTGAAGGAAAACTAGATTGGTGATTTATTGATAATAAAGAATTTGTTACATGATGTTGAGAAAACGAATTTAAAGGAACTAGTGTATTTTTACTATTATTAATATAAACCCCATCTATAATTTTTGTATTATCAGCAAATTTTGGATCGACTTCCATAATAATTCGATACTGGTTTAAATTTTTGTAAATTGTAGCAACCGCTTTTTGGCCAAAATAACTATAAAGATACTTATTTATTGAATTATTGTTTATGTTAAATTCGGATTTTTTTTGATTGTTTATATTTATAAATAATTCTAATCCATTTTCTTTTTGATTATTGTTTATGTCAGCAATTCCAGGGAGTGTGGCAAGTTCTTTCGTTAATATTTGAGTCCATTTTTTTAATTCAGTTAAGTTATCGGCAGATAATGAAAATTGAAATTGTGCCCCTCCTTGGCGACCTCCTATTACAATATCTTGAGCAGATTGCAAAAATATTTTAGCCGCAGGTAGAGTTGATAATTTTTGTCTCAGACGTTTGATAACAAGATCAGAAGAAACTTTTCTATCCTTTAACGGCTTTAAACTTATAAATACATTACCTGAATTTGCGGAGCTTCCTCCAACGTAACCAACCACATGCTCAATTGCTTCATCTTGTTTAATTATATCAATAAACTTAGTAAATTTTTTTTGTAAATTAATAAATGAAATATTTTGGTCGGTTTGAATTGCGCCAATAATTCTTCCGGTATCTTGTTGCGGAAAAAATCCTTTAGGTGTTTCTTTGTATAAATAAACACTTGTAAATATTGTTAATAATGTAACTAGAATAATTGTTTTTTTGTGATTGATACTCCAAAATAAACTTTTTTCATAAATTTTAGATAGCATATTTATTTTGTAATTTTGACTTCGCGAATTTTTTAACATTTTTGAGCACATAGTAGGTGTAAATATGATTGATACAAATAACGATACAATAATAGCAATTGATAATGTGATTGAAAACTCTCTAAAAAATCTGCCAACGATTCCATCCATAAAAAGGAGCGGAATAAATACTGCAACTAAAGATATACTAATTGATATTATAGTAAATACAACTTCTTTAGCACCTATTAATGAAGCTTGAAATGGAGTCTTTCCTAATTCAATATGTCTATTAATATTTTCTAAAACAACAATAGCATCATCAACAACAAAACCTGTGGCAATAGTTAGTGCCATGAGAGACAAGTTATCAAGACTATAACCCAATAAAAACATAATAATAAATGTTCCAAGAAGGGACAATGGAATAGCGATGCATGGAATAATTGTTGCATTGATATCTTTAAAAAATAAAAATACAATTAAAATTACTAATATAATAGAAATTAATAAAGTTTTTTCTACATCAAATAAAGACGCTCTAATTGTTAGTGTTCTGTCTAACGAAACTGTTAAATCTATATCTTTATGAATTAAAGATTTTAATTGTGGAATTTCTTTTTGAATACGATCAACTGTTTCGATAACATTTTTTCCTGGTTCTTTAAATATTATTAATATTACAGCAGGTTTGCCATCGGCATAACCCATATTTTTTAAATCTTCGACAGAATCATAAACTTTAGCAATATCTTTTAAAGTTACATAACTATTATTTTTATACGAAATTATTAATGGATTATATTGATGTGAAGAAAATATTTGTGGGGATGTTTCTATTTGATATGACTTTAAATCATCTTCAAATAATCCTTTAGGTGTAATGCTGTGTGCTTGATTGATAACTTGTGTTACATTTTCTAATGATATTCCATAATGATTTAGTAAGTGTGGGTTGAGATCAATTCTGATGCTTGGTAGTGAGCTGCCTCCTATGTTAACTTGTCCAACACCCTCTATTTGCGAAATTTTTTGTTGCAGAATTGAAGACGCCGCATCATAGATTTGTTCTTTTTTTAATGTGTCAGATGTAAGAGAAAGAATCATAATTGGTGCGTCGGCTGGATTAACTTTGCGATATGTTGGAACTGCTGGCAACTCTTTAGGTAATTGATTTAATGAGGCATTGATTGCTGCTTGCACATCGTTTGCAGCTCCATCAATTTTTCGAGATAAATCAAATTGCAAAACAATCCGTGATGATCCAGATCCTGATGTAGAAGTCATTTCAGAAACGCCAGAAATTTTTCCTAATTGTCGTTCTAGTGGTGTTGTCACCGAGGATGCCATAATTGTTGGATTGGCTCCCGGAAGAGCTGCTTGAACAACAATTGTTGGAAACTCTATTTGCGGTAATTGTGAAACTGGTAATAATTTAAAAGCAAGAATTCCTGCTAATATGATGAGAGCTCCTAGTAATGAAGTTCCTATTGGGCGATTGATAAATAGAGAAGATATATTTCTCATTTTTTTATATCCAAAACTGTTTGAGGAGTTTCTTTTTCGCTATTTTTTTGAGCAAAAGACAAAAAGGTTTTAGATATTTTATCAAAAAATAAATATACAACTGGAGTTGTATACAAGGTTAATATTTGACTTAAAATCAACCCTCCAATTATACAAATGCCTAATGGTTTTCTAAGCTCTGCTCCTATTCCATTGCCAAATGCCAAAGGAATTGCTGCAAGTAAAGCAGCCATAGTTGTCATTAAAATTGGTCTAAAGCGAAGAAGGCATGCTTGATAAATTGCTTCTTCTGCGATTAATTTTTGATTTCGTTGAAGATCCAATGCAAAATCTATCATCATAATTGCATTTTTTTTGACAATGCCAATCAATAAAATCATACCAATTAATGAGATAATATTAAATTCATTTCCTGTGATAAATAATGCAAGGAGTGCTCCTAAACCTGCTGATGGTATGGTTGAAAGAATTGTTATTGGATGAATATAGCTTTCATAAAGAATACCTAAAATTATATAAACAACTGTGATGGATGCTAATATTAACAATAAAGAATTGGTTATTGAGTTTTGAAATATTTGAGTCACCCCTTCAAATGATGTCTGAAGAGATGGAGGAATTTGTAGTTTATTTTTTGTGTCTTCTATTGCTGCAACGGCAGAGCCTAAGGAGGCTCCTGGTGCTAAATTAAATGAAAGAGTGGCAACAGGAAACTGTCCTTTTCGATTGATAACAAGAGGCGTAGTTGATTCTACAACTTTAGCAAACGCAGAAAAAGGAATAATATTGCCTTTATTTTGAATAAAAATATGATCTAATAAATTTTGAATAGTAATTTTTAGTTTAGGATTTGCTTCTAATATTACATTATATTGATTGATATTTGTAAATATTGTAGAAATAGGCCGTTGTCCAAATGAATTATAAATTGCATTATCAATCATTGTTTGCGTAATTCCTAAAGTGCCAATTACTTGATGATCAATCACAATATCTGCGCGAAGCCCTGAGTTTTGAACATCACTAGTCACATCATTAAAAAGAGGGCTTTCAATTAATTTTTCAATTATTTTTTTGCTCCAATCATCAACTTCTTTTGAGTTTGTAGAAGTAATACTATATTGAAATTGAGTGCGGCTTATTTTATTTTCAACATTAAGATCTTGAACTGGTTGCATATATGTTTTAATATTTTTAATGTTATCTAATTTTTTTTGAATTTTTTTTATTAATTTTTCACTTGTGATTTTTCTGATTTCAAATGGTTTTAAAGTAATTAATATTCTTCCGCTATTTAATGTTGTATTCATTCCATCAATTCCAGTAATTGATGTTATGTTTTCAACTGCGGGATCTTCTAATATTTTTTCAGCAACATGTTTTTGCCTCTTATTCATTTCAGAAAATGAAACTGACTGGGGTGCCTCTGTTATTGCTATAATAGCTCCTGTATCTTGAATCGGAAAAAATCCTTTTGGAATTGCAAAAAACAAAATTCCTGTTATGAATAATACAATAAATGAAACTAAAATTGTTTTATTTTTTTGAGATAATACAAACTTTAAAGTTACAGAATATTTTTCAATAATAATATTTAATAAATTTTGAAAAAAATTTATTTTAATTTCTTTACTATGCTCTGATTTTAATAATTGTCTGCAAAGCATTGGGGTTAAGGTTAAAGAAACTATTGCTGAGATAAAAATTGAAATCGCTAATGTTACAGCAAATTCTCTAAATAATCTGCCAATAATATCTTCCATAAAAAAAAGTGGAATTAACACAGAAATTATAGATATTGTTAAGGTAATAATTGTAAATCCAATTTGAGCTGCGCCTTTAAGCGCAGCGTCTAAAGGTGTAAAACCTTTTTCTAAATATCTTGATATATTTTCAATCATGACAATAGCGTCATCGACAACAAATCCTGTTGCAATAGTTAGAGCCATAATTGTTAAGTTATTAAAGCTAAAGTTAAGGTAATACATTACGCTACAAGTACCAATTAGTGATAAAGGTACGGCAAGACTTGGAATAAACGTAGCCGAAAAGCTATTTAAAAATAAATATATTATTAATACGACTAATATTATTGATAATATCAATTCAAATTTTGCATGATTTATAGATTTTCTTATTGTAATTGTTCTGTCGTTTACAATTAATATATTAATTTCTTTGGGAACAGTTGCTTTTAATTTGGGTAAGATATTTTTAATTTTATCTACAATTTCGATAACATTAGTATTTGGCTGTTTTTGAATATCAAGAATGATGCTTGGTTCATTGTTGACCCAAGCTGCAAGTTGGGTATTTTCTGGTCCCTCAGAAATATCGGCAATATCTTTAAGGTAAATCGCTCCTTGATCAAGGTATGTGATTATCAGTTTTTCAAAATCATTTTTTGTTAAAAGTTGATCATTTGAGTTAATTGTATAGGTCAGTATTTCGCCATCAATACTTCCTTTTGCGCCATTTGAGTTTGCATTGTTAATTGTTGTTCGTATGTCTTCAAGATTGAGCGCATAGGAAGCAAGTAAAACAGGGTTAACTTGAATTCGTATTGCTGGACGCTGGCCACCACTGAGTCTGACAATGCCAACGCCTGTGATTTCTGAAATTTTAGGAACAAATCGAGTTTCTGCAAAATTTTGCACTTCGGTTAGGTTTAAAGATTTTGAGTTTAATGCCAGTGTAATAATTGGTGCATCGGCTGGGTTGACTTTGCTATAAATAGGTGGGGTTGGTAAGTTTGCCGGCAGCAAATTTTGACTTGAAATTATTGCTGCTTGAACTTGTTGAACGGCGACATCAAGATTCATATCTAAATTAAATTGCAGTGTAATGATTGAGCTTCCAAATGAGCTAGCAGACGTCATTTGTAATAGTCCTGGCATTTGTCCAAATTGTCGTTCTAATGGAGCTGTGACTGTAGTTGCTACGAGTTCGGGGCTTGCGCCAGGATAAGACGTTGCAACTTGAATTGTTGGATATTCTACTTCAGGAAGCGCAGAAATTGGCAATAAATTAAAGGCAAGAATACCAACTAGTAAAATGGCAATCATAAACAGAGATGTTGCTATTGGGCGTTTTATAAATGGAGCAGATAAATTGATCATAACGCAACCTCTGCGCCATCAAATAATCCGTTTGTCCCTTCAGAAACAACCAAGTCGTTTTTTTTAATTCCTGAAACAACAATTGTTTCGTTTTCATGTTCGATACTCGTAGAAATATAATTAATTTTAACTTTATTATTTTGAATTAAGTATACAAAATGGCCTTTTTTGTCTCGTTGAATTGCAGAAGTTGGAATAACAATTGCATTTTCAAAAAAATCTATTAATACTTTTACATTTACAAACTGATTAGGAAATAGTATCAAATCTTCATTTTTAAAATTTGCTTTTAGTTTAATAGTTCCAGTAGTAGATTCTATTTGATTTTCACTGGATACCAGATCTCCAGAGTCAAGTATTTGTTCTTTTTGTTTGTCTAGTGCTGATACCGTAACTTTTGACTTTGTTTTTAGTTTATTAATTATTTTTTGAATATGATCGCTTGGTAACGAAAAAATAACAGAAATAGGTTGTAGTTTATTTATAATTACAATTCCGTTTGGATCACTAACTTGTACATAATTACCAGGATTTACCTTTCTTAATCCTGCAAGGCCAGATATTGGCGCTGTAATTTTACAACGATTGAGATTTATTTTTGCAACTTCGAGTAATCCTTTATCTGATTTTACTGCACCCTCATATTGTTTAACTAGCCAACTTTGAGTATCAAGAGTTTGTTTTGAAATTCCACCTGTTTCAATAAGCATTTTATAGCGCTTTAAGTCTAAACGGGCGTTATTGAGTAATGCTTTATCTTTTAGTAATTGCCCTTCATATTGCATAAGTTGTGCTTGATATGTTTTTGAATCAATTTCTGCTAATAAATCTCCTTTTTTTACAAGCTGTCCTTCTTTAAATTGAACAGATTTTAGTTCGCCACTGAGCTGTGTTTTAACTACTGCGCTTTCAGTTGGTAAGACAGTTCCAATCGATTCTAAAAAAATTGGAATATTTTTTATTTTTGCTTTTTCGGAGATTACTTTAAATATATTTTCTTTTTTATTTTTTATTACATTTTCTTTTTTATTACTTGCAGCATTTGCTGTCATTACTATTTTAAATGGGAATGCAAATATAAGGATATATGTGGTTGTTGAGATCACTAATAAGCAAATACAAAATATAATAAATTTATTACGATTTTCTTTAAATTTTTTTAATAAATTTTTTTTAAGTATATTTTGCATTTAAAAAATCTCAAATTTAAAATACTAATTATAATAATATTTAAATGAATATTTTAATTTATGTAAATAGGAAAAAAATGCTTGTTGGTATCACTCGTTAGGGACGAAATTATTTCCTGTTGTTTGTAATATATCTAGTTCTGCTTTAATGTCATCTAATGTTTTAATTAAATGAAGTTTTCTTGAGTTTAAGTAAAAAATACATAATCTACTTTTTTTCATTTCCATATCAGATGATTTTGTTAATCTTCGCATAAAATTAACTCTTTTATTGTTACTTACATTTAAAAGTGTTCTTTTCTTTTTTATTACTCTTTCAAACGCTAGTCTTTCGTAGTTAGCAAGAAATGCATTTCTTGCATCGAATAATTTTTGCAGGTTATTTAAAGTATTCTCTATTTCTTCTTTTCTTTTTTTTAGTATTTCTAATTTTGACATTTGTCTCTCCAAATTGTCGCCTTATTTTTTCGGAGTACTATTTTCTAACTTTAATTTTATTTCCCAATTTTTTAAAAATTGGTATGTAGATTTTTTTTTGATAAAATTTGATTATCAATATTTGAAAAAAAATTCTGTTTTTATTAATTGCTTTTTTTGTTTTTTATTGCTTTTCTTTAGTGCTCAGTAGATTATAAATCTATAGCCTTAGTAATTAATAAATTTCTTTGATTACAGATATTTGCGTTTGGGGTTTTATAATTTTTCTTTTATGACTAGCCATTGTGTAAAACTAAATCTATTTTAATATTGATTATTCATTTGACACCTTTTAGCGATGAATATTTTGACACGTCAATAAAAAAAGGTGCGCTTATTGCACATTTTATTTGAGTCACATAACCTGAGAATTGAGCTAATGATTTGATGAAATAGGAGGGATGCTTTGAAGGTAAATACATCGCGCTTCGGAGAAGTGGAAATTAATGAAGGTGATATAATTTCACTGCCTGAAGGACTTATTGGTTTTCCAGAATTGAATCAATTTATTCTCCTTGATCATGACACTGATTCTCCGTTTAAATGGCTTCAATCTACTAACGAAGCTACAATGGCTTTTATTGTAATTAGTCCTCTTTCATTTAGGCCTGATTATATGGTAGAGGTTACTGAAGAGGAGGTTGCAGCTCTTAAACTTACAAATCCAAATGAGGCTGTTATATCCGTCATTGTAACAATTCCAATGGATCCTAAAAAAATGAGCGCTAATCTAAAGGCTCCTCTTGTTTTTAATTTAAGTAACAGATTAGGTAAGCAGCTGGTATTGAAAGATCCTCAGTACCAAACTAAGCATTTTATTATGGAAGAGATGAAGCGATACTCTAATCGTGATACTCAAAACGATTTAAAGAAAGCGATTCAACAGCAATTGAATAATAATGTTGATGGAGAGGTAAGTACAAAGTAATTAATAAGTACATGATTACGTAACAGTATGTTACGCTATTTTTTTAAAACTCATTCATTATTTTATAACAATATTACCAAAACATTTTGTTTACTTTAAAAAATTGTTTTTAATTTAATTAAGTGCATTAAAATTACAATAAGTATAGTTATCTATATTTTCGCGTGCAGGCAGTGTTTTTGTAAAGCAATAGGGTGTTTGTTCTCCGTCTCTCCATCCATTTATTTCATCATTTCTTGTTGGTACATTGATTTCGTAGTGTGTGTTTTCTGGATTTTTAAGAATAATAAATTTGCCAGGTTTGTTACTAACTTGATAGATGCAAATTATTTTATTAGAATGTATTTTGTGATTACTAAAAAATTGCCTATTATTTTCTTTATGAGCTATGACAAAAAACAGCGAAACTTCCGTACTAGCGTAGTTTTGTTGATAGTAATAGCTTTGATAATTATAGATTTGCTGCCATATTCCTTGCTCTGTTTTTGCAATAAAGGTTAAATTATCTGTTACTTCAAAAGTGGCAGGGGTGGGACAATTGGCGTAGCTAAAAAAACCTTTGCTTGCAACAATGAACACCATCATTTTTAAAAGCATTTTCATAAAATTAGTCCCTTTAAATTCAGTTATCGTTTTTTTGATAACTTTGCTAATCTACTAGAGAGTATTTAAAAAAAAATCAAATTTTTTTTTAAAATTTATTTGGAAAAAAAATCCATTATTAATTGTTTAAAATAGATTTAAAGTTCAAAAATTTTCTCAAGTAATTTAGTGTAAATTTTTATAGTTTTAATTATTTATATAAATTGTGCTTATTTGATTTTATATATCGTGAGGAATATACGGAATTTTTATTTTGCCAATTTTTTAGAAAATATCTTGCTAAATACTATTGCAAATACGAGAATACAAACTATTAATCCTAAAAAAATGTTTTCAGGTATTGGTTTGTCAATGGTGAGGTACATAAACCCTAGATTCAGGTCTTTAAGTTTTAAAATTACATTTAAACCTGCAAGACCAACCAGTACAAATGCTGTTTTTTCAAGTGCGGGAAAGTTTTCAATTAGTCTTATAAATAAGCCTGCTGCGATACGCATAAATAAGACTCCAAGCACTGCGCCTGTGATCAGAACCCATTTTATATCAGAAATTGCTAATGCAACTGCAATAGAGTCTATTGAAAACATCAAATCCATCAACTCAACTTGAGCAACGACTATGAAAAAAGTTTTTGCACTAACCTTTAAGCTTGTCATTTGCGATGCAGATTGATTGTTGTCTTCTGTCAATGATTGTTGTGTTTTATGAAGAAATAGTTCATGAATTGCTAAATAAAGAAGATAAAAACCAGCAATGGCTTTAACCCATTCATACTTCATGAGCCAAACGCCAACAAAAATAATTCCTATTCTTAAAATGTATGCGCCCCAAATGCCGTAAACCAAAGCGCGTTGTTGTTGAATAGGGTCTTTTAGTTTTTTGCGAACCAGGGCGGCTAGAGCTAGCGCATTATCAAAACTTAATAACCCTTCTAAAATAATAAGTTCTAAGATAATGAGGATATGTGTGATTGTAATTTCCATTTAAAATTTTCTCCGAAATGCAGTAACAAAACAGAATGCATCATACAATGCTTTCTCCTAAAACTTGTGATAATGCAAGAATCGGACTGTGAGCGTGCAGCATACCTTTCACCCGTTTGTTTTAGTTGTTTATAAAGGAGCTTCAATCGGTGGTGTCTACTGAGAATATTTATACTTATGAACTCTTTGCGATGTATGAGCGGCTTCATAATTGTCTAACGCTCTTTCAACAAGGTGCGCCTATTCTTGTTGGAGACGACGGTGCGCGTGAAAACGAAATTGATTTGGTTTTTCATGCGTCTGGTGCTACGCCAGCAAACGTAAATTTTGCTCTAACACATGCTAAAGGTCTTTTATGTGTATCGTTAAGTCACGAGCTTGCAGACACATTGGGGTTTAGCCTCGCTCCTCAGCTACCAGGGGGTATGTCTCATACTAATTTTACGTTATCAGTTGATGCTAAGCATGGTGTGACAACTGGTATCTCGGCATCTGATCGCGCTTACACGATTTCACTGATGATCAATTCTCAGGCAACCCATCGTGATTTTATTTCTCCTGGTCATGTGTTTCCTTTGCGTGCCATGGGTGGTGGGTTGCTTGCTAGGGCGGGGCACACAGAAGCTCTTTATGAGTTGTGTCGTATGGCAGACATGCCCTATGCCGCTGTGATGTGTGAGATATTAAAAGAAGATGGGGAAGCGTTAACCGCAAATGATTTTTTACAGCAAAATTGCCAATTGCCACAATTTAAAAATATTCCGTTTATTTCGACTGTTGATATTTTGTGGAGTCGCATTTTTTTTGAAAAAAGTGGACATTGCTCTTTTATTCTTTCTTCTCATTTTGATGTTCCTTCTCATTGCAATAAGTTGCCATTGGCCATTTACCTGTTGCAAGCAGGCTTAGAAACGCATCTGACAACATCCACTGTCATTAGTATTTATAGTCACAATATAACACCTCAAAATATTAGAATTTCTATTACAAATTCTCTTTTTGCATGGGACAATGGTGTGTCTTCTAAAAACTGCTGTGCAGAAATTTCTCTTTTTAATTTAGAAAATATTTTAGAAATTTTACCCATTCATATTGCGCAATTTTGTGACTTGAGCGCCAAAGAAGGTCTTAGAAATACAAAATCTTCGGTTAAAAGAGTTTTAAGTCAATTTCGATCGTTACAATTTTTAAATGATTTTTATTTTAAAGATAAAAATTTTGATAAACTAATTGCAGAAATCAATTTTATTATTCCTGAAGATAAATTATTTTTGCAAGCTGTGTGTAAAATTGCAAATTAATTAAAATTTTTTAATTAAATACATGTACTCGCCGTTTATATTCTTAATTTATTAAAAAAACTTAAAATTATCCAAGAAAAAAATTGAAAAATAAATTTTAGATTATTTTTAATGTTTGACTTGATCTTAAAATTAAACCATATATATGTACGGTTGTTTTGGAGGGTCTATGTTTTTTGTTCCAAATTTAAACTCGAAGCGTTATATTCCATTTGTTTTTAGTTCAGTTTGTGCTGGTTTTCCTTCTCCTGCAACCGATTATATCGAGAAATCCATTGATTTAAACGAATACGTTGTAAAACATCCTGCTGCGACATTTTATGTTCGCTCTTCGGGAGATTCTATGATAGGGGCAGGTATTCACAACGGAGATATTCTTGTTGTTGATAGATCTTTAAAGGCTACAAATGGTAAAATTGTTGTTGCAGTTGTTGATGGAGAGTTTACGGTAAAACGATTTTTTACAAAAAATCAAAATATTATTCTTGCAGCAGAAAACGAATTGTATCGCAATATTCATATTAATAACAGTATGAACTTTGAAATTTGGGGTGTGGTGACCACAGTCATCAAATCAGTGTAGCATAAATATTATGATAGCATTAGTGGATGGAAATAATTTTTATGTGTCATGTGAAAGGGTATTTAACCCTAAGTTACGCAATGTTCCTGTTGTTGTCTTAAGCAATAATGATGGGGCAGTTGTGAGTCGCAGCAATGAAGCCAAAGAACTTGGTATCAAAATGGGACAGCCTTTTTTTCAAATTAAGCATTTAATTACTAAGTATAATGTCAAATATTTTTCTTCAAACTATGCTCTCTATGGTGATATGTCTTCAAGAATTATGAAAATTCTTGAGCAATTTTCTCCTGAGGTAGAAATTTACTCTATAGACGAGGCATTTTTAAAAGTTTCGCATGTTTCGAAGGAAGATTTACATGAATACGGTTGGAAAATAAAAAATACTATTTATCAATACACAGGAATACCTTGTAGTGTAGGAATTTCTTCTACAAAAACATTAGCTAAAATTGCAAACAGACTTTCTAAAAAATCACACAAAGCAAATGGTGTTCTTGCATTATATCAAAATAATCATATTGACGCAGCATTAGAACGAGTAGAAATTGGTGATATTTGGGGTATTGGTAGACAATACGCAAAAAAACTACAAGAATTGGGAATTCATTGTGCAAATGATTTTATAAAACAAGACGATCTTTTAATAAAAAAATATTTTACAATTAATGGCTTGAATATTGCTCGAGAATTAAAAGGCATTTCTTGTATTGATTTTCAATTGTTTTATGAGCCTAAAAAAAGTATTATTGTGTCAAGAAGTTTTGCTAAATTGCTCACAAGCTTTGAAGATATTTATACGGCTCTTGCCAACCATATTGGCATTGCATGCAGAAAGCTTAGGCTTGAAAATCTTGAAGCGCAGTATCTGTCTGTGTATTTAAGTACGCATTATCATAAAGCAGATTTTTATAGCGACACAATCAACATACGATTGCCTTACTATTCAAATTTTACACCTGATTTTTTAAAATATGGGCAAATTGGGCTTAAAAAAATTTTTAAAGAACAAAAAAAATATAAAAAATGTGGGGTAGTGGTTTTTGATCTAAAAGGCAAAAATATGCTTCCATCTAACTTATTTGATTTTAGAAATTTACACAAAGAAAGTGAGTTGCTTTCTGTGATTGATAAAGTGAACAACTTGTGTGGAGCGTCAACAATAAATTTTGGCGATATGTTTTTAAATGAGGAATGGAAGCCTCGCAAAGGAAACGTCACACAAAAATTCACAACAAGCATAAAAGAATTATTAATTTGTAAGTAATTAAATTTTTAAATAATTTTTTAAGATTTGTCAGAATCAAACAACGCATTCACAAAGTCGTGGGCTTCAAACGGTTCTAGATCTTCAACAGATTCTCCAACTCCTAAATAACGAATTGGTACGCCAAGCTCAGCAGCAATAGCAATGGCAATGCCTCCTTTGGCAGTGCCATCTAATTTCGTTAATACAAGACCTGTAATTTGAATCACTTCTTTAAAAATACGCGCTTGTTGCAGGGCGTTTTGGCCGGTTGTTGCATCGAGAACGAGCAAAACTTCATGAGGCGCATCGGGGTTTTCTTTAGAAATCACTCGCGCAATTTTTGCCAATTCTTGCATAAGGTCCTGACGATTTTGTAAGCGTCCAGCAGTATCAATTAAACAAATGCTTGCTGAGTTATCTGTTGCGCGTTTTATTGTTTCAAAAGCAACCGAAGCAGGATCGGAGCCTTCTTTTAAACGAATCATCTCTGCATGCGAACGATTCGCCCAAATGGCAAGCTGTTCTACAGCAGCAGCACGAAACGTATCTGCAGCGCCAATAACCACCTTTTGTCCACGCAAATGTGCTTTATAAGCAAGTTTGCCTGTTGTGGTTGTTTTCCCTACGCCATTCACTCCAACCATGAGCACCACATGAGGAATCTTTTTATTGGCAAGGCTTTGAAGTGGTGATTCGAGAGTTCCTTTAGGATTGTCTTTTGTGTTTGATAAGATTTTAAAAATTTCTTCGCGCAACACATTTTTAAAAACTTGAGAGTCTGAATAATCAGAAGCGCCTAAGCGACTTTTTACCCGATCTACGAGTAATTCAGAAGTTCGCACACCCACATCGGCTTGTACCAAAAGTTCAAATAAAAGTTCTAATGCTTCTGCTCTAGCAGCTTTATCATCTTTAGAAAGAAAAAACTCATCGAGATTTTGAATAATTTGATGGTGAGTTTTTCTTAAGCCCCCTTTTAATCGTTGAAACCATGAGTGCACTTCAAAGGATTTTTTATCTGACACTTCTTTTGCAACGTCAGCTGGTACAGAGAGTTTCTTTTTTGGAGATTGTTGTTTATCAAAATAATCATTCGATTTTTGGTTTGTAAGTTCTATTAAGGAATTGCGAATAGAGTCTTTTGCAGGCAAAGACTCTTGCTTAGCTTTACCTTTACGGCACTTAATTAAAGTAAAAACGTTTAAAGCAAGTAGTGCTAAAATTGTAATTCCAGAATAAATAATAAGAGGATTATTTAAGAGATCATCCATTTGATCAATTCCTTAGAATAAGAATATTTTGTTAATAACGGCAAACTACAACCATTTATGATTTTGAATAATAGATTTTACAACCCCAATAAATCGAGAGTTTTCGTCTGTTACTGGTTCAGTAGCAAGATCTAAAATAATTTTCTTTGCTGTGGCATTAAAAAGAGCATGTTCTTCTAAGCACTCTAATGCAGCCATACGCACATTGTCATCAGATGCAGACAAAAATTGTGTTACTTTATCAACAATTGTATCTCTATGCACCTTTGCTTCTTTTAATGCTAAAAGAATTTCTTCGTTTCTTTCTAACGAAGTTTCATCAAATACTGATATTTGTGATGATAAATTATTTAATAATAAGTCTACATATTCTTCTGCAGAAAAAATTTTTTCTGCTATTTTAATTGGCCAAGAAATTTTACGTTGTTTTGATAAAACTTCAATTAAAAATGGTTTGGCCTTATCAGAAAATTTAACAATAATGTTTAAGCATTGTTCTTTTTCTTTGCTGTCTTGCAATCCAGAATCTACCGCAATTTCAAATCTTTTGAGTAACTGCGGTACAGCAAACTCTGCTTGAAGATTTTGTAAGGATTCGATTGCTTCAAGCCTTTGTTCCTTAGTTGTCATAATTTTTTTTAAAACATCACCATATTTATCATATGATTTAGGTTGCGAAGAAAAAATTTTTTGAAAAAATCCCACTTTATGACCCCTTGCATTTTGATTTAAACGCAAAACAAACAAGCGTTAAACCAAACAAAAAAAAGAAAATACCAGCGCAAATTCCAAATTGAATAAAATCTGAAGAGATTTGTGCTGCATGATAAATTTTTACAGTAGTATGACTTGTCATGGATCTGCCCTTAATACACCAAAGAATGGTACCGAAATTTCTTTGTAGTCGGGATCATTCGTTTTGACAATAAAAAAGCCTGAAACATTCAGACCATTGGCTTTTTGCATGCTTGCATAGGCTTGATTGAGTTTTTTAGGATAAAATAGTTTAAAAGAAACTAAAAAAGAAGTTATTGTGCTATCAGAAATTGCTTCAGAATGAACCGATTTCTCTCTTTTTACTTCAAAAAAATCTGTATCTTTAACGCTTTGTAGTTCGGGTAATTTTTTAAGATCGACTTTAACGCCTGTGACTAAAAAGTTTTTATTTTTAGATTTAAAAGAGATCACGCGTTCTGCAGATCGAGTTCTATTCACAACGCCAAACTCAACATATTTAGCAGACACTTGAACATGCCCAACAGATTCTCCAACAACAGGAATTTCATAGTTTTTATAATATGTTGAATTATTCCAAACCCTAATTTTGGCATTAATTGAGCCTATGGGGAGTTGTTTTTCATCAAATTGCACTAAAATTTGTGGTGGTTGTGCAAGAACAGTTGGAACAAGCTTGACTTTTAAATAAGGAACGTTCGATTCGACTGCAAGTATTTTTAAACTTTCGTTGTTAGATAAAATACTGTCTTTGAAAGAATCAGCAATTTTTGAATTGGCAATTTCGGATTGAATATAACTTACAGATTCCGCTTGATTGTTAAGTTTTTTTGCTCTTTCAAAAAAATTCATGTTAATTGTAAAAGTTTTGTTTGTATCTCCATGAATTTTTCCTACATACAAGAGGGCAGGACTAGCGCTAATTTCTTGTAAAACATTTGCGCTTATTGTTAATGTCACAGTTGGTGAAGAGGAACCCATATTGGTTTCAAGAGTGATGGTTCTTATTATTGCTCCAGAAAAATCTTGCGAATTAAATTCTACGTTAACGACTCCTCTTTCTCCTGGTTTGAATATATTTTTAATCGTTTTTTTGTCTTCGGCATAAATTTTTGTATTCATACACCCGCAAGCAGCATGAATATTGCTGAATACTAATGTACCATTTCCT
Organism: Spirobacillus cienkowskii; assembly: GCA_003339605.1. GTDB lineage: Bacteria > Bdellovibrionota_B > Oligoflexia > Silvanigrellales > Silvanigrellaceae > Silvanigrella > Silvanigrella cienkowskii. The sequence continues at coordinate 11,779 of QOVW01000083.1, read as the reverse complement.
GTATTGATAAACTTATATTGGTGAATTAAACGTTGCCCACGATAGATGTCTCCAAAATCATAGCGAGTTGAGTCAAATTCAACTCTTGGAATTTGTCCTTGTAAATTAATTTCAGTCGATGAATTTGCAAATAGATTTGGAAAAATATGAAATATATTTATAAAAATAAAAAATCTAAACAATATTATTTTGTGAATACCCGATAAACGCATATTGTCATCTCCAAATGTACATGATATCATGCGACCCGCAGTTGGTATAAACTTTTTTATTGCTTAAGTCCAAACCTTATAGGTCATGATACATAAATGCTAACTTTAAAATCAAGAATTCTTAAGTACCTTGCTCTTTTTCTCAGTGCCGTAATGGTATCAATGGGCTTTCCTGGTTACCAATTTCCTACATTTAATATTGGTTTTATTCTTCCATTTGCTTTAATCCCATTATTTATTGTGATTGAAACGCTTCCTAAGTTTTATACAATAACCTCTAATTTAAAACCTCACTCTATTGCATTTAGTGCTAGGAAAAGGGCTTTACACGCATTTTTTGCGTTTTGGTTTTTTGGTTTTATAGTTCAATTATTTGCTTTTTTTTGGATCTCTAGTCCAATTATTTATTTTAGTACAATAAAACCAATCGTTGCATATCCTCTTTATGTTTTTATTTGTTTATTAACCTCACTTTATTTTCCGTTTATTTTTTCGCCATTAATTGTACAAACTTGGTTGAGTACTCGGCATCATAATAAAAAAATACCTCTGGTACTTATTGCAATGAGTATTGTTTTTCTCGAAATGATAGCTCCACGGTTTTTTACATGGACTTTTGGAAGCTTAATGAGTTCAGAGCAATATGTGAATCAATTATCAAGTATTTTTGGTTTTCATGCGATTTCATTTTTTATATTTTTTACAAATCTAGCACTATCGAAAGCAATTATAAATTTTTTAAAAAATAGACTATTATTTTTATTAACCATAGGTTCGCATTTAGTTATTTGGTTTTTTATCATTGTGTTTGGTTACTATAAAGTTAGAAAATTTGATCATTCTTTACAAAATTTACCGACAACTCGCATTGCTTACGTCCAACCAAACTTTACATTTAGTTCGGTTGCGTCATTACAGCTTCCAACTGAAGAGGCACACAGTCAGAGTTTGTCTTATCTTATTCGTTTAAGCTATGAGGCTATTGATAAAGCGATTAAAGCAGATGGTAGAAAGCCCGATCTTCTTGTGTGGCCCGAAAGCGCAACACAAAGTTATTTTACCTTAGATTATGATGAATTTAATGCAACGAAAAAGCTTGCAACTGCTACTCATGTACCAATTTTAGTGCAAGCAACTAAATGGGATAAACAAGACTTAAAATTAAAAAGTCTTGAAGATGTAAAAGTATGGTCAGCTTCTTTTTTAATTAGACCTGATGGTTCGCTGAGCAAGGAATATGAAAAATGGATTCCAATGCCGTTTGGAGAAAATTTACCTTTAGAAAATTTTTTTCCATCTCTTGGTATTGCTTATCGTAAAATTTTTACCAATGCGAGTAAGCTCGAGGTTGGGAAAAGTTATGATGCATTAGGTTATAGTGAAAAACATTATGTTGCACCGTTGATTTGTTTTGATTCAATCTACGCTGAGCTTCCACGCTTGCAAGCAGCAAAAGGAAAGGCTTCGATTTTTGTTAATCAAGCAAATTTTATTTGGATGGTAGATAGCAATGCTGGGCTTGAGTTTAGTGTGCTCAATCAGTTTCGTGCGATTGAAAATTCGCGAAGCCTAATAATGGTGACAAATTCGGGTCCAACCATGGCATTCGATCCTTTAGGCAGAGTTATTTTACCGTCTACGCAAATATTAACGCAAAGTACTGGTTTTGTAGATGTTCCCATTTCTGAAGAAGCAACATTGTATTCGATTTTTTCTGATTGGCCGCTTAGAATTCTTGGTGGCATTGCTTTAATATGGTCATTTTTAATAATACGAAATAAATCAACATGATTTTTAATAAAGATTCCACAACACAACATTTATTACCCGAAAAAATTCGTCCCTCACTTCAACAGTTACACCTACTCGGTTCTGCAAAAAAAATATGGGAAAGAGATTTTAAACATTGGCTTCAGGGGAAACCTTTTCATGTGATCCTCTGGGGACCTCCTGGTTGTGGAAAAACAACATTGGCAAAACTTTTAGGAGAAGCAAGTCATCTACCGTTTATTATGCTTTCTGCGGTGCGCGATGGTGTGAAAGAAATTCGCGCTGCGATTGCAAACCATAATAAGCCACCTCTTGTATTTATTGACGAAATTCATAGGCTCAATCGAACGCAACAAGATGCTTTGCTTCCCATACTCGAATTCACTGAAGCTTGGATTATTGGAGCAACAACGGAGCCACCAAATACTGAACTGAGTGCTCCAATATTAAGCCGGATGCGTTGTATTTATGTGTCTGCGCTAAACGAAACAGAAATTCTGGAAGGGTTATTTTTAGGACTGACTTACCTTGCTGACAATGCGCAACATGTTGTAAGCGAAAGAAATCCTGAATTTATCGATCATTTAAAAAATAATGTGATTCATAAAATTGCAAAAATGAGCGGCGGAGATTTGCGATTTGCCTTAAACCTTCTTGAAAATATTTTTTACTGTACAAATGCAGAAGAAGAACAAGAAATTTTTAATAATTCATTAAAATTCTTTTCAGCTAAAAATCACTACGACTTTGTAAGCGCAATGATAAAAAGTATGCGAGGCAGCGACCCTGATGCGGCATTATTTTACGCCATTGCAGCTCTTGATAAAGGAGAAGATCCTTTATTTATTTTAAGGCGCTGTATTATTTTTGCGAGCGAAGATGTTGGCAATGCCGATCCTCAAGCGCTGACTCTAGCGACAAGTGCTTATAAAGCGGTAGAATGTGTTGGTATGCCAGAAGGCAGAATTCCGCTGGCACAATGTGTTACGTATTTAGCCAGCACATTTAAAAGCAATAAAGCTTATGCTGCTATTGAGGTTGTGCGTAAATGGCGTTTGCAAGCAGAAGAAAAGGGATTGTCGATTGAGCCCCCTACAAAATTAACAATCAAGGGGAGTCAACACTATCAATATCCTCACAATTATGAAAATAGTTTTGTTTTAACCGAATATTTGCCTCAAGCTATATTTAATTTTAAACAAAAAGAAAAACAGCCTGCTTATTTGCCATCGCAATTTGGAGTTGAACTGCGCCTAAAACAAAGATTATCAGAGCTGTGGGATAAAAAAAATTATTAATATTTTTTAAGCTGCAGAGCTATTATTGGTATTTTGAGCTTTATCGTTATGATTGAGAAACTCTGTTGCTTTTCCTCTGGGGACATAGCTAACAGTATCAATATAACTTAAAATTAATCGAACAAAATGCCTGCGAGCTCTAATTACGCTACTGTTTCTTGATATATCAAAATTGACTAGAGCTTCTCTTGTATTTTTTGAATATATAATTAAATGCAGATAATCAGTATTTAAATTTGTATCATATTCTATTACAACAGAACCCATTTCTTCCCATGTATAGATCACTTTTTTTAAACCATAAAAAACATGAATTCCAGTTAAGCCAACTAATATTTTTTTTATTCCTCGAATGTTTATCATTATTAATATAAACCAAGGTAAAACAACGAGTGAAAAAAATGACAGCAATAAACCAGGAGATATTGATTTCGTTGCATTTGTTTCATCAAAGTAAGTCGGGCTTGTGAGCAAAAATAACACACATCCCATTAAACCCACTAAAGAGATAAACATTTGCAGAGGAGAAAATTGAAAGTACCATCTGCCTTCTGGGGTTAAACGACTATAAATTAAAGACTCGCGATCTTCTTCTATACGTTTGTCGAGCTCAAAAAAAGGTTCTTCTTCAGAGGGTGAAGAGAGTTTGCCAAGTTGATGCAACAGACTCAAGGATTCATCAAATCGCCCCCATGAATCTAGGATAAACGATTTCATTTTTAAGGCTTCCGTATTTTTAGGGGATAGCGATAAAAGATTTTCGATAATCTCCATAGCGCCTGCGGAATCACCTTGTTCTAATAATATTCTGGCTTCTTTTAAATGTTTCATAATGAGTGCATTCGGAACATAGAACAGGAAACTTAAATCCTTGCAAAAATATGGCAAAAAAAAAGCAGACACAAGGTCTGCTTTTAAGGTCAAGTAATCAAAATTAAAAATATTAATTTTGGGCAACAACCCAAATATTAAATTGAGCAGTCACTTCTGGATGAAGCTTTACCGCACCTTTGTAAACGCCTACAAGCTTAATTTCATCTAAGATTGTAATCATACGGCGATCGATTTCGTGGCCAGCTGCACGGAATGCGTCAGCAAGCTCTTGAGTTGTGACTGTACCAAAAATTTTATCTTCTTCACCAACTGGTTTTTGAATTGTTAATGATAAAGAACTGATTTTTGCAGCAAGTTCGTTTGCAATGCCAAGATCTTTTTGTTTTTTTGCAGCAGCTTGTCTGCGTTGGTGATCCAACAGCTTTTTATTTCTTTCGTCTGCTAAGACTGCTAATTCACGAGGAAAAAGAAAGTTTCTTGCAAATCCAGATTTTACCTTTACTAGGTCGCCAATTTGGCCTAGGTTTGGTACATTTGCTTGTAAAAGCACGAGCATATATTTACCCTCTTCAGTAATACAATAAAGTTTAATTTAATAGACAGTTGAGAATAAAACTTAAGTTTTTCTTCCTCGCCAGTCATACACATAATCTAACAATCCAACTGCACCAAATAGCGCTATCACGGTATATGGGCCAAAGGATGATTTTGCTCCTAAAAATAAAATAAGCATCAATAGTGCGAAAATCACCAATGTGCGCATTCTTTTATAAATAGTGAACATGCCTTGAAGAGCTACGATATTTACCACAATAAATGATAAAACACTCGCAACCGCAAGAAGCACAGCAACAGGCCCTTCCTTTAAAAAAGGAGAAAGCGCTTCAAAACTGCCATATCGAAAGCCAATGTAACCTATAAACCCTACAGACATTAAGACGATAGGAAGCGGAATACTAAACTCTCTTAATCCCCAAACTGGCTTCCCTGCAAACTGAAAGCTATAGCCTTGCCAGTAAATCACATTTTTAGGTTTTAGCGGGCGCCAAACCGATGATAAAAAACTAGCAAGCATGCCATCTGCAGAAGGGGTTTCAACACTTTTACCATGTTGAGTGATTGTAAAGGGAGTTTCTAATCTCTCTGCTTGAACCATAGGCATTGCCGTTAAAGACGCTTTCAATGATTCTGAAAAATCAGATGACCTGCGGCGGATATATTTAATAATTGCTCTCAGGCGTTCTATTTGTTCAAAACCAAAGTCAACAAAAACAATATTAGCAAATGAAATTAATAATAAAAAGAGAAAAGATGATGCACCCATTCCAAATACAAGAAACCCTGCTCTTTGCCAGACAGACAAGTCAAGAAATTCTTTAACTTTTTCTAGTTCTGGAGATGTGCTCAACTGTTCTAAGAACTCTTTAAAACCAATATTGGCACCAGGAGATGTGAATGCAGCCCCACCTGTTTGTACCGCCTCTTGTTGAGCTTCATCAAGAGCTTTATAGGGAGGAGATACAGCAGCAACTGTGCTTTGTAATTCTGCAAATTTTTCCTCAAAGACTGCGCGATTTGGCATTGATACAAGAGACGTGCCAATTAAAATTGCTGCAGGAATACAAAGAATAAAAGCAGAAAAAGACCAATGCCATTTCTTTTCACGGATTGCAATTGCAGCCATAAAAAAAGGAATGGAAACTGTAACCATAAGCCCAGTTGTGCCAAGTAATGAGCTATTAAAGATAATGCCCAGCATAATAAATGCGGCAGAAACAATTGACATTGAAAGAAGCGCAAACCTCTTGCCAAGCACTGCTGCAATTTGCGAAACACTAAAAATAGCTAGCGGAATCAACATGACAATAAAACTAACTGCAACAAATAAAGCCGAAAGAAACAAGGCTGGCGTAATTTTTTTAGCAGAAGCTTCATTTTCTTTGGTTGGAGTCGAATCCTGAGAGTTGTTTAATTTATGAGCCATGGTAGCCTCAGCGTCGCATTTGTAGTCTGGGAAGAAAAAACTACGCTTGTCCCTTTTTTGTGCGAAGCGAGGGACAAGAGATTAATTTTTACTCGTCGTCACGTCCTCTGCGTGCGCCAAGAGACTCGGATTCTGCTTTTTCACGAGCTGCTTCTGCTGCTCTTTGTGCAGCTGCTTCAGCTTGTTTTTGCAGCTCAACACGGCGTGCATCGACGTTAACGTTATCTGCAAGTTTAATAACCATAGAACGAAGTACGTTTTCTTCGAGCTTTAAAATGCGTTCAAGTTCGTGAATATTTGTTTGTGCTGTTGCAACATCATAAACAAAATAGTTACCACGAGTTTGTTTTCTAATTGGATATGCAAGACGGCGAACGCCCCAAGTGTCTTTTTTTACAATTTGGCCGCCATCTGTACCAATAATGGCTTCCCATTTAGAAACCATTTTAGAAAGTTCAGGTTCAGGCAAATCAGCCTTAGCAATGATCATTGCTTCGTATTCACGCATAGATTTTCTCCTTATGGATCGTGCAACTAAAACTTGAGCCCCAAATATGAGGAGCAAGGAGTTTGTTCAAGGTAAATCCCCTAACTTTATTTCCTACTTTTTTCAAGTCTAATTTTAAAATAAGGTTAACTTTAAGTTTTCTTGCGTTGCATTAAGAGCAATTTAAAATCACATTGTTGCAAAATAAAAAGCGCGGCTTTTAAAATCAAAGAGTTTTATGAGAGTGTAATAAAAAATTTAATTAAAACTTGCTGGTAGACCCGAGATAAATTTAAAAGGAAAGAAATGGTCGGGGATGCGGGATTCGAACTCGCGACCCTCTGCTCCCAAGACAGATGCGCTACCACTGCGCTAACCCCCGACTTAGTGAAACGATACTTGCCACATAAAAAATTTAAGTGCAAGCTCAGAATCTGATTTTTTTTTAAAGTTTCAGGGGTTTTTTATTTATTTAACAAATTTAAGGGGTTGTTTGTGTCTCAGGAGATAGTTGGCGTTCTCTCAACGATTCGCTACAAATCAGATAGAGGAGATTTCCTTGTTGCTGAGTTTATTGATACCCAATCAGCCAAGCGTTTTAGAGCATCGGGAAAAATTATGTTGTCTCCTAAGGCCGATGCAAAGCAACGTTATCGATTAATTGGGCATTGGGAGACGACCCCTAAGTACGGTGAAACTTTTGTCACGGTCTATGCTGAGGCTTCGCGTCCAACAGAAGTGGCAGGTATAGCTCCTTACCTTTCTAATAATGTTAAAGGAATTGGACAAGTCACTGCCGAAAAACTTGTGACTCAGCTTCAACTCACTGATCTTGATTCTTTAGTGACTCTGTGTCGTGATAACAATGAGAAAATTTTTGAATTTTTTGGAGAAAAAAGACGTAAAATTGCTGAAAATATTATTGCGGTCATGGTCAATGACGAAATTTATAGAAATATTATGATATTTTTGCATGAACATAATATTCCGCCAAATTTTGCTAAGAGAATATATGAAAAGTATGGTTCCGCCTCTCTAACCAATTTACTTGAAAACCCGTATCGCTTGATTGCAGATTTTAGGCGCGTTGGTTTTTTTCGCGCCGATGCAATTGCTCAAAAATTAGGTTTGCCAAATACCTCGCCGTTTCGTATGGAAGCCGCGTTTGTGTATGCACTCGAAGTTGCGCAAGACGATGGGCACTGCTGCTTACCACGAGACGCCCTCATTGAGAAGGCGCGCGATCTTTTGGGGGCAAAATGGGATCCCACATTTTCACAAGAATTTGTGCTCGATCAATTGCGCACTATTTTTAAAAAAAATAGAGATCATAAAACAGAAAGTTTTGTAATTCGCGACACATCTCTTTTTACGTTACAATCCTCTTCTCAAAAATCGTCTTTTGATATTTTGTTTTATTTACCAGAAGTGTTGCGTTTAGAAGATGAGGTTGCTGGTTACATCTGTGGGCTTTTACAAAAGGGCAGTGCAGTTGAATTTATAGAAAAGCAGTATTTAGAACAGATTGCTTTGGGACATAAAAGTTATGCAGAGTTATTTCCTACACTCCCTTGGCAAAAGCTATCTGAGGAGCAACGTCATGCTGTTGAGATGAGTTTAAATTCTCGCGTGATGATCCTAACTGGGGGGCCTGGGTGCGGAAAAACTTTTGTTCTTAGAGCAATCTATGAAATTCAAAAAGCATTAAATCGTAAGGTTGCGCTGTGTGCGCCCACAGGATTGGCTGCTAAAAGGATGCATGCATCAATTGGAGAACAAGCTTATACTTTACATAAACTTCTTGGTTTAGGAAGAAAAAGTCGTGCTGATGAGGCAGCGCAAGTGATTGAAGAACTCGAAGGCAGTACAAGTGCGTTAGAGAATGTTAATGTTGTGATTGTTGATGAGAGTTCAATGCTCAGCTTAGATTTGTTACATTCTTTGCTTTCTGTATTAGGTCCAAATCGTCGATTGATTTTAGTGGGAGATGTGGATCAGTTACCAAGTATTGGGGCGGGCAATTGTTTGCGTGATATTATTAAATCGGGAGTTGTGCCAATTGCACGGCTGACTAAGATTTTTAGGCAAAGCTCAGAAAGCCCAATTCCAATCGCAGCACGTGAAATTATGGCGGGCAATAAACCTGAATACAGTTTTATTAGTAGAAGCCCTGTATTTCCAAAGGCAGAGCCTTTTGCATTTATACCATGCTCACAAGATACTTTTCATGATATTCTGCTTAGGTTTATCAGTGATACTGTGCCACATATTTACAATCTTGATCCGTTAAAAAATATCCAAATTCTTGTGCCTATGAGAAAAAGCATTGTCGGACAAGAAAATATTAATAAAATTATCCAAAATCATTTAAATCCTTCTACTCCTGACAAAATGGAATGTACGTTACCTTTTAATGGTAACTTAAGAGAAGGAGATAAAGTGATTCAAACAAAAAATAATTATGAACTTGATGTTTTTAATGGTGATTTGGGGTATTGTAAAAGTATTAGTAAAACTAAAGAAAAAACAGAAGTTATTGTTGAATTTTCTGATAAAGAAGTTGTGTATAAGGACGAACAAATTGATGATCTGCAACTTTGTTATGCCATGACAGTTCACAAATCACAAGGGTCTGAGTTTCCTTTGTGTATTATACCAATGTTTGGTGTTTATTTTACTATGCTAGATCGAAACTTACTTTATACTGCAATCACAAGAGCAAGTAAGTATGTTATTATTTTTGGCGAAGAATGGGCAGTAAAAAAAGCAATAGGCAGTCAAAATACGATTAAAAGATATACTTTTTTAGATAAACTTCTCACTAATTTTGTTAAGTAATTACTCCCCTTGTTTTTTAAAATGTAAAATAAAAATTTTTATTTTTAAATTAGTACAGTAACACACCCCTTTTTTATTTACCAAAATCCTTTTTGAGAGTATTATTAAAATACTTAGAAAAGAAAAACTCAGCAATGAGAAAGATATTTAATTTCTTACTTTTCTTGAGTAAAGCACAAGAAAAGTAATTTTTCAAACGGAGGTTTCAATGGATGAGTATTTACCGAGCGTGATTGGTTATCTGGCAGCTTTTTTAACAACGTTCTCTTTTTTGCCGCAAGCAATTAAAACAATAAAGACCCGATGTACCAAAGGGATATCAACCTTAATGTACACGTTATTTACTATTGGGATCTTTTTTTGGCTTGTCTATGGTGTGTTAGTGGAAGATAAAATTATCATAGCAGCCAATGTTATTACTTTTATTTTTGCATGTATTATTTTATTTATTTCTTTTTATAATTTAAAAAAAGAAAATAATCAGTGTAATAAAAGTAGTTAAATTTAGTTTTAGAGATTGCTAGATAAAAATAGCAAGGAGAATAGTAAAATGAAAATTAAATCAACTTGGTCAGCGTTGCCTTATCCTAGAAATTGGGAATTTACCGGTCATTGTGACGAAGGGCAAGATACCCTCATAGCAGGTAAAAATGACGACAAAGTTGTTAAAGGTGGGCCAAATCCAAAAGAATTATTATTACAAAGTATGGCAACATGTACTGGAATAGATGTCGTCAGTATTTTACAAAAAATGCGCCAGCCACTTGAATTTTTTGAAGTCGAATGCGATGCGCGTATGTCTGAACATCATCCGATTGTGTTTACTCATTGTAATTTAAATTATTATGTAAAAGGAAAAGATCTCAGTGTTGAGCGTGTAGCACTTGCTGTTAAGTTAAGCTTTACAGAATACTGTGGTGTTTCAACTATGATCAAGCGCTCTGGATGCCATGTTGAACCAAAATTATTTGTGAATGATCAAGAAGTGAGTATTTGGGATCCTGAAGATGCCCTGCATGAAAAATTAACAAAATGGCTTGCAGATGTTGCAAGCCAAGCGCCTCGAGGGGTTGCTTTGGTTGTGGGAAGTTCTCGAGGGATTGGACTTGCTTTATCAAAACAATTGATTAAGCAAGGGTATGCCGTAATTGCCACTGCACGTGGCAAAGGTACGTTTGAAGAAAAAGAAATTTTTGGTCCACTTACTCTCGATGTTACTAAAATAAATTCGATTCAGTTTATAAAACAACTGTTTGAGAAATTAAATTTAAAGATAAATCTTTATGTGCATAATGCAGGAGTTTTATCCACAGTGCATGAGCTGAGCGAAAGCTACGCCTTGTCACTTGGAGCAAATGAAATTCAGCATGTGTTTAATACAAATTTAATTGGCTTAGTAGAATTTAATAATGCAATATTGCCTTTTATGGCGCCGCACTCAGTTATTGCTATGGTTTCGAGTATTATGGGGCACTCTTCTTATACCGATTATTCTTATGCTGCTTATCGCCTTTCTAAACGTTCTGTCATGCATTATGCGCAACTTGCAGCTTTGCAATGTCGTGCAGAAAATAAAGACATAGCAATTATAAGTTTGCATCCAGGTAGTGTAAAAACAGATATGAACATTAATGGAAAAATAACTGCAGAACAATCTGCTAAAAATATAGGTGAGTTATTATCTAAAGAAAATTCTCAATTAGTAAAAGAAAATTCCGGCGGCTTTTGTAATTATAATGAAAATTTAAGTAAATGGGAATTTGTGTAAAACGTTACGATATATTTATTGAACAAAACAAGGCCGCATTCTTGATCCTTTGGGAGCGAGTTAAGGCCGTCTAAACTGTTGCCAGTGAAGTGGGCGGAGAATTAAAAAAACACGTTAGTGCTTTTTTAAAACTATTAGTCCGCTCGCAATCGAACTTTTCTTTCCCGAATAGATTGAGCAACACCTTTTTCGGATGATGGTTTTCTTTGATCATCAATATATTTTTTAATAACTTCAAGTGGTGCGCCACCGCAAGTGACAGAACAATAACTAGGACTCCAAAAATGATCCCCCCATAATTTTTTCTCAACATGTTCCCAAAATTCTTTTCTAATAAAATAAGAAGATTTTCCTTTTAATTTGCTAACAACAATAGCAACAGAATGTTTTGGAGGAATGCTGACAAGAATATGTACATGATCATCTTCGCCATTAAATTCTATCAGTTCGCAATCAAGTTGCTCACAGGTTTCTTTAAAAATAATTTCAGTGCGTTCAAGAATTTCTTTTGTAAAAACATGACGCCTATATTTTGTAACAAATACTAAATGATAGTAATGTTTATATATTTGGCTTCTTCCTGTTCTC
>QOVW01000006.1 GCA_003339605.1 Spirobacillus cienkowskii | reverse complement strand
TATTGACTTTTAACTGATTTCTTCTTTACCATTGGACAACCCTTCTATATGAACGCCTAAGTTCATAGCATATTGTCCACTAAAAGGAATCACTTTAACATGTGTTTTATCTATAATAAGTATTTCTACTTTTTCATTTTTTACAATACTACCTTCAAAATTGTAATCATATTTTTCAGAAACAGTAACACTAATAGTAGGAACACTGCTGAAGTCTATAGGATTAATTTTAGCTTTAATATAAATTTTTTTACCATTATTATTAGAAGAAATAAATTCAATAGAATTAATTTGATAGTTTTCTGAAATAAATATAGGTTCACCATTAATTCTATATTCTTCAGTATTATTGTCATTGTTAAATTCAAGTTTATTTAATTTAATTTTACAATTTACATCGTTTTTCTTGAAAATTAAATTGCTATTATCTTTTTTTTCAGATAAAAACCATTCGCTATTATCACCTTTACCAAAACAACCATGATATGTTCCTTTAATTTTTAATTTACCACCAGCAATATCTTCCGATAAATTTTTACTATCAATATCTTTTGATAATTTTGCGCTAAAAGTAACTGTATCAATAATATCTGACCGATTATTAGAACTAGATGAAGTTCTATTTCCACACCCAAAAAATAAATAACTTGTCCCAATTAATATTGGAATTATCTTTTTAAAATTAGGCATAACACTCCTTATATTTATTAAAAATATTACTAAATTACCATTAAATAATAATCAATTAAACAACAACTTAGAACATCATAAAAAAACGCAACAAAAGCAAATTTTTTTGCACTATGTTATCTAAATTATAAAAATATAAAATACATAGTTAGCACTTATATAATTACAAAATTAAAGATAAATAGATTACCAATTATCTATAAGGTTTCTTGAAAGTTTTCTAAAACCTCAATTATAAATTCCTCAACATTTTTATTAAATTTGACTTTTTTAATTGATTCTTCGATTTTAATTTTATTAGGTAATGCCAAAATATAATAACCTAATTCCGGATATTTTTTTATAATTTCAAATGAAGAATCATTAAACTCCAAATTATTTTTCATTTTAACAATTATAGATCCGCTAAGAATACCAAAACTTTCTGTATTTTCATTAAATACAACTTGATTTTGATACCGTGGCTTCTGCTCAAACTTAGGAAAATTATAAATAATAAATGACTCTGTTACAATTACCTTACTTGCTCTATGCTCTTTCATTAATGTTTTACTGTTATTATCGTCATTAAAACTTGACTTTAACTCTGGATAAAGTGTATAAATAGCCTGTCCTTGCTTAAAACTCTCTCCACGTGCAAATTTACTTGCAATTTCTTTATGATTATAAATTATCAATTTTTCGGTTTTATTGGACTTAGAACTAAAAGAAAATGATTTTTCCTTACTTAAAATCGAAAAGCTAATTATGAATAATAAGAACAATGTTTTATTAATTAACATATAAGCTCTCCTATAAGCCACAATAAATTATATTTTACTAATGACCAGAAACTTTAAGTTTCCATTGTTTAAACTTTAGATTTTTTTTATGAATTCCTGTGTTAATAACATTAAGTTTCCATATACCATAACTTTTTTCTCCATAAAAAGCATTTGATAACATTTGCATATCATCTAAATTGCCATTAGATGTAAAAGCATTTCCAGCATGCCAAATTATATTTTTAGTTCCTTGAGGCGATATTAATTCTAATGAAACATCTCCAATATATTGACTTTCAATACTAACTCTAATCTGAATAGACTCAATATTGAGTGATTCATTTTTTGGAATATGTATTTCAGTTTGAAAAAATCCAAAATTACTAGACAAATTGACTTCACTAGTATTAGAAATCCAATTTTTTTCAATAAATTGGGGAAATCTAAAGTTATAATTTTTAGCAAATTCAACCGCCTTCTCAACATCAATAACTCCAAAGCCATACCAATTTGAAAAAGTAAAACCTGCTTTATTAGTTATCCATCCTTGATCTAATAAATATTCTAAATTATCGTTTACTTTAATTTTAATACCTTTAAAATTTGAGTCAACCTTTTTTGCGGTTTTTGCAAGTATATATTTTATATCTCGCCAGCTCAAAATAGGATTTTTTTCTAATATAAGTGCAACACTGCCAGAAACAATTGGCGCTGCAGCCGATGAGCCATTCATTGAATTTGTATAATCACATTTAGAATTTTCATTAACTTCACATGCATTAAATGAATTTCCAACATCAAATATTTCATCAGGATCTTTGTAAGTAATTCTTCTGCTATAACCGTTTCTTTGTCCACTCACATCAGTAGTTACAATTGCTGGCTCACCTATAGATTTTTTTTGGTTAGACCAAATTATATCTTCATCGTTTTGTTGATATAATTTTTCTACCCACATTTTATCAACTCCAAATTCTCCGCCAGGAGCAGAAATCCAAAGTGATGAACCTGTAGTTGAATACGACGATTTTATTCCTTTAGCATTAACAGCTCCGACAGTAATAACTTCATACAAGGTATTTTCATAGTTCATGTTTGAATTTTGACATGAAACTTCAAGCCGGTTAGCGATAGTACAAGAATCAAGATAATTACCTAAATTTGAAAACCCATTCCCAGAAGCTTTTATATAAATTGCACCTCTTTTATTTCTTAAAAATTGGGTTCCATATTTTATTGCAGATTGAGCAGATTTAATTGATGATGAACTGTATTCAATTTGCCTTATATTTTTAAGTCCATAACTCATATTGAAAATATCATTTCCTTTTGAAGCTTCTGACAAGCCTAAAGAGTCAAGAAAATTTTGGAAAGTTTGCAAGCTATGATTAATAACATTATAACCAGCAAGATTCACTCGAGGAGCAACACCTGTACCTCCAAAACCCAAATTACTGCGCATACCAATTATTCCCGCTACCATTGTTCCATGATCTGATTTTGCAGTTTGCAAAGGAGATGGATCATTTGAAGCATAAGATCCAAGCCTAAAATTTAATGACCAAGTTTTTGATTTTTTTGGTCGATTATCAATATTCGGCAATAACGATGGATGACCAATTTGCAAACCAGAGTCAATGACTCCTACATAAATACCTTTTCCACTTAAACATTCTTCCTTTAAGACAGAGTAAATATTGATATCCTCACCAATAACTCCTCCCTCTGATGAAAAAGCAGTTTGACCAATATTTTTTAAATGCCATTGATATTTTGAGAGTGGATTTTTTTCATAATCATCAATATTTGTGCAATAATTATCTAGTAAAAATATTTTATTTTTATCATTTACCAATACATTTTTATCTTTTTCTGTACAAGAAATTAAAATAAAAAGTTTAAATAACAAAAAATTTAAAATCTTGTGCATTGTAAAACCTTAATTAATTAAAAAATTATCTTTGTGATTTAAAGTTTTCTAGAACTTCTACATTTACAGATGATGAAAAATCTGCCGAAATTTGATCATGTTTTTGAATTTTATCCCTAAGATCTTCGAGAGCCTTTCCTAGTTTTACATTTTTTGGAATATTTATTAAGTATAACCCCATATTTTGATATTCTCTTACTAATTTATAAGAAGAATCAAGAGGAGGTAAAGTTTTATCAGGACTAATTTTAATTACAATATTACCAGTTAGAACTCCAAATTTTCTAGAAGAATTATTAAAAGCAGTTTTATATTCTGAATTTTTAATATTTCTAGTAGGTGGATTAGCTAAAAAATCATTATTATCAGAATTTGGTTCTGTAATTCTATTTAAATCAGTTTGCTTATGATAAATTTTAAACATTCCTTTGTCTAATAAAATTTTATTTGTATAAGAATAAATATTCTCAGAATTATAAAATTTTAGTTTTTTATTTCTATTAGAAAAACCACTTTGATTTGAGTTTTCTGTTTTCTCAACTCTAGCAACAATTCCTTGATATAAAGTATAATTTACTCCACCCTGAGTAAAAGTATCTTCAACAATTAGTTCTCTAACTTGATCTTCTACTATTTTTTTTTCATCAAGCTTTTTACTTTCTTCAGCGAATATTTTAAAATTATAAAAAAACATAATAGCAATAAATGATGTTAATATACTAAATAATCTTGAACTCATTATTCACCTCAATAATTTTTATGTTTTAAAATTAAAAAAATAATCTATTTAAATTAAATTGAACTTTTAGATCCTGAAAACTGAATTCTAGCTCCTTTAAATTTAACACTATTTGAATTAAATCCACTATTTATGACTTTTAAACTCCACAAACCAGCAGCATTTTCGCCATAGAAAGCGTTACTTTGCAAAGGCATATTAATTAAACTCTCACTAAATGAAAACGCATTTCCTATATTCCAGATAATACTCTTTGTGCCAGTTGGAGAAGTCAACTCAAAACCGACATCACCTATAAAATCACTTTCTACAGTAACTTCAACTCTAACTGATTCTATTTTAATATTATTCTCTTCTGAAATTTGCTGAAATTCATGCGTATAACCTAAAGATCCTGGTTGCACATCTACAGGATCAATTTCTCCATTAACCGGATGCCATGGTAGTTCAATGTATTCTCCTAAATTTACATCATAATTTTTAGCTAATTTTACAGCATTTTCAACATTAACTCGACCAAAACCATACCAATTGGAAAAGTTAAACCCAGCTGAGTTAGTAACCCATCCATCTTCTGCTTGATACTCTTCATCATTATAAATTTTAACCTTTATACCTTCAAAATATGGATCAACTTTTGTTGCCGTTTTTGCTAATATATATTTAACATCTCTCCAAGTTAAATCTGGATTTGCTTCTAAAATTAATGCTATACTTCCAGATACTACAGGCGTTGCAGATGAAGTTCCATTCATTGAGTTTGTATAATTAAATTTTGAATTCAAATTTACTCCATTACTATCTAATACTTGTCCACCATTAAATGCGTTTCTAATTCTAAAAATTTCATTTAATTTTAATTTGGGATCCATATAATTTGTTACTTCATAACTGATTAACTTACTCAAACCAAATTTTGAACCTGCAACATCTGTTGTAATTATTGCTGGTTCCCCTAAAGTTGGTCGAAGTTTTTCCCAATTAATTGTATGACCAAATCTTGCAAAATGCTCATTTAACCAATCTTTATCAAATCCAAATTCTCCTCCAGGAGCACTAATCCACAATGAAGAACCGGTTGTAGAATAGCTCGTCTTTTTACCCTTAGCATTTAATGCACCAACGGTTATCACTTCGGGAAGGGTATTATCAATATTCATGTTTGAATTTTGACAGGAAAGATTGAGATTTTGTGCCATCATACACGCCATAGTAGATTCAGGATCATCACTTATCTTACTAAATCCATTGCCTGAAGCTTTAACATAAATTGCACCTTTTCCATTTCTTAAATTTCTTGTGCCATAACGATAAACTGTTGTTGAAGCCAAAACAATTGGATCGTCTAAAGGTATTTGGCTTATATTACTATCACCATAACTCATATTAAAAATATCATTTTCTTTTGAAGCATCAGAACCGCCAAGTGAATCAACAAAGTTTTGAAAAATTTGAACACCAAGTTCGTTATTTATAATATTATACCCAGCCAATTTTGCTCTTGGAGCAATGCCAGAACCTCCAAATCCCATGTTACTTCTCATTGCAATAATGCCACCAACCATTGTGCCATGATCATCGTCATCATCAGGAATTGGAGAAGGATCATTATGTAATAACTGATTATCTCTAAAATTAATTGATTTTGTTCTATTATTATTTACTATATTAGGAACTAATGATGGATGCGTTAACTGCAAACCAGAATCGACTACAGCAACATGAATTCCAAAACCACTTAAGCATTCATTCTTTAAAACATTTTCAATATTTATATCCTCATCAGGGACGCCTGGCTCTGACGCAAAAGAACTTTGACCTGTATTTTTTAAATGCCATTGATATACAGCTAGTGGATTTTTTGTGTTATCGTTGATATCTGTACAAAAAATTGGTTCTTCGTTTATTACAGCATGGGGCAAAATTTTTGATTCAATTACTGAACTGTCTTTTCTGTTGCATGAGTAAAAAAACACAGAAGAAAGCAACATTATCGAAGAAATATTTTTTGTACAATACATAAAATTCCTCATCTTACATATAAAAATTATATAAATTATTAATGTTTACTAATTTAAAATTTAGCAAATGAGAATTATGTTTGTCAATATTTACGACTTTTACAATTTAACAGTATTAATTTATTGACTATTAAAAAATTTCCTTATTAATATAACAAAATAAGAAAAGTAAATAAAATTATAGAATTTTATAAAATATAAATATACAATTTTAAATTAATTTAAAAATTGATTTTATATAAAATATTAACTTTTTAAAAAAAACGAATTAAAAATACATATAACATAAAATCTTAAAATTAAGTTATTAAATTACCAAACAATTAAATCAATTTTTTGATCATGATCTTCGAAGGGTATTTCATCTAAAACAAAATCATTAGAAGGTAGGCAAAGTATTGATGTAACATGATTTTTCATTTTACTTAAAAAAATATCATAATACCCTCCTCCATATCCAAGTCTATAACCATCTTGAGAGGCTGCCAAACCAGGCAAAAAACATATCAATTTAGGCATATCAAATGAATAATCAAAACACATATCTTCTGGTAATTCAAAAATACCAATGCTATTTTTTATTAAATTATCTAAATTTTTTCCTAGCTTAAACCACTTGAGATTTTTATTTTCAGAAATTTTAGGAAAAATCCAATTTTCATCCGCTAAGGATGCAATATCTAACTCACACCTAATAGGGAAAAAACAAGCTATATTTATTTTATTATTTTCTTGTAATTTTTTTAATTTTGTTACATCTAAATTAAGTAATTCCAAAGATCTAAAGAACTGTCTTGTTCCCCAATCTTGGTGATGAGTTTTTTGATAAAGAATTTTTCTTTCTTGAGTAAGTAATTTTCTTAAATACTTCTTTCTTTCATAAACTGGCTTAGTTAGCTGTTCTTCGCCTAATAGCTGATTTAATTTTCTCATTAATGTCTTGTCGCCTCCTATTAATTAGAATAACATACTTCTCGTTTGCTAACCTCTTCTAAGGAGATACCTCATGGCTTTGTCGGATACACTTGTAAAAATGTCACCTATCAAGGGAGAATACTATCTTGTCGAACGTGAAAAAACTGAAGAACTATATCGTAACGCAGGTTATAATGACGAGGAAGAACAAATTCCAAATTTTATTAATATTGATGGTAAAGAATGTTTTTTTACTGAAAATTTTATAGAAAAAGACGGCAAAGAATTTGAGATAGTTATTGTAGCTAATGGTTTTTCGTGGGAAGACATTATTATTTATGAAGATGAAGAAGAATAAGGGCTGACGTGGTTAGTCTTAACTTCAATGGAAAAAATGAATGTTTTGAAATAGCTTTTAAAAAGCCTCTATTTGAATTTTACGAACACACTACCAACTATAAACTAACAAATGAAATTCTCAAAAACGAAAATATTTTAATTAAATGCGATAATCTTGAAACACTTAAGTATATTAAAAAATTAAATTTTAAGTTTGACATTATTTATATTGATCCTCCTTATAATAGTGGCTTAAAGTTTATTTATAATGATTGCTTTAAAGAACAGAACTTGGATAACAATAACGATATTTGGTTAAATATGATGATGCCTAGACTTCTCCTCGCTCGTGAAATTCTTGATGAGAGTGGAATTATGTTTGTTTCAATTGATGAGCGAGAGTTTGCTAGTTTAACAATTCTTATGCGAGAAATTTTTGGCCGCGAAAATCATATTGGAACCCTCAAGTGGAGAAAAAAAAGAAAGCCATCTTTTTTAAATAAACATATTAGTAATGTAATAGAATATATTTTAGTATTTTCAAGTCACAAAGGTAAACTCCTAAAACTTATTGGAAAAGAGCTAACAGAAAAAAATCGCCCTGTGCTTAATAGTTCAAATATTATTTCTAATAGAATTTTAAAGAAAAATACTATAGCAAAATGTCCAGATGGAACTTATCTTAAAGGAGAATATATTAATAGAACTTTAAAAATACATTTAGACTCGGATGCAACTATATTAAATGGAAAACTTTTGAATGATGTTCATGTAAAGGGACGATTTAGAGTGTCTCAAGAAATTTTGGACAATTGCGTATTTATTACAAAAAATTTTGGTCTTAGAAGAAAAGTGTTAAAGGATGAGATAAAATTTAAACAAGCTACAGATGATCTTACTGTAGACTGCGAATCTAACGAAGATGGTGAATTTCAGTTAAAAAAAATTTTTCATGGAGAAAAAGTTTTTGACTTTCCAAAACCTGTAGGTTTAATTAAACATCTTATTTCAATGTATCAAAATCCCAAATCAAAAATAATTAATTGTTTAGACTTCTTTGCAGGAAGCGCTACTTTAGCACAAGCTGTACATGAGTTAAATCAATATGAAGTTAAATATAAATTTTGCTGTGTTCAAAATGAAGAAGCTATAAATAATAAAATTAAAAATTTTACTTTTAAAAATGTTGCTGAAATAACCGAAAAAAGAATTAATTTAGTTGAAGAAAACAATGAAATTTTTCCTAGATGCAAAATTTTCTCCCCAATTTGTCAAAATGATGAATAAATTATTTTGAAATTTAATTATAAAAGTTTATAATAAGAATTATTAAGTTAACCTTAATAACCAAGGAACACAAAATGCCAAAAAATTTTAAAATTAAAAATAAAATTTTTAAACTATTAATTTTTGTTTCAATTTTTTTAATTATAAATCCAGTAAATTCTGACTCAATAAACAATAGTATTAAAATTAATGGCGACCCAGAACCTACAAGCATTGAAGATGTAAAACTTCCTGAATTTGAGTACGATTTTAACTCACTTAGAGATGAATTTAATCCAGAAAATGAACTCATTAATTTACTAAATAATCCTTTAGAATTAATTGGTCTGAATGAAACTGATTTTAAACAAGATTTTGTGATTGAAAAATAGGGATATATTATGCTCAATGATATTTTTTTAATGTATCGAAATGGTGAAATTATTCCATTTATTATTTTAGCCTTTGTAGCAGTAGGATATATTATTATTTTTGAAAAATTCATTGTCCTACAATTTGTTTACAGAATTAATTTTGAAAAATTTAATTCTTCAATGAAAAGAATGCTTGCTGCAAATGATATGGAAAGAGCAAGAAGCTTTACAAAAGCAACATCAAGAACCTCTGTTCCAATGCTAACTTTAAAGGCAATTGAAGCTTATGAAAATGACCCAATGCGGGTGCGCTCTATTGTTTCTGAAGAAAGTTTAAGGTTTTTTCCGAGAATTCGCAGACGTATTAATCAATTACCGAATCTCGCTGCAGCTTGTGTTTTACTTGGTGCAATTGCTACTGTTCAAGGTATTTGGACCTCTTTTAGAATGGTTGAAGGATTAGAATTAGGAATAAAAAGTTTTGCTTTTTCAGCTGGTCTTTCTCATGCTTTACTTCCTTTAGCGATTTCACTTGTTTCTGCAGTATTGTTAATGTTGCCTTTTGGAATTCTTGATGCAATTGCGTGGCGACTTGAAGCTGAAATGGAACATAGTCTGTGCGTAGTTTTAAATATTTTAGCACCTGAAATGCAACCAATGTTTACTGGAGGTGTTTTGGCACAAGAAAATCAAGGAAGCGCGTCAGATAACTTTGATAACGATAGTTCAAACTTTAGCGAAAGTAAACGAGAGTCGAAAGGAAGACGAGATGATAGTTCAGAAGCAGGTTTACAAGAGATTCCTGACGAAGAAGAAATTATCTAGCTTCGCATGGACCCATTGGGGATTTGCACTCATTACTACAATTGGTATTGGGTTTTTGTTTACTATTATTGAAATATTAAAAATTAATGACCGTAAGGTAGTTTTTTACAACATTAGAACTGTAAATACTGAAAATACTAAATTTGTTGATTTAAAAAACCAGGCTAATCTAAATAATAATTCTCCCGTATTTGTATTTATGCAAGATAATGTTCTTTTTGGACCATTAAAAAGTATAGTCGCACCACTTCCAGATCATGATGTCATAATTTTAGGAAAAAAATGGAGAGAAGATTTTAGTGATAAAATTTCTTATTTTAAAAATAACTCAACATTATTTCCAGCAAGAACATACGGAGTTTTATTTAAATATGATTTAGATTATCAAAAACATGTTGAGCATTTAAAAGCTACTTTTGAACTAATAGATAAGCAAAATAAAAAAATAAATAAAAATTATAATTTTGCACCAGCAACAATTATTCTTGATTTTATTAAAATTGATTGAGGAAAAAATGTTTACTATCGCAACGAGAAAATTTGGCGTTTGGAGAGAAGAAAGACAAAGTAATTTATTTAGATATCGCATTCAATCAAGACAACTAGTTTTTGCATTAAGCATGGCTGCATTTATAAGCTGGATGTTATATATTATAACAATACGAGTTAGGCAAGAATTTTTTTTATTTGAATCCTCAGCGCAAAATTATGTAAAACTTAATGATATAAAAAATTATGGTAACGGATTCTTTATTAATGAAAGAAAATCAGCTATTGCAATATATGTAACTAATGACAAGCAAAAAAATATAAAAATAATTTTTGATACTGGAGTAGGATTTTCTTTACCAAAAGAAGCTGTAAAATTTCTTGATTATTTTGAAGAAAAAAGACAAAATATAATGCTAACTTCAATGCTAATGAGGGTTCAAGATCCTTCAATTTCAAGAATTAAAATTTGGTCTGATAAATCAGTTCCTTTTAATAATATTAAATATATTATTAAATTATTTTCGCAGTTTGGTTATGATGATTTTGACATAGCGGTTGAAAGGTA
Source organism: Spirobacillus cienkowskii (assembly GCA_003339605.1). Taxonomy (GTDB): domain Bacteria; phylum Bdellovibrionota_B; class Oligoflexia; order Silvanigrellales; family Silvanigrellaceae; genus Silvanigrella; species Silvanigrella cienkowskii. The sequence goes on along the minus strand of QOVW01000006.1, from coordinate 24,754 downwards.
ACCGATATGGTTAATTACAAAAAATCTAAAAAGAAAATATTGAGCGATAATACTTTTTTGTTTCTTCAAGTTTTTCAGATGGGAGCATTGCAGTTAGAAAAAAAATTTAAAATCAACTCTTTATTTTCAAAAAAAATTAGATTTGGTGGAAAAACAAAATATGATATCTTAATACCCTACTCAAGAGCATTTTTAAAAATGGGTCTATTTAATATTGGAAGAAATCGTGTTGATATCGTTTTAGACCCAAGATTAGAAGGTTTTTTAAGTACAGGAAGCAAATTTGGAAATTTTAAAGAATTCACTTCGCCAAGAGGATCTCTGTTACAAATATCGACAATTGATGAACCCTTAATTGTACCGTTAGATTATGGCTCAAGAGGAAAAATTCAATTAAATGGATTTGATATTGCTTTTAAAATTGAAAAAGAACAAAAAATTAAAGAAATAAAAGTTCAAAAAATAGAAAGCAAAATATTTCAAATGCCAGAATATGATCTACCAATCGAAAGAAGTGTAATACCTATTAGCATGATTGCAACAGGTATTGTTTTTCTTCCTTTTTTATTTTGGTTGTTAAAAGCCCCCATGGTAGCCGACACGGGATTAATTCATTTACCATCTCAGGTTTCAATAAGATTTATTGCGCCAGAAAATATAAGACTTCTTCCTTTTGTATACGAATCTAAGTACGATCCAAATGAAAATGAAAAACTTGCAATTTTTTGGGTATATGAACTTTTAAAACGTTGGGAAGCTTCAGAAAAAGGGAGAAACTCTCAATCAATAATTCCATTTTTAAAAAATTCTCATAAATATGTTGATCAAACAATTCAAGTAGAATCTTGGGAAAAAAGCATTTATGACAATTACAGATCCTTAGAAAGCTACAGGATATCCAAATTTTCTCCTAGATATTATTCTTATCTTCGCCCATATCCTGCTATGACTAGCGTAATTTCTGGCATTGAAGGTAGTTCACAATATGTAACCTTACTAAAAAGACTTGAACAATTAAAAAACACAGATAAAGCAATTCTTGAATACTTAGAATTGGAGCACATAATTTTAAAAGATTTGTATGAAAAAGAATATAAATCAAGAAAAAATGGGATTGTTGATCCTCCATCTACACGACAAGTTTTAGGTCCACAACCAGACAAATCTTTTAATATAGAATATAATAACTTTAAAATTGCAGAAAGAATTGCTGAAATTGCAGAGAATTCCAGTTATAGAAATAAAATTTTAGAAAAAGAAAACTATCCCATTTATTATAGTAATAAAATGTTATATCCAAAAACGACATCTGTTATCTGGATTGCAAAAGATGACCTTATTATTCCATCTGATTTTAGAAGATCAAAAGAAAAAAAAGCAGATGAAACAATATTTAATAATTTGATGTACAATGCATACTATTCAAATGGAATTTATAAAATTCCAGATCTACCCCCACCCAAGGCTATTATCGATAAAAAAATGGTTGATTTTGTGATTTTTAATAAAACAGAAGAAATTCGCTCATGCTATAATGCTGCTCTCAGAAAAAATCCAGGACTTCACGGTGATTTGAAGATTAGCTGGACTATACTTGAATCAGGAAAGGCTAAAAATATAAAAATATTGGACTCAAACATGATTGATAAAAATTTGATAAATTGCATTGAATCAAGGTTAATGGTGTGGAATTTTCCAAAACCAAAGTACGGCCCTGTTGTTGTGACATATCCTTTTCAATTTTCAGTTAACAAAAATAAGTGAATGGATAATAAATGGACTCTTCTTCTTTAAAACTCATCCCACTCGGCGGTTGCGGCGAGATAGGGATGAATATGACTATACTTTGCGTTATGGATCGATACTTTTTTATTGATGCAGGAAGTCTTTTTCCAGACTCTTCATTGATAGGGGTTAATTTAATTTTACCTGACACGACATATATTGATGAGCAACAAATACAACCTGATGCATGGTTAATTACACATGGCCATGAAGATCACATTGGCGCGTTACCGTATTTATTTAAAAAATATCCAGCTCCTATTTATGGAACTCAATTTACAATTGAGCTTATAAAATCAAAATTTCAAGAGTTTCAAATTAATGATGCTATTTTTAACACGTGGAATTTTTTTGAAACAATATTTTTTAGAAACATGAAGGTCACTATTTTTCAAGTAAATCATAGTATAGCAGATGCTTCAGGACTTTTTTTTGAAACAACATTTGGTAATATTTTACACATGGGAGATTTTAGAATTGATTATCATCCTCCAGAAAAAAGTAGTACCCACGAAAATCTTGAAAAAATAATTAAAAATAAAAAAGTTACACTCATGATGAGTGATAGTACAAACTCATTTCAAACAGGCCAAGATTTAAGTGAATCTGATATTACATCAAGTCTTGTTAATTATTTAACCAATGAAAAAGGAATGATAGTACTCGCTACATTTTCAAGTAATATATGGAGATTGCAAAGTATTTTTGATGCAGCGTATTTAACAGGTCGAAAAATAGTTTTATTTGGAAGATCACTGCTTAGAAATACTGAAATAGCAAATAGACTTGGCTTATTAAATTTTTCTAATAATACTATAATCGACTTAAATAATATTAAAGATTATCCACGACACGAAATATGTATTATATGCACAGGAAGTCAGGGTGAATCATTTTCTGGGTTACATCGCCTTGCATGGGATAATGTTGTTGATGTCAAAGTCAATGCTCATGATACTATCATATTTTCATCTCGTGTTATACCTGGAAATGAAAAAGCAATTGAAAGTTTAGTCACTCAATTTACAAGAAAAGAATGCACTGTTATCACTTCAAAAGATAATAATTCTATTCATGTAAGTGGTCACGGATATCAAGAAGATCTTATTAAATGCATTAAAATTGCAAAGCCAAAATTTTTTCTTCCAATACATGGTACCTATCGACATTTAAAGAAACATCGTGAACTAGCTATGTCTTGTGGTATTCGTTCTGAAAATGCGTTATTAGCAGAAAATGGAGATATTATCAGCATTGGTTTGCACAATACAAGCATTAATGAAAGAGTAAAATTTGGCCGAGAATATGTTTGTCCAGGAGGAATTTTTTCACAAAATAGTCAAATTTATAAAGAAAGAGTCTTGCTTGCTACTACAGGTATTGCTGCTATTTCTTTAGTTTTTGAACAAAAAAATTATGAGCTTTTGGGCATACCCACCGTAACATTAAAAGGCGTTCCATTAAGACCAGAAGAACTTATTAATAAAATAGAGCTAATACTACATAATGCAATTGAAGCCATAAGTAAAAGAAAAACTCTAACTGATGAATTATTGCAAGAAGAAATGAGAATAGGAGTTAGAAAATATATTGAAAAAAGATTAAACTACAAAACAAACGTAATAATTTTAATAACTAGAATTTAAAGTCTAATTAAACTACCACCCCATGTAAAACCTGCACCAAAAGCAACTGTTAAAATGAGATCTCCCTTTTTAACCCTTCCTATTTCTAACGCCTCATTAATACAAACAGGTATTGTTGCCGAAGTTGTATTTCCATATTTTTGAATGTTATTAAAAACTTTTTCAGGCGATAGTTCCATTTTTTCACGAACCAATTCACTAATACGTAAGTTTGCTTGATGCGGTATCAGACAAGCAATATCTTTAGAAGTAATTTTATGTTTTTTCATTAAAGCCTCGGCAACTTCACACATTCTACTAACAGCATGTTTAAAAACGTGCCGTCCTTCCATCTGGGGATGACAGCTTTTATTTGCAATAGTTTCAGAATTTAAAAAACCTGGTGTTGCTGTGCCTGGTGAGCGAAGTAACAATAATTCTGCACCAATTCCATCACTTCCCAAAATAGTATCAATCACTCCTGAGCTTTTATTAAAAACGGTAGGCATCTCTGCTTCTGTACACTCTTGAGCTTCGCAAACAACAGCAGCAGCACCATCACCAAATAAAACAGCAACATTTCTGCCATGATTTGATAAGTCTAATAACTTACTTTGTACGTCTGCAAAAACCATAAGAATTCTTTTATATTGACCACTTTGGATCATTGCTTGAGCAAGCTGCGTTGAGTAGACAAACGCGCTACATTGAACCCGAATATCAATTGCAGGAATATTAGGAAAACTAAGTTTATTTTGAACTATTGGGGCAATACCCGGAAAATAATAATCTGGGGATAAACTACAAGCAATAATGTAATCAAAATCTTTAGCTTGTAAATTTGATTGCACAAAAACTTTTTTTACTGCTTCAATTGCCAAATCAGAAGTTGTTGTAGGCTCTTCAACAAAACGCCTTTCTTTTATACCAGAACGCTCTGTAATCCAAGCATCATTAGTATCCATGACTTTGCTGAGATCATCATTAGTCACTCTGCGAGGTGGAAGATATTGAGAAAAATGTGACATAACCATCTTAAAATACTTTGCCATGCTTATACTCTCCTCTACAAGCTATAACTTAAGAAAGCCTAGCGTTTTTATAACAAGACACTTATCTTGGCAAATTATATTTATTACGCAAGAATATTTTAAACAAAATGTAAAATTTGCTATTCTTAAAACCTTTTTGCTTAAAATCATTTTTAAGGATGAAAAATGTTAAAGAATCTCAATATACAAAACCTAGCAATTGCTGAAAATATCACTGTAGATTTTCTAAAAGGACTTAACGTCATTACTGGAGAAACGGGATCAGGCAAATCTTTACTGGTTGATGCATTAAGTTTATTGAGAGGATGTCGAGTAGATATCAATATTATTAGGCATGGATTTGATAGTGCGCAGGTAACTGGTATTTTTTCTCCAACAATTCAACATGAAGAAGTTTTTTTACTACTAGAAAAGTATGGAATTCCTCAATACTCCGAAGACCCTACTGAAATTATATTAAAACGTTTTATCCATAGAAGCGGAAAACACAAAGCCTCTATTAATGAAAATATAGTTAGTTTAAAAACATTACAATTAATCGCTGGAGAACTAATTGATATTAGCAGCCAATTTGAAAATCAAAAACTTCTTGATAATGAAATGCACACTTATTTTCTAGATGAATTTTGTGGAAACTCTAAATTATACAAAAAATACTTAAATGAATACAACATAACTCATGAAAGTATTAAAAAATTAAAAAAAATGCTGCAAGAACTTGAATTATTAAAAAGAGAAAGATCCTTATATGAATTTGAACTCTCACAAATACAAGAATCAGGATATTCTATAGATGAATTTAAAAAAATTGAAGAAATAATTTCAAAAGGAAATAATTCAATACTATTAAAGAAACTTTGCTTTGAGATAACTGAAAATATATATACTAACGAAATAAACTGTATAAATTTATTTAAAAAATGCAAAAAGAATATTAATAAACTAAGTAAAATATCAGAGAATAAGTATTTCATTAACTTAGAAGAAAAACTTGATGAAATCATTTTATTAACTGAAGACTTTGCATATAATATTGAATTAAATTCTCAACATTTTGATATCAATGAACAAGAATTTGATAAAGCAAACTCAAGAATAGAAATATATAATAAATTATTACTAAAATTTGGACCTAAAATAGAAGACATAGAAGAATATAGAAAGAAATGTGAAGATTTTATTAATAAATTATATAAACAAGAACAAGAAATTAAAGAATTTTCAGCCTCATGTGAATTAAAAATGAAAAATTGCGTTACCTTAGCAAAACAACTCAAAGTCACTAGAGAGAAAAAATTATCTTTAATTTCAGAATCAATTGAAAAAGAACTAATTGAACTTGGCATGAAAAAATCTAAGTTTGTTTGTATACTTAAGTCTTCAAAAAATAACTTTGATTTTTTTAAACATGATGAACTTATAAAAAATAACTTGCTTTCGAATATAGCAAATGAATTTTTTGCTCTTAATAAATTTGGCAGCGAACGCGCACAATTTTTATTTACAACTAACTTAGGCATTGATCCTCAAGAAATTGAAAAAATCGCAAGCGGTGGCGAATTATCAAGAATTATGCTAGCGATTAAAGGAATTTTATTTGCAGAAGAAGCTGTTAGTGTTTTTGTATTTGATGAAATTGATTCAGGTATCAGCGGAAATATTGCTACAAAAGTTGGTAAAAAACTTTCTGAATTTTGCAAAAAAGATGGCAGACAAGCAATTTGTATAACCCATCTTCCTCAAGTTGCATGTTTTGCAGAAAATCATTATATAGTTTACAAAGAATTTAAAGAAAACAAAACAATTACAAAAATTGCGAAAGCAAATGAACAAGAAAAATTAAATGAAATAGCTTTACTATTATCTGGCGAAGCAATGAGCAAAGAAAGCCTGGCACAAGCAAAAGTACTTATACAAGAAGCTCATAAAAGCTGCTCTTAAAATTAAGAAGCATTTTCTTTTTCAAAAAAATCAAGTGATTTTAATTTTATTTCTTTAATTTTTATTAAAGAAATAACAGTTAAAAACAAAAATGCAAAAGCAGAAAATAATAAACCAAGCCACACATGCTTAAATTGAAAAACAATCCATGGAACAAATGCATTCATAAAGATTATAGAACATCTTGCAAAATTTGAAATAACAGAAGTTGCAATATTTCTTTGATTTGTACCAAAATTTTCTGCCGCAAAAACCATTAATAAACCATTATAACCACTAGCAAGTCCAACTAAGAAAATTATAAAATAATATGCTGTTAAAGAAATTAAACTTTCAAAAGAAAAAGCGCTTACAGCACAAACCATTATCATTAAAGCACTAAAAACTCCTAAACGCCTACTTGATGTTAATGCAGAAATAAACGGAAATAAATAAGCACCAATAAGCGACCCTATAAAGTAACACGACAAAGCTACACCTTGACTAATAGTTGCTGCTATACCAATATAACGCGCAATTTCGGGTGAAAAATTTACAAGAAAAGCCATAAACCAAAAAGGGAAAAGAGAAACTATAAAAATTATAACTCTTATTAATGAGTCCTTTTTTAATAAAAGTAACTTTAAGCTACCTCTTTTAATTTCCTTTTTATCATTTAACTTATAATATAATTGAGAGTCACATAAAGAAACTCTAAGTGTAAGTAATAGAATTCCTGCTATACCACCAACCCAAAACAGCACCTTCCAATGAAAAACACTGCCAATAAAACTCGCCAATAATCCGCCTAAAACTCCTGAAGAGTAGACTATTGCAGAAGACCTTCCTCTTTCTGAATAGTTTAAAATTTCACTTAATAAAGTAATAGAGGCAGCAAACTCACCAGCTAAACCAACTCCAGCTAGAAATCGCATTAATGCAAACATAGGAACAGTTGTTACAAAAGTATTAGCAATAATTGCTAAAGAATAAAGAAGTATACCAGCCCGAATTGCTGACATTCTTCCAAATTTATCGCCCCAAATTCCACTTATAACCCCACCTAAAACTAAACCCACCGCCTGGCAATTAAACATTAACGAACTAACTTTCATTAAGTCTTTTTCTTGTACACCAAGAGATAATAAAGCAGGAACTCTAACAACTGCAAAAATAGTCAAATCAAAAAAATCAATTAAATAACCTAATGCAAGAATTAAAATTATAATTTTAGGATTATTTTTCATAAATTTTTCCTATAATTCATAGAAACAGGAATTTTTTATCAAATTTAATAACTGCGAACTTTTAATCTTTCCCAGGCTTGTTTTTGGGATATTTTTAACTAAATAAAAAATTTTAGCTTTCTCAAAAGGAAATACTTTTTTATTAAATTCATCAATTATTATACGCAATTTATTTAAATCAAAATTACATTCTTCTTCAAAAATAAAAATAATTTTGTTTTCGCATCTCTCATCTTTGATTGAAGAAATAATAACATCATATTTTAAATTGAGCTCTAACTTTATAGCATCTAATATAGAATTTAATTTACCTAATGAAACACTTTCACCTAAAACTTTTACTACATTATCGCCTCTACCATACACACAAAGTTTATTATCGATAATACTGCCTATATCAGAAGTTTCCAAAAATTTAGTTGGCTTAATTTTTGTATTTTCATTTAAATTCTCTAATTGAAAATCTTTAAATGATAATTTGTTATCATTTATTAGTAAATATCCACTAAACAAAGAATTTCCTGCAATACATATATTACCAGTTTCATTGATTTTTACTATTAAATGTTTCATTATATCTAACTTAGGAAATTCAGAATCCCAAACAAAATCAACTGCCGCGGTTGCAATTTGTGACCCACATTCTGTCATTCCGTAACTTGGTAAAATATTCCAAAAAAGTTCTCTTGCTTTTACATACAAATCAAAAGAAATGGCTCCACCACCGACCACAACAGCACGTAACGATTTTGGTGATTTTAAATTTTCTTTTACTATATCAAAAATTTGTGTTGGAACTAAAGATGTAATTGTTGCATTAATTTTTTGAGCCTCACTCACAAAATAATGAGGATTCCATTTTAAATTATCAGAATACAAATCAACTATTTTACATCCAGAAATATAAGATCTTGCATAATTTGCTAAACCACTAATATGAAAATAAGGTAATATATTTAATATAGTATCATTGCTTTTATATTCTAAGTGATCAACCACTGATTTTGCTGATTCTAATATTGCTAATTTTTTTAACGCAACAAACTTGATATCTTCTGGATTCATTGCAGTTGAGCCTGAAGTTGCTATAAAAATATGGCCATTAAGATCACAAATTTTTATTATATCTTTAAAATCAAAGTTTTTTATTAAACTTAATTTTGAGTTATATAGAAAAAGAGACTCTTTTGAAGTCCAATCAATTTCTACCATATTTTTCTCCAATTTTCATTCTCTAAAAGATCGTCAAATCCAAAACCAAATCCTTCCTGAGGAGGAACTATCTGTGAAAAATTTACCTTAATTCTTTCTGAATAAGAATTTTTTTTATATAAATCATGAGTTAAAAAACCACAAATTTGTGTATTATTATGATTACTATTATAATATTCTGATGCTTCATAAAGTGCACTAAGTTGTCCTAATGGATGATCCATATAGCTTGTAAACAAAATTTTTTTTCTCTCTATATTATAATGTTTACAATTTAGTATCTCATCATGGTTCTGTATAGCTGGTTTCAAAATTAAATAATCATATGCTTCATTTTTATTACAATAATCAGAATTATTATTTGTTCTATCGAGCGCAATTCCCAGATCTGGAAAAAATTGTTTAATTTGCATCCATTCATTATTTATCTTTTTAAAAGGATCTTCTATAAAAGAAATAACACTCAAATTTTTATCTAAACTTTGAAGAAATTGATACATTCCGTCAAATGAACAAGAGCCATTAAAATCTAATCTTACCTTAATATTACAAATTTTTAAAATAGGAACTATTTTTTTTAAAAAAGATGCTTCTTTTTCTAAATTGAATCCACACTTTAATTTTATGTATTCAAAACCTTCTTTTCTCAAATTTTCAATAAAATTTGTTGTTAATAAGTTAAAATTAACACATGTAAAATGATTTTTAATAAGGCATAATTTTTTAAATGCATTTTCTCTATTAAATCTATAAAAAGCATCAGTTTTAGCAATCGAAAAACTTTTTTCTATATGAAAATCCATTTTTCCGACTTGAACCATTTTTACTTTTTCAGACAAAGAGGTATCACCTAATTCTGGCCAAGAAAAACAATCAGAATATCCAATTCCCAAATCTTTAAAATGAATTCGAAAAAGACAACCATCCCTTCGCAACATTTCTTTTGATTTAGAATTTAAACTAGAAATGGGTTCTAGTTCATAAATTGAATATTCAATTTTATAAATATTAAATTTACTTTCATTTATATTTTTAAGTATCAAATTTTACCTACATCAAAAAACCTAGCAACATAAAGATGCCAAATAATAATTGAGTTAATGCAGAAATTGCCAGATATTTATTAAATTCTTTGGAAGGATTTTTTTTGTATATTCCTTTAATAACTATCCATGAAAAGGGCAAAGTTAAAAGAGGAAGTAATCCTACTAAATAATTATTTGTCATTACCCAAAAACCACAAAGTAAATAGCTCACTAAATATAAAAAAATTATTTCGATCCTTGCAAATTTTTTACCAAATCGCGCTGCAAGAGTCATTTTACCAACCAATTTATCGCTTTCATAATCGCGAAAATTATTGATTGCTATCATGACTGTTGCCATTAACCCAACTTGAACACCCGCTACCAATGAAGGTAAACCAATTGAGTTTGTAAGAATATAAAAAAGCCCATTTACAGCCACAATCCCAAAAAACAAGACCACAAATACTTCACCTAACCCTATATAAGCCAGAGGATATGGGCCTCCGGTATATATGTATGCACATATCAAAGATAAAATTCCAATAACAAGAATTGGAATTCCACCTTTAAGCACTAAAGGCAGCGAAATAAGAACTGCTAAAAAAAAGCAAATAAACCCAGCTATAATAACTTTTCTTGCAGAAAAAATACCACTTTGCGTTACTCTTTTTGGGCCCAAACGTGTTTCTGTATCTGCTCCTTTTTTAAAATCAAGGGCATCATTAATAAAATTAGTACCAATTTGTATAAAAATGGCTGCTAAAAATGCCAAAAGGCTGTAAATTAGAACAACATGTTGATTTGTATTTTTTAGTGTAGAAAATGCTGCTGCTGAAGCAACAATAATTGGAGTTACTGCAGCAACAAGCGTTTTAGGTCGGGAAGCTAATAACCAAGCTTTCAAAGATAAAAAAGTCATACAACCTCATGGAAATCTTTCAAATTTTTTGAAATCAGGTTTTCTTTTTTCGATGAACGCATTTTTTCCTTCCTTCGCTTCTTCGCTTAAATAATAAAGTAAAGTGGCATTGCCTGCCAAATCAAGCAAGCCCATTTGCCCATCGCAATCCGCGTTTAGAGCTGCTTTAAGACATCGTAATGCCAAAGGAGAATGTTCAAGAATTTCTCGACACCATTTTAGTGTTTCGGACTCTAGTTCGTCAATTGGTACTACTCTATTCACCAGACCCATTTCTAATGCTTGATCTGCGTTATATTGTCTACATAAAAACCATATCTCTCGTGCTTTTTTTTGCCCAACAATACGCGCTAAGTAACTACTACCTAGACCTCCATCAAAAGAACCCACTTTAGGTCCTGTTTGCCCAAATTTTGCATTGTCAGCAGCAATTGTTAAATCACAGACAATATGCAATACGTGGCCTCCACCAATTGCATAACCAGCAACCATTGCAATGACTGGTTTAGGCATCGATCGAATTGATTTTTGCACATCTAATATATTCAATCTAGGAACACCATCTCCACCTACATAACCTCCGTTGCCTCTAACTTTCTGATCACCACCAGCACAAAATGCTTCTTTACCTTCTCCTGTTAATATAATGACACCTATACCAGAATTATTGCGGCATATTTCAAGTGATTCTAATAATTCTAGTACCGTTTCAGGACGAAATGCATTGCGTACATGAGGCCTATTGATTGTAATTTTAGCAATGCCATCTTCTGTTCTTTCTAATTTTATATCTTTAAAATCTTTTATGGTTTTCCATATATTTAAACTCATTTAAATCTTCCTTATACTAAGGTTATGAATACCAAGCTTCTCAAGCTATGCGTAGCTATTAACTCATTTTAATATTAAAGAACAACTTTTTTTAATAATAATTTATCTTTTTTAACTTACCAAAAAAATACAGAACTAATGAGTAATAAAAATTAATTCAAAGATCTATATTCTGTAAAACAATTTTATTACATTTTATTTTGGAGAATAATTTTAATTCATGGTTGACCTCAATTAATTACTTATATATAAATACATTTTGTAGAAGCTTTTTCTACAAAATGTATTTAAATTACAGATTTTAGTAATTTAAAATTTTCAGTTAGTTTCTTCCAATTATTTAAAAAGTTATTTATAAACTTGTGTAAAAAGGAGGGCGTATGCGGTAATAATATGTTTAATCTAAGAATTGTCGCTTAATTTTTAATCTAAAAAACATAGGTGACAATAAAAATTATGAATTATTTGAATAAGATAATTCTAAAATTTCTACTACTTCTTCTTGTCCAATTGACTTTTTTTCTCCAAGCTTTTTTCCCGCTGAAGTTTCTAAAACTTTGGTAGCGATTTTTTTTATGTCTTTTTTAGGAATTCCATATTCATTAAGACGTGTCTTGCAACCGAGAGATCTAAAAAATTTCTCGGTTTTATCAATACCCGCTTTAGCAAGTTTTCCTTCTGTTGCATAATTTAATTTAAAAACAGCTTTAGAATAATGTGCGAGTCGTTGCTTTTTATTCTCAAATTGGTTTTTAAGTAATGCAGGTAACACAATGGCAAGAGTTTGTGCATGATCTAATCCGTAAAGAGCTGTTAATTCGTGGCCGATAGCGTGTGTTGCCCAATCTTGCGGAACACCTTTCCCAATTAAACCATTCAATGCTTGTGTGGCACACCATGTTAAATTAGCGCGAACATCATAATTATTTGGATCCTTAAATACTTTTGCAGACTCTTCAATTAAAGTAATTAAAATAGCTTCACTTTGTCTATTTTGTAATGGTGAATTTACGTCAAATGTTAAATATTGTTCTGTGACATGAACAAACGGATCAATTATTCCATTTATAATATATCTCTCAGAAAGACTATAAGTTACAGTAGGATCAATAATTGAAAACTGTGGAAAAGAATGGGCAGACGTAAAATCCTTCTTTTGTCCCAAACTTCTTCGAGAAATCACAGCAAACGGATTCATCTCAGTACCTGTAGCTGGTAATGTTAATACACAACCAATTGGTAAAGCACTGTCTGATTCTGAGCCTTCTAGAATTAACCATGGATCATTTTTTTTAAATTTAACAGCATTTGCGATAAATTTACAGCCATCAATGACTGAACCACCACCAACTGCTAAAATAAAATCTATATTGTTTTTTTTACATAACTCTACTGCCTTTAATAAAGTTTCATATTCTGGATTAGGTTCTATACCCTGAAATTCAATTACTTGTTTATGCGCAAGAGCTTGTTTGATTTGTTCATAAATTCCGTTGCTTTTTATTGAACCACTACCGTACGCAAATAAAATTTTATTTCTATTAGTTAACAATGCTGGCAAATGCCCAATAGTTCCTTGACCAAACATAATTTTTACAGGATTATAATATTCAAAATTATACATAATCTTCCCTTTAATAACTTATAAAAATTGATATTTTAATTTTAATTCTCTTGCAGCTTTAGACTCATCTACTTTTTGTCTAAAAACTCTTTTAGGATATGTCATGGTTGCGTCCTCAGAATTTATAATTTCTTTTAAAGATAAAATAAAGCGATCTAATTCATTTTTATTCTCTGTTTCTGTAGGCTCTACCATAAGTGCGTTTTTAACACACAAAGGAAAGTGCACTGTTGGAGGATGAATACCATAATCAATAAGCGCTTTAGCAAGTTTATTGGTATCCCAATTTTTTTCTTTTAAATTTTTATCGTTAAAAACAACTTCATGCAAATGTTGGCCATCAATTGGAATATTTAACACACTTTTTAATTGTGATTTTAAATAATTAGAGTTTAAAATTGCATCTTCACTCACTTTACGAAGTCCTTCTGCCCCTAACGCCCTAATGTAACACCAAGCTCTAACAAACATTCCATAATTTCCATAAAAAGACTTAACTCTTCCTATTGATTTTGAATGAGAATAATTCATAAAATACTGATCATTGTTTTTTTCAATACGAGGAATTGGCAAATAAGGTATTAGTTTTTCACTCACAGCAATTGGTCCACTGCCAGGACCACCCCCTCCATGAGGAGTTGTAAAAGTTTTGTGCAAATTAAATTGAATAACATCTGCGCCACAATCTCCGGGACGACTTAAACCTAAAACTGCATTCATATTTGCGCCATCAATATATAAAAGTGCATCTTTTTCATGAAGAATTTGAGAAATTTCATAAATATTTTTTTCAAAAAAACCTAAAGTATTTGGATTTGTAATCATCATTGCAGCAACATCATCATTTAAAACTTCTCTAATTGCTTCTAAAGTTACATAACCATTTTCACCTGTGTTAACTTGAATGGTTTGAAATCCTGCTAAAGCTGCACTTGCTGGGTTTGTTCCGTGTGCAGTATCCGCAGTAATAATTGTTTTTTTACTTTTACCTTTATTACGATGATATGCTGAAATTAATAATAATCCAGTAAATTCTCCTTGAGCACCCGCGCTAGGTTGCAAAGAAACTGCTGACAATCCCGTTATCTCTTTTAAATCTTCCTGAAGCTCATACATAATTTGTAAATGACCTTGTGACCATTCTTCAGGATCGTAAGGATGCATTTCACAAATTTCGGAACTTCTTGCAATGTCTTCATTAAACCTAGGATTATGTTTCATTGTGCACGATCCTAACGGATAAAATCCTAAATCAATTGCACAATTCCAAGTTGAAAGACGTGTGTAATGGCGCACCACTTCAGGCTCTGATAATTCCGGAAGTTTTGCCGCTTTTTGTCTTAAGTAAGAAGAATATTTTTTATGTAACTCTACAGGTGGAACATCTAGTTTTGAAAATGCGATACCTCTAGCGCCTGGTCTTGAATTTTCAAATAATAAATTTTCTTCTAAAACAACATTTTGAGTGGTATATTTATTTAAAATACTCATTTTTATTCCCTTATCCAAATTTTTTGAAAATATCTACTAACTTATCAATTTCATCTCGAGTTTTTTTCTCGGTCACTGCAACCAACAAACCGTTTTTATCTTCAGGATAAAATCTTTCTAAAGAAACACCAGGAACAAAATTGAGTTCAATACACTTACTAATAAATTCTTTTGAAGATAAATTTAGATCAATAATAAACTCATTAAAAGATAATGAGTTTGGATATCTTAATTTTACTTTTCCAGTTTTTAATAATTCTGTCTTAGCGTATTCTGATTTTGCTAAATTTTGTTCACCTAATTCTACAAAACCACTTTTACCAACCAGAGCTAGCCAAATACTCGCCCATAAAGCACATAAATTTTGATTAGTACAAATATTAGAAGTCGCTTTTTCTCTTCTTATATGCTGCTCTCTCGTGCTTAAAGTTAATGTAAAACTCCTTTTCCCTTGAGCATCGATTGTTTCACCGCACAATCGACCTGGCATTTGCCTGACATAATCAATTCGTGATGTAAAAAGACCTAAATACGGCCCTCCAAAAGATTGTGGTAAACCAAAACTTTGTCCTTCTCCTATTGCAATATCTGCTTGATATTCTCCTGGAGCTGTAAATAATGATAAACTTAACGGCTCAGTAATATTAGAAACAAATAGTGCTTCTTTTGAATGAACCATGTTACTTAACAACTTCATATTCTCGATACATCCAAAAAAGTTTGGACTTTGCACAATAGCTAAGGCAACATTTTCATCTAACATATTGCGCAACGAATCATTTGAAGTCACACCGTTTTCATCAACTGGTATTAAAGAAACTTCTACCCCAAGATTTGTTAAATAAGTTTTTAACACTTCTACATATTCTGGATGGACACCTTTAGAAATTAAAATTCTTTTTCTATTTTTTTTTATTCTTAATCCCATTAGTACTGCTTCTGCCATGCTTGTTGCACCATCATAATGCGAAGCATTTGAAACATCCATATCAAAAATTTCAGCAATCATGCTTTGAAATTCAAATAACGATTGTAATGTCCCTTGCGAAAATTCTGGCTGATAAGGTGTATAAGAAGTTAAAAACTCACCTCTTAATGTTAATTGATTAACAACTGAAGGGCAAAAATGATCATAAACACCTGCTCCTATAAAACTTAGCGCATTTTTTTTGTTTCGGGAATTTTTAAATAAGAGATTAAGTTTTCTTTTAATCTCCATTTCAGATAAACCTTCTGTAATTGAAAGTTGATTTTTAAACCGTAAATTTTTTGGAATACCATTTAAGAGATCTTCAATATTTTTTATTCCACATGCTGCAAGCATTTCTTTTCTGTCTTGCTCAGTGGTTGGAAGAAAACGATGCTCTAACATAATTAGCTCCCTCAAAAAAAAAGACGGGTAGCAATACCCGTCAACCTAAATTTTTAAACTATTTACTGCGCTCCTGAGATATATTTTTCATACTCATCTGCGGTCATTAATTCTTCTGGCTGCTTTGCAATCTCGACCTTAACCAGCCAACCTTTATGATATGCATCTGCAACTAAACTTTCTGGCGCATCGACTATTGCATTATTTATTTCTACCACCTTACCTGTTGCGGGAGAAAATAATTCGCTTACCGCTTTTGTAGATTCTATTGTCCCAAAAGCTTTATGCGCTACTAAACTACTGCCTATTGCTGGTAATTCAATGTAAACAACATCACCAAGTTGTTCAAGCGCAAAACCTGTTACTCCTATAGAAGCTTTATCGCCTTCTATTCTTATCCATTCATGCTCTTTTGTATATTTTAGCTCATTGGGTAATGATGTCGGCATAAATTTTCCCTTCTATTAAACGATTCCAAATAAAATACTAAGACTGAACACTACCGTGAACAAAAAAAGGTTTTTTTACTACGACAGCGCGTTTTTTTTCGCCTCGAACTTCAATCCATAATTGTGTTCCAACTTGAGAACTATTTGAACTAACATAACCCATTCCAATATTTTTTGACAAAGACGGAGAAGGGCATCCGCTTGTTACTATGCCAATTTCTTGATTTGGTTCTGATGTTGCAAAAATCTTGTAGCCACTTCTTCCTATTGCTTTATCAAGCATTTCAAAAGCAATTAATCTTTTCTGTAGTCCATTTTCTTTTTGACTTAGAAGTGAATTTTTACCGATAAAATTATTTTTTTCAAATTTAGTGATCCAAGACAAACCACATTCTAATGCCGTTGTTGAACTGTCCATGTCGTTTCCATAAAGTAAATATCCACATTCTAAACGCAAAGTATCCCGGGCTCCTAAACCACAAGGCTTAACTCCTAAAGATTTACCTGCCTGAAAAATTCCTCTCCACACCTTCACTGCAGCACTAGCAGGAATGTACATTTCATAGCCTAATTCCCCAGTATATCCAGTTCGAGCAATAATTGAGGGTGCGCCAAGAACTTTTCCTTCACTAAAATGATAATAATTTAAATTTTCAATTTTTATATCAACAATTGCAGATACTAAGTTACGACTCTGAGGACCTTGAACAGCAATTTGTGCATAATCACAACTTAAGTTTTCGAGAATCACTCCTTGTTGAGGTAAATGTTCTTTTAACCAAAGATAATCTTTTTCAATATTGCTTGCATTGACACAAATAAAGAAAGAGTCGATTCCTCGTCGATAAATAACAATATCATCAACTAATGTTCCATTTTCATAACAAAACGCATTGTATTGTGCTTGGCCAATAGAAATTTTTGAAACATCATTTAACGTCATGAGTTGCAAAAACTCAAGAGCGCCTCGTCCCATGATGTTAATCTCTCCCATATGACTGACATCAAAAACCCCAACCGCAGCTCTGGTACATTTGTGTTCGTCAATGATACCGGAGTATTGAACTGGCATTTTCCAACCAGCAAAAGGCACTATTTTTGCGCCAAATGCCACATGTTCATCATATAAGGGAGTAACTTTTAAATTTTGATCTGTAGACATAGGAGGCTACCTCACATTTCAGAAATTGCATGCAAGGTTCATACTCCTGTGACAAATCAAAAGAGTCAACTCAAAAAAATTTAATAGTGCTAAACTATTTTTTTAGCATTTCTTTATTACGATTATAAAAATCTATTGCTTCGCTGACCACATTTTCAGCTTCAGTTTTGCCAAACCAGCCAACAATTTCTACTTTTTTGTTTTCTAATAGCTTATAAGTTTTAAAAAATTGCTCTAATTCTTTTAAATAATGTGGGTTAAATGCATCAACTTCTTTAATATCATTAATATGTTTAAACTGAGGATCATCACAATGAACTGCTAAAATTTTATCGTCCGCATCACCGCCATCAACCATCTTCATGTATCCGATAACCTTAACCTTCATCATACTAAGAGGTTGCACAGGTTCCTGACCAATAACCATAACATCAAGAGGATCACAATCATCGCAGTAAGTTTGTGGAATAAAACCATAGTTAATAGGATAATACATAGGACTAGAAAGAACTCTATCTAAATTTAATAGCCCTGATTCTTTATCAATTTCATATTTATTTTTCGAACCACGAGAAATTTCAATGATTGCAGTAACAAGTGAAGGAGGCTTATCTCCTATGCTGACTGCATGCCATGGATGCCAAGGATTTACTGACATAATATACTCCAAAAATTAGTAGCAATAACAAATCCTACCTTATAAAAAGTCATTACTGGTAGGACAGTGATAACGGTATGTTTTACATGCAGATTGCTCATTTGTGAAGAAAAAAATTTTGCTTAAAAAAATTGCTTAAAATTTGAGGTAAGTATGACAATTCAAAAAAAACCAAAACCAGTAAAATTAGAGTGGCAAGGGAGTATTTCTAATTCATTAAACTCATCTGACTCTGAAGCAGTCTCAATTAAAAACTCTGAAAAGAAAAACGAGGTACTTCAAGAAAAGAACGCTAAACACTTATCAGGAAAAGCTCACATCAAAATTGAAAAAAAGGGTAGGGCAGGGAAACCTGTCATCATTATCTATAATTTTTCAGATCCAGAAAGTCAAAATCAAGAAAGCTTAAAGAAACTCTGCGCCAGTTTAAAAAACAAACTAGCATGCGGCGGAACTATTGAAAATAACGAAATTTTACTTACAATCCGAGATGTAGAAAAAGTAAAAGCAGCAATTTTGAGCTTAAATATTATCATTTCATAATTCTTTTGTATAAAGGGAAAAATTTTGAAAATTTTTGATCAATTAAAAACTAAAATGCCCACAGATCTTCTCTTTAAATTGATGCGGTTTTGGCCTCCTTATTTAGGTGCAGGAATAAAAGTTAGAAATATTGATAATAAATTTTTAAGCTTAGATACTGAAATGAACTTAACTTGGTACAATAAAAACTTCGTTGGAACTCATTTTGGCGGCTCGTTGTATGCCATGACTGATCCTTTTTATATGCTAATACTCATTAAACAATTAGGTTCCAGCTATATAGTGTGGGATAAAGCTTCTAAAATTGAATATTTAAAACCTGGCAAAGGAAAAGTGAAAGCGCATTTTGAGTTCACCCAAGAAGAAATAGATGAAATTATTTTAAAATCTAAAGAAAAAAAGAAACACATTTTTAATAAAGAAGTTTTTATCTTTGATGAAGTAGGAGATATTGTAGCAAAAGTCGAGAAAACTCTTTATGTGAAAAAAAATTCTGCTGTTTGAATATTACAATTTTTTTTCAATTTCATTTAATTTTATTAATATATAAATAATACTAAAAATAACATAAAAAACCAACGAAAAATCTATTAAAACAAAAGCATATTCAGAAGATATAAAACAATATTTAATAAAAATTAAAAATAAATTTAATAAAAAACCTATAATTTGACTTATAATTAAATAATCAGAGAATTTATCATTTAAAACTCTCCAATTTTCTATAGAAGAATAGCTTTTAAAAGTTCTATAACCTATAATTTTATTTATTTTTACTTTCCTTACTATAACAGAAATAATAAAAAAAACAAAAATAATCAAAAAATATAAAACATTGTGATGATACATTGATATTGCTTCCAAAACTATAAATTTTTATATAATTTATGTAGAAAATTTTAGATCTATTTTTTGATTTAAAATTTTATAATTATAATAATAATAAATTAAAAAAATTACTACAAATACAGAGGTTAAATTTAAAATAATAGTTTTCTGAGAAAAAATTAAATTAAATTTACTTGGCTCTGATAAATTTATGCCATTGTTATCAATAAAAAAAAGAGGTAAAAATAGCGTATTCCATCCTAAATGAATAGCCCAAGAAAAAGATATGTTAAAAAAAATCAGATAACCAACAATCCGAATAAACCCAAAAATAAACAATCCTAAAAGAGAAAAACCAGAAAGACATTCAGATACATGACGAATTGGATTTGTGTAAAAAATTTGATGTAAAATTGCAAAAAAAATCGCCAGTAATATTATTGATAAAAATTTTATATTAAAATTATTTATAGATTCTAATTTATTAACAAGAAAAAAACCTAATACAATTTCTTCTGCCAAAGTTTGTCCAATAATATAAATAAAAATACTTGTATTAATTTCATAAACAACATTATAATAATTAATATTAATAATCGATAAAAAAAGAACTAAAAATACTGAAAGCATTGTAAATATAAACAAAAATAAATGCTTTATCTTCCATTTTAGACCTAATATTTTTAAAAAATGATACTTATTAAACAATAGCAATAAACTTAACAATGTTATCCATGGACCAATAAAACCTATAAGCTCAT
This sequence comes from Spirobacillus cienkowskii, assembly GCA_003339605.1. GTDB lineage: Bacteria > Bdellovibrionota_B > Oligoflexia > Silvanigrellales > Silvanigrellaceae > Silvanigrella > Silvanigrella cienkowskii. Next base: position 4,247 of record QOVW01000006.1, on the reverse strand, counting down.
ACGTGTAACTAAAAATAAAATGAATAATAATAGTAATAATTTTTAATTTATTTATACTAATTGGCGCTATTTTAATAATGTTTATTCGCATTATAATTGCCATTTTTTAAAGAAAAAACAGATTAAAAATAATCTTATACAAATTTAAAACAATGTCAAGATATATAAAAATTAAAAAAATAACATAAATTTAAAATATTTTTTATTGTTTCACTTTTTTTAAATTTTTTACGCCTGCTATAAAATAATTTTTATGGCAGGCGTAAAACAATTCAAAATTCCGCTATTTAAGTATTACATACCCAAAGCTTTTTTAAGCGTAATTCCCATATCTGCAGGACTCATGGCAACGTGCAAGCCACAAGATTTCATTGCTTCAATTTTTTCTTCTGCAGTTCCTTTACCGCCACTAATAATTGCTCCAGCATGCCCCATGCGTTTGCCTTTAGGCGCGGTTTGTCCAGCAATAAAGCCAACAACTGGTTTTTTCATATTTCTTTTAATCCAATCTGCAGCTTCAATTTCTAGGTTACCACCAATTTCACCTATCATAATAATTGCATCTGTTTCAGAATCTTTTTGAAACATTTCTAACACATCAATAAAACTTGTCCCATTAATGGGATCGCCACCAATTCCAACACAAGTAGACTGCCCAATTCCTAATGCAGAAGTTTGGCCAACTGCTTCATAAGTTAACGTTCCTGATTTACTAATAATCCCAACTCTACCTGGGAGATGAATATGCCCAGGCATAATTCCAATTTTGCATTTATCACCTGGAGTAATAACACCAGGGCAATTTGGTCCAATTAAACGTGTGCGGCCATTCGCATTGTGCAATGCCTTTTTTACTCGCAACATATCTAAAACAGGAATGCCTTCTGTAATTGCAACAATTAGCTCAATACCCGCATCAATCGCTTCTAATATAGAATCTGCAGCAAATGGAGGCGGAACAAAAACCATCGTCGCATTTGCGCCTGTTTTTTTAATCGCCTCTTCAACGGTGTTGAACACAGGACGATCAAGAACCGTAGTGCCACCTTTACCAGGAACCACACCTCCGACAAGTTGTGTTCCGTATTCTGCGCATTTTTCTGAGTGAAATTTACCTGCACTTCCAGAAATACCTTGGCAAATAAGTTTAGTTTGCTTACCAACAAGAATAGACATATTTTTTAACCCTTTATGATCTTTTTTGTTACTTTACGGCTGCAACGATTTTTTGCGCTCCATCACCCATCGATGAAGCGTTAAGAATATTCAAGCCAGATTCACTGAGTATTTTTTTACCAAGATCTACATTTGTTCCTTCTAAACGAACAACTAAAGGAACTGTCAATCCTAATTCTTTTGCTGCTGCAACAATACCATTTGCAATCACGTCACACTTCATAATTCCGCCAAAAATATTAACAAATATACCTTTAACAGCCTTATCTCTTAATATAATTCTAAATGCTTGGGTTACTGTTTCTTGACTAGCACCACCACCTACATCTAAAAAGTTTGCAGGTTGTCCACCGGATTGTTTAATAATATCCATTGTTGCCATTGCTAAGCCTGCGCCATTTACTAAGCACCCAATATTTCCTTCTAGAGATACGTAGCTTAAACCATATTTTGATGCTTCAAGTTCTCTGGGATCGTCTTCTTGGTAATCTCTCATATCTGAGATATTTGGATGTCTAAATAATGCATTTTCATCAAAACTCATTTTACAGTCTAAAATTTCTAATGAACCTTTTTTGGTTAAAACAAGTGGATTAATTTCTACCATAGAGCAATTATAAACCATAAATGCCTGAAATAACCCTTTAAGAGTTTTGGCAAAGTCTTTTGCAAGAGGCGTCCCTAAACCAAAACCTAGCCCAATACTTAATTTACGAATTGTAAAATCTTGTAAGCCTACTGTTGGGTCGATATCTGCAGTAATAATTTTTTCTGGGTGTTTTTCTGCAACTTCTTCAATATCCATTCCACCTTCGGTAGATGCCATAACACCAATTGAAGCGGTTTCACGATTGACAACAAGTGCAAAATAATACTCTTTATCTATTTCACACCCTTCTGCGATTAATAACTTATGTACTTTTTTTCCTTGTGGACCAGTTTGATTGGTTACCAACGTCATACCAATCATTTTTTCTGCAATAGCAAACGCTTCCTCAGGAGTTTTTACAATTTTTACGCCACCTGCTTTACCGCGTCCACCAGAATGAACTTGTGCTTTTACCACAGCAATTTTTCCGTTTTTTCCGCAAGAAAGACTACGTGCAGCCCATTCAGCCTCAGTTGCGGTGTACGCAAGCTTGCCTTGAGGTATGGTAAGACCAAAATGGGAAAGAAGTTCTTTTGCCTGATACTCATGAATATTCATGAAATACTCCAAAAATAAAATGACAATTTAACAAATGAACAACTGCTCCCAGAAAGAAGTCAGCTGCCCTAACAATTAGCGACTTTACATTTATTTTCAATATAGGAAAGGGGGGTATGAATCTACCCAAACATGACGCAAAGCAAAAATTTAACCTATCCAATATTAAGCAAAAAGGAATCATTTACTCACATCGAGACATGAAGTTTTAAAATTTAACCACAACAACTCAACAATGGCTTAACAGCACAATAAAGGCGAGAGCAATTTTTTATTGTTAATTTAATAATTGTTTTTATAAAGTTAAATAAATTTTATATAAATATTTTTAAAGATATGTGTTATATTTTAATTCACTTTGTTTTATTAAAAATTTTTCTTCAGTCTAATAAAAACAAAATATTTTAAAAAAGGAGGCAGCATGTCTTGGTATGCAAGTGTTTTTATCTCATATATCATTATATTATTATTAGAAAATTTATTAAGTTGTAACATTAAAGATAAAAAAAGTTTACAAAATTATGATTCTGACATATCTGTGAAAAATACTGAAGTTCAGATTAAGTATAAAACTATTCCTGCTGGTACCTGTAGCAACTACAAGATAATTTCTTCTTTAGATACAAAAATTGTGAATCAACATTTAAAATTAATTGATAGCGAAAATCAATTTTTTCTCGACAAAGATTTACAAAAAATTTGCGCATATAATGTTGTAATATTATCTAACACAGAGTCAATTAAGAAAATAGCTCATATTGGCGCTAGCGCTCATTTTGTTTTAGAAGATCAAATTATTTCAAATATTGTAACTGTATCTGAAACTCCAAGTATTGTTAATATTAAACAATTAGGTCTGCAAACTTTTATACCTTTAGATGGTAATTCAGAGCCTTTTAGTATCTGGGTGCAACACAACATAAACGAAAAGTTTGAACGTTTAAATTCTATAGAAAAAATTACCGTTTTTGGAAATAAAAATGAAAATAACGTTTTATTTCAAATAAAAAAAGTACCAGAAAACGATTTTTCATTATTTTATCTTACAGTACCCAAAGATTTTTCTTATGGAAATTATGATTTAATTTTTCAAGTCAATGAAGCGGCTAATGTGGAGTTACTGTTTCCAATTCAAGTTGTACAAAAAGACGAAATTTTAGGATCTCCTGAAATTAAATCTATAGAAGTTCATCTTCTCAAAACACCTAATATTCCTAATAATTCAACAATTCAAATTGGGGAATGTGTTGATTACAGTGTCATTGCAGTCGATCTTAATGGGAAAAAGCATAGTATCACTAATATGAAACATTTGTATACGACATCTTTTTATCCAGAAAAAAGAGGTTTTTCCGTAAATCCTACAAAAGGAAAAATATGTGCATTTGAAGTTGATGGAACTAATAATTTATTCTATCCATCAGAAAATGAAATGGTTGAATTTCATGTTAAATACAATAAAGTAGCTAAAGAAGAGATAACAAATACTATTTCGTTGGTTGCCGCATTTACCAAAGAAAAAATCAAATTCACACCCAAAATTGCGTCTATAGAAATTCGTCTTTCCAATAATAATTCAACAATTCCAATTAATTCTTGTATTGACTACAATGTAATTTTAATAGATTCTGATGGAAATGAGCAAGATATCACTAAACAAAATTCTTACATAACATCCTTTTCCCCAGAACAAAGTGGTTTTTCTATGTATCCTAAAAAGGAAAAAATTTGTGCATTTCAAGACGATGGGAAACCTCCTGAGCAAAATAATACGCCGTCCACTAAGTTTTTAACATAAGCTTGCCTTAGGTTTTGAATTCATAATTGACTTGACAATTTTTTGTGTTAATTGATTCCAACCACT
>QOVW01000061.1 GCA_003339605.1 Spirobacillus cienkowskii | reverse complement strand
TATTGACTTTTAACTGATTTCTTCTTTACCATTGGACAACCCTTCTATATGAACGCCTAAGTTCATAGCATATTGTCCACTAAAAGGAATCACTTTAATCGTCCTTTCAATTTAAGTTAAGTATAAATTTAAAGTAATACTAAATTTATACTAAGTCAAAATTCAATATTGTACAAATTTTTAACAGTTTATCTTGACATGAAAGATGTTTTAAATTTATAATTTTTTTTTAATATAGGAAAATTTATGAAAAGAAATTATTTACTTATGTCTCCTTTTTTATTTTTAACATTAAAAGTTTTTGGTTTATTTTATGATGATAAATTAAATCAGCTCAATAATCAATGTTCTGCTTATTATAATTATGATGAAGATACTAAAGTTCATGTTTGGTTTACATTAGTAAATAATGATCCAACTTATCATTGGAATATACAGCTTGCAACGTTGTATGAAAATAATATTAAGTTTGTTGATGATAAATGCAAAGAAATAAAAATCAATAAAATATTTAATATCGAAAATTTAAAAAATAAAAAAATTGGATTGATAGTAAATAAAGAAAAGTTTTTTCAATCAATTTATTCAATAACAGCAGTAAGAAATGATGGAGAAATATGGAAAGTGCCAAACAATAAAATGGCATGTATTTTTATTATTTCTGCCTATGCACCTGGTAAATTTAATAGAATGGATTGGAAAATGAATAATGCAGACTGTTATACAAAAAATTATGGGACAGAAATTTATTTTAATTAAATTTCAATGAGTTCTCCTTTATTGAGTTTCCAAAGTCTTGTTGCAAGAAATTGTGCCTTTTGTTCGTCGTGAGTAATCATTAATGTTGCAATTTTTCTATTTTTTGTAAAGTTATGGACAAACTGTAAAAGATTTTCTGTTGAAACGGGATCGAGAGCTGCAGTAGGTTCATCCAATAACAAAATATCAGGTTCACATAGTGTCGCCATAATAATGGTAATTATTTGTCTTTGTCCTCCTGAAAGTTGTCCAATAGGGGTATTTAAGTGCATTTCTAATCTTAAGCCAAGTGGTTTTAATGTTTCTTCCACAAGATATTCTGGATAATTTTTAATCGCTTTTTTAAACCCAGCATTTTTAGTTTTTAAAAGTGCCATCGCTAAATTTTCGGCAACAGTCATGGTTGCAACCGATCCTAAATACGTATTTTGAAATACTCTACTCATAAATTTGGCTCTATTCATTTCTGACATCTTTGTGATATCTTGAGTATTACGAAAAATTTTTCCAGATGTTGGTGTTATTTTTCCTGAAACAGAATCAAACAGAGTCGTTTTTCCTGCGCCATTATGTCCTAAAATTAAAATAAAATCATTTTCATTAATATTGCAATTGATATTATGTAGTGCTGTAAATTCCCCAAAATTTACAGAAACATTTTTAAGAGAAAACATAGTTTTTAATCCTGTCAAGTAATAAATTTATTTTTTTATTTTTTTTACTATTAAAACAGCAACAATAAGAAGTCCTGTTATTAATTTTTGCCATGAAGGTTCAATTTGTAATTCAATTGTTGTCGCAATAATCAATTGATAAAAAATTGATCCGACAATTGCCATTATAAACATATTAATTGCAAGGAGTTCAGCAATCATACAGCCTGCTAATGCCGCAATTAAAATACCGACATTCCCATATGCAGAAAAAAATCCGCTATACTGTACAAATAGTCCACCCGCTAGTGCGCTTAGAAAATTTGCAAGAAATAATGCAATTCCAATATAAAGTGGCACGCATTTGCCAAGTGAAGTCACAAACTGTTCGTTGATTCCTGTGGATCTTAATAGAAAGCCACTTTCTGTTTTCATGTACCATATAAAAATAACAGCAATACTAAAAACAAGAAAAGCTAAAATACCAAGAGTAGCATATGGATAGTGATTCAATGGAGTAAAAATTGTGGTCGCTGTTCCTAATGCTGCATTAGCAGAAGCAATGTTTATGCTCAAAGAGAAAAGCATTGTGGTAATCACAATCCCTGCTATTAAACGATTCAGTCCAAGCTTAGTATGCAAGAGAGAGGTTATGATACCAAATAATCCACCACATAATGCTCCTAGGATAAGAGCAAACCATGGATTTAAATTGTGATTTAAAATACTCCATGCAACGATAGCGCCTCCTAAACCAAATGTCCCTTCAATGCTAAAATCATCAAATTTTATAATACGAGATGCAAGATAGACCGCCATGACCACAACTGATCCAATTAATCCTCGTTCTAATATTCCTATAAATACTGGTAATAAACTAGACATAATCACTTCCTAAAAATAAATAAGATAAAAACAAGGATTAATTTAATTGTTAATAACGTGTTCTTTGAGCTCTTGTGGAATTATGATGTTAAATTTTTTTGCTTCAACAGAGCTAATTAAAACTTTACTGTTAGGTGTCATAATTTCGGTTTCAGCAGGATTTAATTTATCATTTAAGATTTTTTTTGTAAGATTTGCGGCTTCAATTCCAGATTGAATATAATCAACGCCAAACTGCAAAAGAGGTGTTTCCACTTCTCCTGTCCAGGTTGTAATAATTGGTTTATTTGCTTTATTGGCGATTTGTTTTACAATTGGAAACGCTGCAGAGATTGTGTTGTCTGTTGGAATTAAAATAGCTTCCGCATTTTGTGCAGCATGCATCGCAGCAGCTGCTACATCACTGATGCTGTTGACTCCATTATCTTGAAAAGAAATATCATATTTTATTAATTCTGATTTCATTTTTTCTACTAAAATTATAGAATTTAATTCTCCAGGATTATATAAAATCGCAATTTTTTTTATGTTAGGTAATAATTTATGAATTAGGTTAATTTGCTTTTCGATATTTGCCATATCAGTTGTACCAGTGATATTTGTTCCATTTTCTCGAAGGTGCAATTTATTTGGATCTGTAATTGCTGCAAAAATAATAGGTCTATCATTAATTTCAGCTTTAAGAGCTTGAACAGATGCTGATGCAATTGCATAAAAAGCAGAAATATTTTTGTTTGCTTTAAAGCTTGCAGCGATAGCTTGTGCTTGTGTTATTGAGCCTTGAGCATTATGCTCAATAATAGTGACGTTTTCTCCAAAATCTTTTTTGATTTGCAGCAAGAATCCTTTTTTTGCATCATCAAGAGCTGGAAAAGAAGCATACTGAAGTATTCCTATGGTTATTTGTTTATTTGTATCTTTTTTTTGTCTCTTTAGTATTATTATTGCTAGCAATGAGCAAATAAGTAACAACATAATGCCAAGCGTTTTTTTATTCATAATAACAACACTCCTAAAATTTTTCTTACATACAAAATAAAAGTATTAAGAAAAAAAATGTAAAATATTAAATTTTTAATAAAAGGATTTTTTAATAATAAAATCGATAGGCAAAATAAGAAGACATCAAAGAAGTTGATATATTACGTTTTATATTGTGTATTAAAGACCTCAATAAAACTGGTGGTCGCGTTAGCATTTCACTTCTCCATATCAAAATCATGACCGAACTACTTTTTTGGCAACAGATAATATTTTAACTGTTAGGCTAAAAAGCATAATCCAATAAGCTTAACGGTATTTGACTAACATGGCAAGAGGATTTTAAAAAAGTTATGGTGTGTTAAAGTTTAGATATTGTTAACACTTGGGCGAAACAAGGAACGGACAATTCCGATTGTTTTGTCTGTTTCTTGAAGACCAAAAGCAATTGGTAAAAAACTTGGATTTTCTGCAACGAGAAGCGCTGGGGGTGGGATCGTTTGAATGTTTGAGTTGAGTTTAATTATATTTTCTGAGTAAATTTTAGAGCCATATTTTACAAATCTTTTAATAGTTGTTTCTGAATTCGCAATCGATGCGATCACGATGTCATTATTATTTGGGCATTGATTTTTTTCTACTAAAACAATATCACCAGGTAACATACCTACTTCTATCATACTATATCCGTCAATTTTTAAAGCAAATAATTTTTTATTTTGCATACTGGCTGAAACATTTGGAAATAAAATAAAATCATTTCCTTGCTCTATTGCTTCATAAGGAATACCTGCCGCGACTGATCCCAATAATGGAACTTCTAAAGAACTTGGAGCGCTTTCTTTCTTGCTGAGGTTTGTCTTGCCCACCAATGATTCAGGTTCTTGAGAGGATGCTAGATTCCGTTGACTTATAAAGTCTGTTGCTGATTTTGTGGGGACAAATTGTCTTGATTTACCTGGGAGCGGTGAATGAAGCATTCCTTTTTTTCTTAATGCAGCAATCACATCTTGGGCAGTGGCAATTGCTTTCCATCCAAAAAAACCTGCAATTTCACGAATTGTTGGTGGAGTTCCAGAGGTTTTAATGTGTTGAAAAATATATTCTAGGACTTTGAGTTGGACTTGAGTGAGTTGTAACATAAGAACTCCTAACTAATTAAATAAACACCATATAAGTGTATGGCAACCTTTATACTCAATATATTTTGATAGTCAATAATTTCTGGTAAAAACATAAAATGTTTTTTCAAAAAAGTAACAATTGTGTAATTTTGTTTCTTTGTAGTCTTGATGTTCAAACAATTTATTAATTATGTTGATCAACAGAAAATTTTAAAATTTTATTGATAGCGACATTAAAATCGAAATTTTCTCCATCGCAGATGGAGAGATCTTTTTTTTCTTTGTTATTCCAGGTTCTTTGTTTTTTTGCGTAGTGCCATGTCAGTGTACTAATTTTTACAATTAACTCAGAAGGCGGGAGCGTCGCTGTATTTTCAATGAAATTAGATAACTCATGAGATTGTATATAATTTATCACTTCATTGTATCCTATTGCTTTCATACTATGAAACTCTTTTAATGGATTTAGGCCATATTGATTTATCAATGCATTCACTTCTTCTAACCAGCCAGAGCGAAATAACTCTGGAACACGTTTTTCAATACGCATCTTTAAAATGTTATCAGAAGGTTCCATGTGGATAATGAGGCATGGAAATAGCAAATTTTGTACTTCTAGTGAGGTTGTTTTGGAGCGCAACGAACTCATGGGAGAGCCTGTAATGTGGTAAATTTCGAGCGCCCGTTCAATTCGTGTCTTATCGTTAGGATGCAACTCAGCAGCACGAATTGGGTCAACTTGTTTTAACATTTCATGACACCATGCCCAGCTCTTCTCTTCCGCTTTTTTTCTAATAGAGTTGCGAAACTCAAGGTCACGAACCGGTAAACGATCAAGTCCATGAAGAAAAGCCCGGAGATATAGGCCGCTTCCGCCAACACAGATGGGAATACGTTGTTGTTGCCAGATACGGGTACACGCATTATTAACGAGAGCGGCAAAGGTATTGGCATCAAGGTTTTCGTTTGGATTTGCGATATCAAGACAATGATAATCAAATTGGGTTATTTCAGAGAGAGAAGGTTTTGCGGTTCCGGCAGAAATCCCTTTATAAATTTGAAATGCATCTAAGTTTACAAGCGAGGCATCAATGGAATGTTCTTTGAGTGTTTGAAAAAGAGAATGCGCAAAAGCTGTTTTACCACTTGCTGTTGCGCCAATGATCACAATCGCAAAAAAAGGAGTGGAGTCAATTAAATTCTTTGGAACCACGAAGCAATATCCTTATTGGTAAATTTTCGAATCACGGGCCTTCCATGCGGGCAATGTGCAAAAAAATCAACATCTTTCGCTCTATTTAACAGCCTTTTTATCAGCTCATCGTTAAGAGGATCTCCTGCGCGCACCGCACTGTGGCATGCCATTGTTGCAAATAGCATATGATAGACTTCTTTTTCACCTAATTCTGTAGGAGATCGTAAAAATTCATTTTGTATCCCTTTAGTAATGCTCGCAGCTTTTTCAAGAATTGGGTGCACTTCAGACTGTGGTAAGCCATGAATTGCAATAATTCTTGCAATAATTTCATCAAAAGTTTCTGTTACTTTATTTAATTGCAAGAGGTTTGGAAAGCTATGTATTGCAATATTCCCATTTTGTAACACTTCAAAGTTAAAACCCAAAGAGCTAATTTGTTTTTCGTGCTCCAAAATAATTGTACTTATTACTTTATTTAAAGGAATAATCATTGGTGTAATGAGATCTTGTTTTACAATTTTTTGTTTTAAGTGAGTTGTTAATATTTCTTCAAATAAAATTCTTTCATGAAATGCATGTTGATCAATAATCCATAATTCACTGTTAAGTTCTATTAAAATGTAACAATTGGCATATTGTCCTAATAGTTTTGCAGATTCAAATATATTAGGCGACCCTGTTGGTAAAATAGTTTCAAAAGCAGGTTTTGTATTGTACTGAAGATTTTGTTTTAATTTTGCTACTTGTGTGCCTAAAGATTTTTCTTCAAATTTTGGAATTAGTGTTGCTGTCTTAGTATAATTATTTGTTTCTTTAGGAGTAAAAACGGATTGTGATAATTTTGACAAAGAAGGAGAGAAAGTCATACCGTAATTTTCGGTAAACACCTTTTTATCAATACTTGGAGCAACTGCTTTTTTTTGAATTTCTTGTTTGAGATTGTGTTCAATTCCTAGATAAATCAATTCTTGAATTGCCAAGGGATCAAAAAATCGAATTTCTGTTTTTGAAGGGTGCGCGTTCACGTCTATCCATGCAGGATCAACTGTCACAAAAATTATAGCAGGAGCCAACAAACCTTTTAAAATTAATCCTTGGTAAGCTTGTAAAATTCCTGAACGGATGACTTTATCTTTTATATAGCGTCCATTCACAAAGGTCATAAAATGACTGGGTGTCTGTTTTGCGATTTGCGGTAAGCCGACAAAGCCTTGCAAACAAAAAGAGCCTCTTTGAAAATTGATTTCACAAAAGTTTTTGCTTTCCGTTATTCCCACTACCTCTTGAAAGCGTTCTAAAACACTATTTTTTTGAGTATAATTAAAAACCTCTCTACTGTTATGCAAAAATTTAAATGAAATTTTATGGTTTGCTAAAGCGATTGCAGTTAAAAAATCGTGAATATGTGCAAATTCTGTTGCTGTTGATTTTAAAAATTTCAAGCGAACAGGAACATTTTCAAAAATATTGTTTATTTGAATGATTGTTCCTGTGTTCATTGGAATTTCATTTTCGGTCATGGTGTTGCCAAAGTGTAATTTTATTTCTTTGCCTTTTTCTAATTGTCTTGGTTTAGACTTAATAGAAAAATCAGAAATTGAGGCAATACTCGGCAGCGCTTCTCCTCTAAATCCAAAGCTCGAGAGAGATTCTAAATCAGAAAATTGTGTAATTTTACTGGTTGCATGACGTTCTAGAGCCACAAGGAGTTGATTTGGGGCAATCCCAATGCCGTTGTCAGTGATGCGAATGAGTTTTTTACCACCATCAAGCAATTCGATATAAATTTGGTTGGCAGCTGCATCAATCGCATTTTCGACTAATTCTTTAACAACATTATATGGTCTTTCTATTACTTCTCCAGCTTTTATTTGATTAATAAGATTTTCTGGTAACTTTTTAATTTCAATTTGTTCCAAAATTTTCCTCGCATTATAAATATTATTTAGCTATTAATTAAAAATTAAGGAGAGGTGATGAATTTAATTTATTTTTTAATTTCAATTTTCATATCTTTTAATACCAATTTAAACTTATCAATCAACTCTTTGTCAGAATCTTTGTTAAAAGCAAGGTAACGTTTGGGGTCAATATCTTTAACTAAAAATAATTTTTTGATTTGCCCTTCGGTTTTTTCTTTTAAATTTTTTTTCCAAATAAACTCGATGTTTTCTGCGCAAATTGCCAAATCACATTTGCGAGAATTTAAACCATGGACAACACTTTCTTGATCGGCAAAACGAATAATATTTGTAAATCCTTTATTTATTAAATATTGATCTCGAACATCATTTCTCACAACACAAAGAGTATATTTTTTAGCGTCTTCTAGATTTTTAATTTTAATATCCGATAGGCTTCTTTGATAAAGATAGGTATTGATATTAAACACAACACCCACAAAAATAAAATGTTTTTCGCGTTCAGCGTTTTTAGCCATTGGAAAAATATAATAGTTTTTATTTTTTTTGGCCATCTCATAAGCTCTTGGCCAAGGATATAATGCTATATTTTCGGGCAAATCGGCTTTTTTTAACGCTTTTTGAACGCGTTCAAAAAGCGGGCCAACTATTTTTGCATCATCCTCTTCTTCAATAATACCAGGCAGTTTTTGTGAAACTCCAAAAACCGCCGTATTTTTTGTATTGGCAAAAAGTTGTAAGCAAAAAATGTGACTGAGTAAAATAAATAATATTTTTTTCATACTTTTACCACACTTATAGTTAATGTGAAATAAATTAACAAGCGTTTAAATCGTAACATAAAAAAATAAAAAAACTATGACATTAAAAAAATTAATGTCCTTTTTGCACATATTTTTTTGACATGATATATTCGCTTAGTGCTAAAAAAACAGTAGAAGCAATAAAAGTAATATGAATAATTATCTGCCATTTTATTTTTTCTATGTCTGATTCCGCAATGTCAATAAAAGTACGTAACAAATGAATACTAGAAATCCCAATTAATGAACTTGCAAGTTTCACTTTAATTGTACCTGGATCAATATGCTCAAGCCAATCTGGTTTGTCATCATGATTGTCTAAATTGAGTTTGCTTACAAAAGTTGCATATCCTCCGATTATCACCATTGCTAAAAGATTAGCAACCATTGTAAAATCGACAAGAGATAAGATTCCTAAGAGTAACTGCAGTTCTGTGCTAGTATTTGCAAGTTGCACAATATGAATAAGTTCAATAATAAATTTATATGAATAGATAATTTGTACTGCAATTAAACCTATATATAATGGAGCTTGTAGCCATCTGCTGGCAAAAACAACATATTCAATACCATTTTCTAGCTTTAGTTTTGCACTGATTTTTTTTGAGGTGGTCATGATTTAATTCCATTCTTTAACAATATCTTTTATAATAAATTTTTACAAACCCATTTGGCATAATAGCTAATAATAATATCAGCACCAGCGCGTTTCATGGCAATAAGGCTTTCGTATACGGCCTTATGCTCATCAATTATGTTATTTTGTGCAGCAATTTTTAGCATCGAATACTCTCCACTCACTTGGTACACTGCAATTGGAACTTCACTTTTTTGTTTGACTTGCGCCACGATGTCAAGATAAGGCAATCCTGGTTTTATCATAATAATATCAGCGCCTTCGCTTATGTCCAAGATTGCTTCACGAACTGCTTCGCGCGAATTATTGGGGCTAAGTTGATACGTTTTTTTATCAATGTTGCGAGCCCCCGTTGCGATGGCATCTCGAAAGGGGCCATAAAATGCCGAGGCAAATTTTGCACTGTAAGCGAGTATTCCTATTGCGGTTTGGCCTTCTTGATCGAGTGCTGCGCGGATTGCGGCCACTCGGCCGTCCATCATATCGCTTGGACAGACAAAATCCACTCCACATGCTGCGTAAGAGAGAGATTGTTTACAAAGTGCCGCGACAGTCTCGTCATTGAGCACATAACCTTTGTCATCGGTAATTCCATCGTGGCCATGGGTTGTATAGGGATCTAAAGCGATATCTGCAAAAATCAATATTTCGGGGATTGTTTCTTTGATAAGTCGAATTGCGCGCTGAATTAATCCATCTGGATGATAAGCTACTGACCCAATTGAATCTTTTAAAGAAGAATCAATCACTGGAAAAAGCATGATGCTTTTTATGCCAAGCTCTTTAATCTCCTTGATTTCATTGATTAAGTCTTGTAGAGGTATACGATGAATTCCTGGGAGTGAAGGAATTTCGTAAATACTTGTTCCTTTTTCAGAAATGAAAATTGGATAGATGAAATCTGATCGATGTAAACAATGCTCTTCTACGAGTGAGCGGATATTTGGATTTGTACGAAGCCTCCGCATGCGAATGTGCGAATTTCCAATATTTAATTTGTTTGCGGGCCGAGGTAAAGTCATTTTTGCTCCATGAAAAAAATCATCGTGGGGTTCATTGTGTCCTCAGGTTGTTAAAAGTAACTTCTTGCTTTGTGCGTTATGCAAATTATACTTAACGCGCTCAACAGGGAAATTCCTTCACAAAGTTTTTTTCTATCATCTTTGCAGGAAAAGTCACTCTAGGATATATTTATTGTTGGTTAGTGAATTTAATTTTTTGGTTACCACACATTTTTTGGAGAAGATTTATGCCACTTGTCCCTATAGTTGTCGAGCAAACGAATCGCGGCGAACGTTCTTATGATGTGTGGTCACGCCTCTTAAAAGATCGCATTGTGTTTCTTGGAACTCCTGTTTTTGATGAAGTTGCAAATTTAATTGTTGCGCAACTTCTATTTCTTGAATCACAAGATCCTGAGAAAGATATTAGTTTTTACATAAATAGCCCAGGTGGGAGTGTCACTGCAGGTTTGGCAATTTATGATGCAATGCAAGTCATTCGTCCTCAAGTAAGAACTTTTTGTGTTGGCCAGTGCGCTAGCATGGGCGCGTTGTTGCTTGCTGCTGGAGCAAAAGGAAAACGGTATGCTCTTCCTAATAGTCGTGTGATGATCCATCAACCTCATGGTGGAGCAGGGGGACAGGCAACTGACATTGCAATTCAAGCAAAAGAAATTTTATCTTTGAAAAATAGATTAAATCAGATTTTAGCAGCTCATACAGGTAAAAATGTAGCAGAAATTGAAGCCGATGCTGATCGCGACTTTTTTATGTCTGCAGCAGAAGCTAAGGAGTATGGGTTGGTGGACGATATTTTGATGCCGCGAGCGGACCGCGTTGCTTTTACGGGCCTTTAGATTAGGTAGTGAATGGATATGATAAAAAAAGGAATTAAATATTCGTCAGGACGTGGCGGATCGGGAAGCTCTCATGGTTTGCACTGCAGTTTTTGTGGTAAAAGCCAGCGAGAGGTTAAAAAGCTGATTGCAGGTCCAAATGTTTATATATGCGATGAATGCATTGAACTTTGTAATGAAATTATCGCAGAAGAAATGGAAAAGGATGATGCTTCGCATATTGCAGAAGGCGTCCCTAGCCCCAATGAAATTAAAAAAGTGTTGGATGAATATGTCATTGGCCAAGAAAGAGCAAAAAAAGTTTTGTCTGTTGCGGTGCATAATCACTATAAAAGAATTGAACATGGCGCGAGTGCAAACAAAGAAGAAGTGGAACTCGCAAAAAGTAATATTTTATTAATTGGTCCAACGGGTTCAGGCAAAACTCTTCTTGCGCAAAGTATGGCACGTATTCTGCAGGTTCCATTTACAATTGCTGACGCAACAAACTTGACCGAAGCAGGGTATGTTGGTGAGGATGTTGAAAATATTATACTCAACTTGCTACAAGCGGCTGAATTTGATGTTGAACAAGCGCAAAAAGGCATTGCTTACGTTGATGAAATCGACAAAATTGCTCGCAAAGGTGAAAATACTTCAATCACTCGAGATGTTTCAGGTGAAGGCGTGCAGCAAGCGTTGCTCAAATTGCTTGAAGGCACTGTTGCCAATGTGCCACCGCGCGGTGGACGTAAGCATCCACAGCAGGAGTTTTTGCAAGTGGATACCACAAATATTTTGTTTATTTGTGGAGGTGCATTTGCGGGACTAGAAGAAATTATCAGAAACCGCATGGAACAAACCGCAATGGGATTTGGTGCGGATATTAAAAATAAAGCAAAAATGTCGGTGACAGACCTCTTTGCTAAAGTGCGAGTCGAAGATCTCTTGAAGTTTGGGATGATCCCAGAATTTATGGGTCGTTTGCCAGTTATTGTTACCCTTGCTGAGCTGGATGAGTCGGCTCTTGTTCAAGTATTAACACAACCCAAAAACTCAATTGTGAAGCAATTTCAAAAATTGTTTAGTTATGAGCGTGTTGCATTAGAATTTACTCCAGATGCCCTCATTGCTGTTGCGCAAGAAGCGATTAAAAGAAAAACGGGAGCGCGTGGTTTGCGCGCAATTCTTGAAGATGTGATGCTCGAAACAATGTTTGATATTCCTGGACAAAAAAATGTCAAGCAGGTTATTGTTACTGCAGAATGTATTCGTGAAGGTAAAATGCCAGATAGAGTTTTATTAACTGAAGAAGAAATGCAGCAAAGACTTGAACAACGTTCGCGTTCTCAATCTTCTGTGTCTTCAACAGCTTCTACCACTGCGGCTAAAGCAAAAACGTCTGCAAAAAAATAAAATAATTAATTTTTCCCCGAAAATTTTGCGGTGTTGTCTCGCAGCTCTGCAAAATTTTTCATGTTCACGCCATTTTTGCGACTCACACGGTTTTATTATTTCTGTAAAAATAAATAAGAGAATAAATATTGAGACTGCTCATAATAATGTATTTGGGGAATTTATTTTATGACACAAGGAATCGATAAAGTCGCAGATAGTCTTCCTTTGTTGCCGTTGAAAGATATTGTTGTTTTCCCTCAGATGATTATTCCAGTATTTGTCTCAGAAGATATCTGTATGAGAGCTGTCGATGCTGCGTGTGCTAAAGATAGATTTATTTTTCTGTCGGCATTTCGTTCAGAAGTCAATCGAGAGCATGATTCATTTTTTGAGTTAAAAGTGTCAACGCCTCCGCCATTTGATGTGTATGATGTGGGAACTATAGCCACTGTGATGCGCACCCGTAAGTTACCCGATGGCCGGACAAAGGTGTTAATTCAAGGGGTATCTCGAGGTATTATTTTAGGATTAAAACAGTCTGAGCCTTATCCAATTGTAAATATGAAACTATTATTAGATAAAGATCCTTCCCAAGAAGGAGATGCATTATGCCGTTCTGTTAAAGAACAGCTCGAAAAAATCGCTCCTCTTGGGCGCTCTATCTCTCCCGATCTGTTAATGCTCATTGAAGATGTTACAGATGTTGGAAGACTTGCAAATTTGGTTGCCAGCAATTTGGGATTAAAAATTGTGGATGCGCAAAAAGTTTTGGCTACGGCAGATCCTTTTGAGCGTCTTAGAAAGGTGCACACACTGCTTCTTCGGGAATTAGAGTCTTACACTCAATCTCGGTATTACAATCATGTGCGCGACGAAGCCGCAAAAAATCAGAGAGAACAATATCTCAGAGAACAATTAAAAGCATTAAAGCATGAGCTTGGTGAGTTAGATGGCAAAGAAGAAATCGAAGATCTCCGAGAAAAAGTGTTAAAAGCAGGAATGAGCGTTGAAGGTCAAGCTGAAAGCTTAAAGCAAGTGAGACGCTTAGAGCGCATGAATCAAGACTCCAGTGAAGCAACATTAACAAGAACATATATTGAATGGATGGTTGATTTACCATGGACAAATTGCAGCGATTCAAAAATTGAAATGTCCCATTGTAAAAAAATATTAGATGAAGATCATTATGGTCTTGATAAAATAAAAGATAGAATTCTAGAATATATTGCAGTTAAAAAACTCAATCCAAATTTAAAAGGCCCAATATTGTGTTTTGTTGGACCTCCAGGAGTTGGCAAAACAAGTTTGGGGCGCAGCATTGCGCGTGCATTAGGCCGCAAATTTGTCCGTATTAGCCTAGGTGGTGTTCGTGACGAAGCAGAAATCAGGGGGCACCGTCGTACGTATGTTGGCGCAATGCCAGGTCGTATTATTCAAACTCTGAAAACAGTTGGTACCCGAAATCCTGTGATGATGTTGGATGAAATCGATAAACTTGGTGCTGATTATAAAGGCGATCCGGCTAGCGCATTGCTTGAAGTGTTGGATCCAGAACAAAATTGTAATTTTTCAGATCATTACATATCTGTCCCATTTGATCTGAGTCAAATTATTTTTTTAGCCAATGCCAATCGGTTAGACACAATCCCTGCACCACTGCGAGACAGACTCGAAATTATTGAAGTGAGTGGCTATAGTGAAGAAGAAAAAACCGAAATTACAAGGCAATATATTATTCCAAAAGTAATTGAACAAAATGGACTCAATCCAGAATTGGTGCAGTTTCATGATGCTGCGGTTAACTTAGTGATTAACGCATACACTCGCGAATCGGGATTGCGCAGTTTAGAAAAACATATTGCAATGATCACACGGAAGTTAGCAAGGTATATTGCAGAGAATGACGAAAAAGGTAAAGATCGCAAACTTGTAAAAGTGACTGCAAAAATAGCAAAAGAATTGTTAGGTGAAGAGCGTTACTTTACAGACGATCACGATATCTTAAAAAAGAGTATTGGCATTGGAGTTGGACTTGCATACACCCAGTCTGGAGGCGAAATTTTACAACTAGAGGTTAAGCTACTACCAGGTTCTGGAAAGTTGATTTTAACTGGACAACTTGGTGAGGTCATGAAGGAATCGGCACAGACCGCGTTAAGTTGTGTGCGGAGTTTAGCAAAAGAATTAAAAATTGATCCCAACAAATTTAATACAGAAGATATTCATTTGCATGTTCCTGCGGGTGCGATTCCTAAAGATGGGCCTAGTGCGGGAACAGCAATTGGTGTGGCGTTGGTGTCAGCTCTTACTGAGCAACCCGTAAAGCAAGATGTTGCCGTAACTGGCGAAATAACGTTACATGGAAGGGTTTTGCCAATAGGAGGAGTCAGAGAAAAAATCCTTGCAGCATTGCGCGTTGGAATTCGTAAAGTGTGTTTACCAGAAAAAAACAAAGGATCGTTTGCCGAACTTCCGCTTACGATAAGACGTCGAATAGATGTGAAGTTTGTGTCGCATCTTGAAGATGTTTTGCAAGAATGCTTAGATATTAGTAATTTTATGTGTGATGATCCGGCAGACATGCGGCAAGAAAGAGGATCTGTTTCGAGTGACGAAAATATGTCTGCCTGAATGGTTTTTAACAATAACTTAAAAAGTTATTTTGTATTCGCTATTGTTTTGAGCCTTTTATAACTCTTTCAACAATATCTTTATCCTTTTGACTATCAAAGACAAAGCTTTGGTAGTGATCTTTTGTGTACCACCATTGTAGATTATTAATGTTTATCACAAGACGTTTGGCATCCCGGCGTCCCCGTTGTTCTTCACAAACAACATCAAATTCATAGTAGTAGCCGCCATTTGGTAGTCTTTTCTCGTGATTTTTAAACATCTTACCTTGTTTTAAGACGCTTCTGTCTCGAGTTTTTAATTTATCAACTATCTCTAGTGCTTTGTAAATAAAGCGTTCAGGTATTGGCGACTTGCGATATGCAACACTCCAGCCATCATTGTCTGTGGCAGGTTCGTTGTTGTTATCGTCTTTGAATGTTTCATCTGCGCTCGGTTTTAGTGCACAGGTCGTGGATTGACTTGATCCACTATTTTTATTTCTAGAAGGCAATCCGCGTTCATGAATATTTTTGTGAAATGTTAAGTTATTAAAACTTACACTAAATAGATTTTCAAAAATCAATTCAGAAATTAAGTTGTCAATAATGATTTTAGCAGGAATATTTAAATTTTTATTATTATTAAAGCTAAAGTTACTGCAAACAGAATTGTTAATTTTTACTGGTAGCCATTTTGATTCTTTATTATTGTTATAATTAAAAGAGTGCGCATTGATGATCGAAAATTTTGTACCAAAACTTTGAGTACATGTGCTAATAAGTTTGGCGCAAACACTATTTAATTTTTTTGTTTCAATTTGATAGTAGTATTGAGTTTCATGTCTATCAGAATGTGTTCTAGGGTATGCAGCTAGATACTCTTCTAATACATCATCGTGGATAATATGAGAGTCGAATAGTTTTTCTCTAATTTTTTCTAGGTGCAAATTTAGCTGACTATCATAATTTTCTAATTCTTGTTTAATTTTATTGCGAATTTTTTCTTTTTGTTGTTTAGATAATGGAAGTAAATTTTTAACATATTTTAAGTGATTTAATAATTTACTATTAGGAGTTCTAAGTTGAGTTAGAATGACATCTTTCTTGTCTTTTTCTGGAAGATTTTTAATAATTTTATATAAGTGACTATTAGGGATTTCAAGTTCTGATAGCAAATAATTTGTGTAATTATCAAGTTGTTCTATGTCTACAATGTTTTTATGTTTAAAATCTGCAACAAAAATACTTATTTTGCTTTTTATATTTTCAATGTCTAATTTGCTAAAGTTATCGAATTTATAAAATTCATCAAATTTTTCATTAATTTCTTGGGTCAATTTATCTAAAAATAGGTTGATTGTAATGTCTTCAATAAATACTTGATTTTTTAATACGTTAACAAGGCGTTTTAAAGAAATTCTTTCTTCTGTTGAGTTTAATAATTTATTTTCAATTTCATTTAAGAAATTTTTTACAAGTCCATTTTTTAAGTCTAATTCCCGGTAATGCCGCGGAAGTAAAACCTCAAACAGTTCAAATTTTTCATTTTGAATGGTTTTAAATTCTGTCGCTTTGCCATTTAAATTTAAGTTTGATTCAGGAGTAAACAGTGTTTCAAAACTAAAGTTAGGAATTGTACTTAACTTTTTTTGATCGAAATGATTTTCTGAATTTGTACAGTAAATTTGGTTGCTTAATCCGTAGGATTGCAAACTGATTCCCGCTAATAATGAATACAATACTGAAGTCGTGTAGTTACCTAATTTTCTTTTAAAAAACATAAAACCTCCGTGTTTTTTTTTCTAAAAAAATTGATGTTACTAAAACATCAAAAAATAGGATTTTGCATTAACATGAAAAATTATTTTTTTAAATAAATTTTAAATAAAAATTAATAGAAAAATAAAAAAATTAAATAATAAGATTTGTATGTTGTTTACTCTAAATCTTTTTTTAAAGAAAAGTGGTTTAGGTTATTATGCTATGCTAATTCTTTTTTGGGTAAAAAACTTATTAGTTTTTGCTTTATCAATATAATTTTAAATTAGGAAGAAAAAATGACAATTCGTAAAGTTACTGGTGTTTTACTCGTTAATGTAGGAACGCCTGATTCACCTGCTGTAAAAGATGTCAAACGTTATCTCAAAGAGTTTCTGTCTGACCCTAGAGTCATTGATATCCCTGCTTGGGTTCGTTTTATGTTATTGCATTTTATTATTTTGCCATTTAGGAGCCCAAAATCAGCGGAGGCGTATAAGTCAATTTGGTTGTCCGAAGGATCGCCACTCATGGTTCATAGCAAAAGTTTAAAAGAGGAGGTAAAAAAAATATTAGGTTCTCAATTTCAAATTGAAATATGTATGAGATATCAAAATCCTTCTATCCAAAGTGCAATTGAAAAACTTGTTGCTCAAGGAGTCGAAAAAATAATTGTTTTTCCTTTATTCCCTCAGTATTCTTCTGCAGCAACAGGAACAGTTTTTGAAAAAGTTGGCAAAATTGTCAATTCATTTTGGAATGTGCCGCAATTAATTTATGTCCCTGCTTTTTATCAAAGAGAAGAATTTATTAACAGTATTGCTTATATCGCAAAAGAAAAAATTAATGAATTTCAACCCGATTTTGTGTTATTTAGTTATCACGGATTGCCTGAACGTCATGTTAAAAAATCAGACAAATCAAAAGAAAAAAGCTGCTTAAATCATAAACATTGTTGTGATAAAATGAACACTCATAATTCTTATTGCTATCGTGCACAATGTTACGCTACAACAACTGCAATAGCCACTCGTCTTGGTTTGTTGAAAGACAAGTATGCCACTTCATTTCAATCAAGGCTCGGAAGAACACCTTGGATTCAGCCTTATACTGATGAAATTCTTCATTCTTTAGCGCAGCAGGGTGTAAAAAAAATCGCAGTCATGTGTCCCGCATTTGTTGCAGATTGTCTTGAAACCATTGAAGAAATTGGTATGCGCTTGCGAGAACAGTGGATTTCTATTGGAGGCGAAGAACTGTTATTGGTGCCGTCATTAAATTCGCATCCTATTTGGGCCAAAGCGGTGGCAAACATGATTCTTGAATTCAATTGAGAATTTTTTAAACAAGGTTAAATAATGAGCGATGAAAAATTTGAAACCGAGTGGTCGTTAAAGCCGATGGGCGATCAGCCTCAAGCCATCGAAAAACTTGTAAATGGATTAGAAAATGGTGTTGCTGAACAAGTTTTATTAGGGGTTACAGGTTCGGGGAAAACGTTTACAATTGCAAATGTTATCGCCAAAACACAAAGGCCAGCACTCGTTATTGCGCATAATAAAACATTAGCAGCACAACTTTTTCAAGAATTTAAAGAATTATTTCCCAATAATGCAGTAGAATATTTTATTAGTTATTATGATTACTATCAGCCAGAAGCCTACGTACCAAGTACAGATACATTTATTGATAAAACTGCTTCCATCAATGATGATATTGATAAAATGCGCCACAGTGCGACAAAATCTTTATTTGAAAGAAAAGATGTGATTATTGTCAGTTCAGTCAGCTGTATTTATGGTTTAGGAGCGCCTGATGCATATTTAAATTCTCGAATTATTTTAACTAAAAATACACCACTTTCGCGTGACAATTTTATTCGCCAGTTAATTGCTATTCAGTATAAAAGAAATGACATTTCATTAGAACGTGGCAAGTTTCGTGTGCGTGGTGATATTGTTGAAATTATTCCAGCCTCCGAAAATGAAAAAGCAGTTCGGGTGCAATTTTGGGGTGATGAAATAGAAAAACTCGCAACAATTGATGCTCTACGAGGCACTATCCTTGAACAAGTTTCAAAAATTCATATTTATCCAGCAACTCACTATGTTATGGATGACGAACAGATCGAAGACATTGTGTTGAAAATTGGTCAAGATCTCATTGCGTGTCGTGATGCGTTTAAAACTGAAGGCAAACTGATTGAAGCCCAGAGGCTAGAACAAAGAACACTTCATGATATCGAAATGATTAAAGAAATTGGTTTTTGCCAAGGGATAGAAAATTATTCACGCTACTTAGATGGCAGACAACCAGGAAAGCCTCCAGCCACATTACTTGATTATTTTCCAGAAAATTATCTGCTTGTCATTGATGAAAGTCATGTTACGGTTCCGCAAATTGGCGGTATGTATCGTGGCGATCGTTCACGAAAAGAAACTCTCGTTCATTTTGGCTTTCGTTTGCCTTCGGCGCTCGATAATAGACCACTTAATTTTGATGAATTTAAAATGCGAATGGGTCAAACTATTTACGTTTCTGCCACACCAGCACAGTACGAATTGGCACGAGCAGGTACAGAAGTGGTGGAGCAGATTATTCGCCCAACTGGACTGATTGATCCTAAAATAGAGGTTAAACCTGCTCAAGGGCAAATTGATGATTTGCTATTTGAAATTCAAAAAGTGGTAGCCAATAAAGCCAGAGTGCTTGTTACAACGTTAACAAAAAAAATGGCAGAAAATATTACGTCTTATTTTGCAGAAATGAACATTAAAATTAAATATCTACATTCTGAAATTCACAGTATAGAGCGTGTTGAAATTTTGCGCGATTTGCGACTTGGATTGTTTGATGTTCTTGTTGGTATCAATCTTTTGCGCGAGGGTCTTGATATTCCAGAAGTCGAATTGGTTGCAATTTTAGATGCCGATAAAGAAGGTTTTTTACGCAGTCGCGCAAGTTTGGTGCAGACTGTGGGGCGTGCTGCGCGCAATGTTAATGGAAGAGTGATTTTGTATGCTGATAAGTTAACAGACAGTATGAAATTTTGTATTGAAGAAACCGAAAGACGGAGAAAAATGCAAGTAGAGTATAATTCAGCAAATGATATTACTCCGCAAACAATTTTAAAAAAAATTCCAGAAAATTTACGCAAAATTTATAATTTAGATTTTGGAGATGATTTTCAAGAGAAACTATTGCAAGCAGTTTCTCATCTCGAAAATTTTGAAATATTAAAAAATCCCAAAAAACTCGAAAAACATATTCAAAAATTGCACAAAGAAATGCTTAAAGCATCTCAAAAACTTGATTTTGAGCTTGCGGCAGAATTGCGAGATAAAGTTAAAATTTTAAAAGAACAACTTCTATTGCTTTCAGGTGAACACTAAATGATTGAGAATCAAAAACGGAACTTAAAATTAACAGTATCATGGAATGGAGAAAAATTTAGTGGTTATCAGTACCAGCCTCATGTCTTTACTGTTCAGGAAGCCCTTACAAACGCTTGGTTTATTTTAAGTCGCGAAAAGGTAGAACTGGTTGGTTGCAGTCGATTGGATGCAGGTGTGCATGCACAGCATTATGTTTTAAATTTTTATACGGACACGGTTTTAACGGAAGAAAGAATTTTAAAGGGTTTAAATGGAATTTTGCATTCTCATTTAAAGCTTTCTATTTCAATTTATGCGGCTGAGTTTGTAGCATCAGAATTTCATTCTCGTTTTCATGCTTTGGGCAAACATTATCGTTATTTAATTTGGTATGGCTTTGCAGAGCATAGTTTTTATACTCCCAGATGTTGGCATGTTAAAGGAAAGCTTTCGTTATTTGATATTCAATCGTCTTTGCAAGAATTTATTGGTGAGCATGATTTTGCAGCATTTCGATCGTCTGATTGTTCTGCTAAAACAACGGTTCGACGGATTTTTAATATTGATGCTTGGAGTCACCCTCTATGTCCGGAGCTGTTGGTTGTTGATGTTTGGGGGGATGGTTTTTTAAAAAATATGATTCGTAATATTGTTGGGACGGCAGTGCAAATTGCAAACGGCCAACTTCACAAGAATACCATAACCGACGCTTTTTTGCATAAGGACAGAACACAAACAGGAATGTGCGCCCCTGCTAAGGCACTTTCATTAATGCAAGTATTTTATTTACAAGAAAAACTACAAATAGCACTGCAAGAAAAGGCTCGTTTTATTACACCTTCTTAAAATTGGCATTTCTTTTGCAAACAGCAAAAAACAAATTATAATAATTTATATACATTTTTTCTAGCTGCAAAAGTTATGGAGATTTTTTGAATACTTCTGTAAGTAATCCAAATAAAATTCGTGTATTAATTGTTGATGATTCTATTTCAATGCGCAAATTTTTTACAAGTCTATTATCCTATGATGAAAAAATAGAGGTCGTTGGTGATGCTCCCGATCCAATTATGGGTTTAGAGCTATTAAAAAAATTACGCCCAGATGTCATGACGCTAGATTTGCGTATGCCAAAAATGGATGGTTTGACTTTTTTGCAGCAAGCAATGCAAGAGCAACCCACACCAACACTTATTGTCAGCAGTTTTGCAACAGAAAATTCTAAAAATGCCTTAAAAGCTTTAGAGTTGGGAGCAATCGATATTTTTCCAAAACAAATTTTATCTCCGGGGACAGATATAAAAAAAGTTGCACAACAGTTTATTACCAAAGTTCGTTTAGTGTCGTCTGCAATTTGTTCTAATCAAATTATTGAAAAACTTGCTCCTAAGCCACAAAATATCGAATTACTGCCTCCAGAATTAAGAATTCAACTTTTGGCTTTTGCCGCATCAACTGGTGGGACAGAAGCGTTAAAATTTGTATTAAGTCAGTTGCCTGCAAATATTCCTGCTACGTTAATTGTGCAGCACATGCAAAAAGAATTTTTAGAAAGCTATGCAGAAACACTAGCGCATGTGTGTCGTTTTGAGGTCAAAGTGGCTGTTGATCATGCAAAAATTGAACCAGGAAAAGCACTGTTAGCTCCAGGCGATAAGCATATGGAAGTGTCTCGGATTGGCCACGAATTGTTTGTTAAAATTAAAGAAGGGCCTCTTATTCATGGAGTTCGTCCTTCGGCAGAGCCATTATTTTTATCAGTTGCCGAGCACCTTGGTAAAAAAGCTTTAGGCGTTATTTTAACTGGGATGGGATCAGATGGTTCTAATGGTTTATTACAAATGAAAAAAGCAGGAAGCTTTAATATAGCACAAGACGAGAAAACAAGCGTTGTATTTGGTATGCCAAGGGTTGCAATTGAAAAAGGAGCCATTGATGTGGTGCTACCCTTGCAGAAGATCGCAGAAAGAATTATTGTTGAGTGTTCCAAAACAGAATTTTCACGTTCCTATCATTAAAATTAAAAAATGATGAGTAATAATAAATCACTTATAAAGATATCCCAATTTTAATCACTTGGCGAGCTTCATCAAATGGTTGTGCTTTGCTGGCATCGGCAAGAGCTGTGGGATCTTTTATTGTGTACATTGTCCTTTCATAAAATCCGTCAATCCGTAAAATCCCAATTTCGATGCCTCCACCAATTTTAAAACCCTTTTGTTCGGCAAAGTTTGAAGGGGAGGCACGCCAGTCGCTGTTTGAAAACAGCCACGATCCCTCAGCTCTAAGATTATGAGCAAGATAGATGACAGCCGCCGCTTCCCAGTTCCATTCTTGATAGGCAACTCCCTGTAATTCTCGTTTGGTATGTTTAAAATTGAGATAAAGCGCTGTATCCTGTTGATTTAAGCCAAATAATCTTAGAGATGGCCCATAGGATGTCATAATGCCATTTCCTTTTTTTCTTTCGTCCCGGCTTTCGCCAGTAATGCCAAGGACAATATTTGGTGTTGTGATGTTAAACGTACCCGAGATAAAGTTGTTAAAATAAATAAAACCGCCATATCCTGTGGCTTCCCAGGTTGTCCCATTATTTTGTAATCCTTTATACCAAAATCCATAAAGGTATGGTTCTAAGCGTGGGCGTGATTTAGAGCTCTTGCCATCATTAAAAAGCCTAAATAAAAGATTAATATTTTTATTTTTTCCTCCTTCTGTAAAATTGGTTGTCAACGTCCAACGTTCAGAATCTCTTTCAAATTGTCTTTCAAATGTGATTCCGCTTTTAGCAAAGGTGCTGAAATTAAAGAAAAATATTTGAATTAAAACGATTATTTGCAGCAACAATAAATTGAGAGATAATGAGGTTTTTTTTAATACCATCAAAGGAATTCTCCTATCTATTGCGATTTTTATAGGCTTATGACATACTTTAAGCCTTTGATTGGATGTTTTGATACCTATATTGTATCAAAAAATTATTTAATCCCAAATTATTTTACGTGTACCTATTTTTAATAATGTTCAAAGGTGACATAATGGCAACTTTACTTTCTGGTCTAACCCAAATTTTAGACATCCATCACGATAAAATTCCTCCTTCAACAATTACTGTTGCAGGGTGGGTCAGAACGCGGAGAGGCTCAAAAAAGTTTTCTTTTGTTGAACTTAATGATGGCACATGTGCGAAATCGTTGCAGATCGTTGTGGATGCAAATTTAAAAAATTATAGCGACATTGAAAAGCTGACCACAGGCTGTTCTATTCAAGTTCAAGGAAATCTTGTATTAAGTCCAGGTAAAGGACAAAAATACGAGTTGCACGCACAAGCTGTTTCTCTATTTGGCCTTGCTGATCCAGAAACCTATCCATTGCAAAAAAAAGAAATGTCACTCGAATATCTTCGAGAAGTTGCTCATTTACGAATGAGAACGTCAACCTATGCAAGTATTTTTAGAATTCGTAGTCGTGTGAGTTATGCCATTCATCAATTTTTTACGGAGCGTGCTTTTTGTTATGTGCACACACCAATTTTAACAACGGCAGATGGCGAGGGCGCTGGAGAATCTTTTAAAGTCACAAACTTTGATTTTGCTAAAGTGCCTAAAAACAAAAATGGTGAAACCGATTTTACCCAAGACTTTTTTGCAGAGCCTGCAATGCTATGTGTGACAGGTCAGCTAGAGGGTGAATTGTTGACAATGGGTTTAAATAAAGTTTACACATTTGGGCCTACATTTCGTGCAGAAAACTCAAACACATCGCGCCATCTTGCAGAATTTTGGATGATCGAGCCAGAAGTTGCTTTTGCAAATTTAGAAGACAATATGCAACTGGCTCAAGATCTGATTCGCTTTGTTGTTGCCGATGTTTTGCACAATTGTGCCGATGATTTGGATGTTTGTATTCAAAAACATCAAATTAATACAAGAGAATACCTTAACATGGCAATAGATAATCCGTTTATTAAAGTGAGCTATTCTGAAGCTATCGATATTTTACAAAAAGCAAATAAAACATTTGAGTATCCTGTTTACTGGGGATGCGATTTAAAAAGTGAGCATGAGCGTTACTTATGTGAAGAACACTTTAAATCTCCAACCATTGTTTACAATTACCCCGAAGAACTCAAAGCGTTTTACATGTATCTCAATGATGATGGCAAAACAGTGCGAGCTATGGACGTGTTGATGCCTGGTATTGGCGAAGTTGTTGGCGGAAGTCAGCGTGAAGATCGCGAAGATGTGCTCATTCAGCGCATGAAGGCAAAATCAATCGATACGGATCATATGGATTGGTATGTAAGTTTACGCCGTTTTGGCAATGTGCCTCATGCTGGATTTGGTTTAGGTTTAGAGCGATTGATTATGTGGATCACAGGTGCTGGCAATATTCGTGATGTGATACCATTTCCGCGTACGCCTGGAAATTGTAAGTTTTAATTATTATTTTTAAAACGTAACTTCTTTTTTATTTACTTCTGCTGGATTTTTTAAAATCAAAAACTTTAAATAAACAATTAATATTAACGATATTAAAAACTGACTAACAAGTTCAAAATAAACAGAATCAATATTTATTTTTAAATAAGTTGTTGTGCCAATAGAAAACATATGTATTGGTATAAGAATATGAAAAATTGAATTAAACTGAAAATTTCTTTTAAAAATATCTTTGACTAAAATATATACAAAGAGGATACTAAAAACGACTAAAATATACTTAACAGTTTCCCAGCCACACCAAACAAGCATTAAGTTAGAAAAATAAAAACTCAAAAAAGAAATAAAGTTATAATTTTTAGTTTTAAAACTACTTTCAAAATATTGGGAGCCTCTTGCATACAAAGCGTATAAGGGAACATATGTTGTTGTTAAAATGATGAGTCCACATAATATCGTAATCATATTTTGCCAACCAGAAACACTTAATATAAATGCAACACCAATTAAAAAATTTAAAAAGTTTGACACATATGGCGAGCCAAATCGATTTTTAAGCGAGAGAAATTTAGGCAAAATTTTAGAACTTCCCATATCGCTCAGTACACGAGATGCCGAAATTTTGTAGCTCAATCCTGTACCAAAAGGAGAAATAATGGCGTCAACATATAAAAAAAGACTGATTGAGACAAAACCAAAAATTGCAAGTAAACCAGCAATTGGACCCGCATCGCCATTAAAGTTTAAGTTTTCCCAGCCATTTGAAAGATATTGTGAAGGAATTGATAAGTTAAATGTAATTTGGAGTAACACATAAATAATACATGCTATAAATATTGAACCAAATACAGCAAAAGGAACATTTCTCTGGGGATTGACAGTTTCATTTGCAAGAAAAATTGCTGTTTGAAATCCAATAAAAGAAAATGCAATACCACAAGAAGAAATTGCTGTTAATGTTCCACTCATCCCGCTGCTAAAGATATCAGAACTTAGATTTTGCATTGCATTCTGCGGATTTAGAAAGATAACATAACAGAAAATGCCAATTACGACAGAAGGAACAATCACTTTAAAGACTGTAATCCATTTATTAAATTTTCCAACAGTATTGATAGCAAATATATTTATAAAAAACATAACAAACATAAGAAAAACTGCAAACAAAACTCCATATATTGATAAACTAAAATCTTTAGAATCTCCTTTGATCCATGGAAAATAGTTTGAAGCGTACTGAATTGTTGCTTGGACTTCGATAGGTGGAATTAGCGCAGTCCAGATCCATGTTAAGATGCTCACTAAAGTTTTGCCACTATTGCCAAAAGTAAAGCCAGCGGCTTCAGAAAGATTATTAAAATTTTTATTTAATGCAACTTCAGCATAACTTAATGCAATAATAGCATACATAATTCCGCCAAGAACCCAAGAAATAACTCCAGAGTTTCCCGCTGTTTTTGCTGTATAAAATGCACCGTAAAGCCATCCAGAACCAATAATTGAACCTAAAGAAAGAAATAATAGGTTTATTTTTGTTACCTTTGTCATGGTTTGAGATTTCCTTATTAAATTGGAAATTTAACTTTAGAAAGAAACAGGCGCCTTCTATAAAATTACTAAAATTGCTAAAAATGCAATTAAGCCAACACTATATTTTAATTGATATCATAAATCAATAATTTAAAAACTCAGTTTTTTGTAGGTCTATGTTAAGAATATTAAAATAAAAATTTAAAAATTTATAATTAAATGAATCTTTATAATAACTAACGATTTTTATTAGAAATTAAAATATACATTGTAGGCACAATAAATAATGTAAACAGAGTTCCTATTGATAAGCCAAAGGCTATTACTATTCCAATATTAAATCGACTTGCCGCACCCGCTCCAGATGCAAATACCAATGGCAAAACTCCTAAAACCATGGCAGCTGTTGTCATTAAAATTGGACGTAACCGCACAGAAGCTGCTTTTTTAATAGCAGTGACAACATCACAGTGTTCTTTGTTTTTGAGATCATTTGCAAACTCAACTAATAATATTCCATGTTTAGAAATTAAGCCAATAAGAGTGATAAGTCCAATTTGGGTGTAAATATTAATTGTGGCTAAACCAGCATTAAGAGGCAATAAAGCGCCACAAATTGCCATAGGCACACTCACAAGAATAATTAAAGGGTCTCTAAAGCTTTCAAATTGTGCTGCAAGAACTAGAAAGATCACAATTAATGCAAAGGCAAACGTATATAATAGAGCATTTCCTTCTGTTTGTTCGATACGAGAACCACCTGAAAAATCATAGGTCATGCCATGAGGCATAATTTTATCTGCGGTTTCTTTTAAAAAATTTAAGCCTGTTGCCGTTGTTTGTCCTGGCATCATCACAGCAGAAAACGTGGCAGAATTTAATTGTTGAAATTGATTTAAAGAATTGGGCACAGTCGTGGTGGTATAGCTTACAAAATTAGCCAAAGGAACAAGCGTACCACTGTTATTTTTAACATATGTTTTATTCAGATCAGTTGGAGAGCGTCTATCAGAATCTTTTAATTGAGGAATCACCTGATAGCTTCTACCATTAATACTAAAAAGATTTGAATAACCTGAACTCAGCATTGTAGAAAGTGTGGTACCAATGGTTTGCATTGTGATTCCCATTTCTGATGCCTTGAGCTTGTCAATATTGATATTTAACTGTGGTTGTTCAAAGCTTAAATCACTATCTGTGACAATAAATAAACCACTTTTTTTGGCCGCAACTTTCAGTTCTTCCATTGTATTGTAAAGCACAGTGTAATCATCTGTTGTTTTTAACACAAACTGTACAGGAAAGCCGCCACTTCCTGTTGGCAAATCGGGCAAGGGGATAACAAATGACTTGACGCCAGCAATTTTTGCAAGTTCTTTTTGAATTGGTTCAGACATCTTTAATGTCGAGCGATTTCTTTCTTGCCATGGTTTAAAAATAATTCCTGTAAAGGCAGTATTTTCGCTACCCATACCGTTTATGTTAAAATTTGCGGCGCGCTCATCAAATTTTGAAAGGACTTTGTCTATTTCGTGGGTATACTTTTCTAAGTATTGTAAATTTGCATACTGAGGAGCACTGGTGATTGTTAAAAGAAATCCTTGATCTTCTTTAGGTGCCAGTTCTTTTGGAGTTAATGTAAATAAAAAATAAGTACTTGTTAAAACCACTGCAGCAAAAATTAGCATTGTTTTTTTGCTTTGTAAAACGACATGCAGAGTTTCTTCGTAGCCTTTTTGTAACCCTTTAAATTTTTTATCAATCCACTTCACAAGCTTAAAATCAGATTGTTCGTGTTTTAAAATTTGTGCACACATCATTGGAGACAAAGTGAGAGCAACAACGCCTGAAACAATCACAGTTGCGGCAAGAGTTAACGCAAATTCTTTAAATAATGCACCTGTTAATCCTCCCATTAATCCAATTGGTGCATAAACCGCAGCAAGGGTAATCGTCATCGTGATAACAGGTAACGCAATTTCTTGAGCTCCTATAAGAGATGCTTGAAATGGTGTTTTTCCTTCTTCAATATGGCGTTGGATGTTTTCCACAACAACAATTGCATCATCAACAACCAAACCAATTGCTAAAACCATGGCAAGAAGGGTTAAAAGATTAATAGAATACCCCATTGCAAGCATAATTGAAGCTACGCCAACCAGCGATAACGGAATTGTGACAATAGGTATGCTAACAGATCGAAAAGTCCCTAAAAATAAAAAGATCACCAACACAACAATAATTGTAGCTTCTATGAGTGTTTTAATCACATCTTGAATTGAAGCAGAAATAAATTCGGTAGAATCATAAACAACTTCTTGCTTTAAACTAGGTGGCAATATTTTTTCAATTTCTGGCAGAATAGCACGCACGTCTTTCACGACAGTTAAAGGGTTTGCCGAAGGAACGGCTTGCACACCAATAAAAACTCCTTTTTTTCCGTTAAAAGTCACAGAAGATGCGTAGCTTTGCGATCCCAATTCAACGTCAGCCACGTCTCTTAAATGAATCAAATTTCTATTATTTTGTTTAACAACAAGTGCTTTAAATTCTTCTTCGCTGTGCAAATCGGTTTTGGCACTGACGTTGGTAATTGTGAATTCGCCTTTTAATTGTCCTGCAGCAGAGAGATAGCTATTTGCTCGCAGAGAATTTGTGACGTCTTCTGTCGTAATTCCCAGGGCGGCCATTTTTTCAGGTCGCAGCCAAATACGCATGGCAAAAGGGTTACCACCAAGTATGTCTGCGCTTGATACTCCCGCAACCGATTGAATTTTTGGTTGCACAACTCTATTTAACAGATCGTAAATTTGGGGGCGGGTCATTTTGTCACTGGAATAGCTAATATATACCAAAGCAACAGAGCTTCCCGTTGTTTTGCTAATGACCGGATCGTTTGCTTCCTTTGGAATTAAGGCTCTCACTGCATTCACTTTAGCTGAGATGTCCGTAAAGGCAGTGAGTGAGTTAAAATTAAGTTTTAAATGTGCCTCAATTTTACTCAATCCTTGAGAACTTGTCGAGTTGATAAAATCAATACCTTCAGCAGATGCCACAGAGGTTTGCAACGGTTGGGTAATAAAACCTTGAATCAATTCTGCATTGGCGCCAGGATACGAAGTCAAAATTGTAATAACGGTATTTTCGACTTTAGGATATTGCCGAACTTCTAAATTAAATAGTGCTTTTAAACCTAACATAAAAATGAGGATGCTAATTACCGAAGCAAGAACGGGTCTGCGAATAAAAATATCAGTAAATTTCATTTATGCCCTCTGGAGTGCTTGCTATTTAAAGATTTACAGAATTATTGATAATTATTTTTGAGCCATCAAACAGTTTCAGTTGGCCACTGCTTACAACCAAATCACTAACATTTATTCCTTCTAATATAACAACTTTATTATCTCTTTTTTCGCCACTTTTGACAAAAACTCTTTTAACAGTTCCTTGCAATTCACCATCTTTTGTTTTTTCTTTATCTAACGTTACTTTAAATGCTGAATCTCCGTAAAGCGAATAAGTGATAGCTGTTTCTGGAAGTACAATTGAGTTTGGAATAATAGGAAGTAACACTTTAATTGACACAAACATACCTGGAAGCAATTTATTTTCAAGATTTTCAATTGTTGCTTGGGCTTGAATGGTTCGTGTTGCGACATCAATTTTAGAATCAATAGCAGTAATTTTTCCTGTAAAAATTTGACCCGGGTAGGCATCAACAGTTAAAATTGCTTCCTGATTAACTTTAATTTTGGTTGCATCTTGCTGTGGTAATGTAAATTGTGCATAAAGTGCATTTGCTGTTTGCAAACTTGCGCAGGCAAAGCCCGCCGCAATATATTGACCAATATTTACTTGTTTTATGCCAATTTTGCCACTAAAAGGCGCTCTAATGAGTTTTTTGGCAATTAAAGAACGTGCATTTTCGTAGTTTGCTAATAATTGTTTTACTTTAGTATTAGAATCATCAACATTTGACTGGGATGCAGCACCTTGTTGGTACAGTTGTTTAATGCGTTTGTCGTTAACTTGTGCAAGGTGTAATTGCGCAGAAATATCTTTTAATTGTGCTTGTTCACTCGAATCATCAAGTTGAATAAGTGGCTCGCCTTGCTTTACAAATTTACCAGAATTAAAATAGATTGCCCTAACATGACCCGCAGTTTCGGCGCTGATGTCAACACCATTAATTGCACTTAATGTACCTACAGAATAAAGATAAGGCTGCCAATTTTCAAATTTTGCTTCTGCTGCAGAAACCACTTGAGAAGGTGGCGTTAAATTTGATAAAATGTGAGAAATAAAAATTCTTTTTGCAACGTAACCAATAAAAACAAGAGCTAAAATAATATAAAAAATTGTCAGTGCAACTTTAATTTTTTTTGAACTATCAGACATGCTGTTCCTCTTATTATGGAGCCTTGTAATGAGATACTAAAATTTCCATTTTATCAATTTAAATAAGAAAATTAAATAAACTTTAAAGAGTTTAATGTTGTTTTAATTAAAGCACAAGTCAAAATATTAAAACAACAATTTTTGGAGACAATCTTTTAGATACTTGTACTTGTTGTTGATTCTAGCGCCGCTTTGATTAATTTTTCTTGTTCAACAAAGTGTTGTTTTTCAAGACCAACGGCGGGTGTTGCTCTGCGAGTGCGTCCAAAATATTGCAGTTCGAGATTCAGTTTTGATTTTTTGATCACTTTTTCGAGTTCGTCTTTAACAAAGCCCCAAGCTCCCATGTTTGCAGGTTCTTCTTGAACCCAGGCAATTGTTTTTAAGTTTTTATAACGACTGAGTATGCTTTCTGCTTTTTCTGCATGAAATGGATAAAGCTGTTCAAGACGGACAACTGCTGTGCTATTTGCTTTTTGTTTATAGTCTTCTTTTTCAAGAGCATCAAATAAATCTAGCGATATTTTTCCGGTACATAATAATAAACGTTCAACAGAATTTGTTTTTGTATGTCTTGAATCATCGATAATTTCTTCTAATTGTCCTGACGCGAGATCCTTTAATGTGGTTGCGGCGCGTGGACTTCTTAAAAAACTTTTTGGCGTCATAATTATTAAAGGTTTTCTAAAGTTACGTAAAACCTGACGTCTTAACGCATGGTAAATTTGTGCTGCATTGGTAAAATAGCAAACCTGCATATTGCCATTTGCACAAAGTTGTAAAAAACGTTCTAAACGTGCACTCGAATGTTCTGCGCCTTGTCCTTCCATGCCGTGTGGCAATAAAAGTACCAAGCCTTGAGTTTGCGCCCATTTTGTTTCGCCCGCTGCGATAAATTGGTCAATAATCACTTGTGCACCATTGGCAAAGTCACCAAATTGTCCTTCCCAAAGAACAATTCCTTTA
Organism: Spirobacillus cienkowskii; assembly: GCA_003339605.1. GTDB lineage: Bacteria > Bdellovibrionota_B > Oligoflexia > Silvanigrellales > Silvanigrellaceae > Silvanigrella > Silvanigrella cienkowskii. The sequence continues at coordinate 42,264 of QOVW01000061.1, read as the reverse complement.
GTGAGGCGCACGGCATAGCCATATTCATACCCCATTGCCGCTTCTTCAGAAAGAAGAGTATTGATAACTTCTACTTTTGCATTTTCTGCAGCACAGTTAGAGATTGATGTGTAAGGAGCCCCAGTTTCATAATCAATTAACGTGACATGGCGATGCGAAAATGTCCCGCGTTGCGCGTCTTCTCCGGCTAAACGCACTTGGTACCCTTGATTGAGAAGTGTTGCATACGCCAATAGTTCTGCCATACCCCAATCTAATTTTTTATGACCCTCAGCCATTTCCTTGCGATCGGCAACAATAATACGAGCAAGCTTTGGATTGGGCGTAAAACCTTCGGGCAGCTGACAAATTTTTAATGCCAATTCTTTTAAATGAGATTCAGAAAGTTGTGTATTAAACGTTTTTAACATTTCTTTTTCTTGAACGAGTTTTAGTTCTCCTGCATCACGAAGTGGAGTAAATTGCTGTATTTTTAAATGATCATTTTTAACTTTATCGTAGATAGAATTCATTTCTGAACGGTAATTGTTATAAATAGATTTTAGTTCATCTTCACTAAAATTATTTTTGTTTACTAAATATTTTGCATATTCTTCATAAGGAGGTAATTTATCTTTAATTACTTTGTACAATAAAGGTTGTGTAAAAGATGGTTCATCTGTTTCATTATGTCCATGTCTTCTAAAACATACAAGGTCAATATAAAAATCTTTTTTATATTTATTACGGTAACGAGCAGCCATCACCATTAAATTATGCAATGCATCGAGATGATCTGCGTTAATATGAAAAACAGGCGAACCTGTTACTTTTGCAATATCGGTACAGTAAGTCGCTGAGCGAGAGTCTTTATAATCGGTTGTAAATCCAACCTGATTATTGGCAACAATATGAAGTGTGCCGCCAATAGAATATCCATTTAAAGTCATCATTTGCACATTTTCAAAAACAACTCCTTGTCCAGAAAATGCCGCATCTCCATGTAAAACAATTGAGGCAACACGAGAAGTGTCACCATTGTAATAAACATTTTGGCGTGCGCGGGTATCTCCCATTGCAACAGAACCAACATATTCTAAGTGGCTTGGATTAAAAGGCATAGAAACCCGCATTTTTTTACCATTGCGTGTGAGTCTTTCTGATTCAAAGCCGTAGTGATATTTAACGTCACAGTCTCCCTGTAGACCTTCATGTGGGTAGCCTTCAAATTCTGCAAGCAAATTTTCTAGAGGTTTGCCAACAACATTGACCAAAAAATTAAGTCGCCCGCGGTGCGCAATGGCAACAGTGCATTCTTTAACTTCTAAATCTGCACAGGCATCCATATAGCTTTCTACAGCAGGAAATTGGGCATCTGCACCTTCAATACTAAATCTTTTCTTGCCAATGTATTTGGTTGCGATTGTTTTTTCGAGAGCGTCTGCTTTAGCGAGTTCTTGATAAATTTGTTTTTGCGCTTCTTTTGGAATGCTTGTGTAAATTTTTGCAAACTCTTCGTGCAACCATTTTCTTTCCTCAGGATTTTCAATGTGCTCAATTTCAGCACCAACAGGTCCCGCAAACCGGGAGTCCAATGCTTTTGCAAGCTCATTAAAGGTTAAGGTCCCTAAGCCTAACATGGATCCTGCGGTTGTTTTTTTAGAATAATCTTCTTTTTGAATTCCATATGTTTCTGGTAAAAGAGTGACTGCAGGAACGATAGGAATATTGAGAGGATTTGTTTTGGCATTGAGATGTCCATGATTTTTCCATGCTTGAATGTAAGCAATCACTTTGAGATCAAAATCTAATAATTGACTTTGTCCTGTGTGAGTCGAATCTTGTTTGGTATTTTCACTCATTTTTTGAAGCAGCGTATAATAATGAGCGTTGTCTTTAGCAAGGGTCGATGCTGTGCTAAAGCCTTCATGAAATCCTTCAAAGTAAGAACGCCATTCTATGCCTACTGAGTTTGGGTCGGAGCAATAGCGCGCAAACATTTCTTCAACATAACCAGAGTTGTTTTGAAAAATAGAAGTAAAATTATCGCTCATAATTTTCGTAAATCCTTTTAGGAAAGTTAACAGGAATGTCTTTGCACCTTGCAATCAGCCATTTCCCTGGGTATCAGTTCTTTAAACTAACAAATTTAATCGGGTATAAACAATTTTTCTTCATCAGAATCATAAACAATTAAATTTGCATAGCGGCACCATTTTAAAAGAGTTTGAAATTGGACATCATGATCTTCAAATGGCAGCATCATGACAATTTGTTCAATCGCGATTTCAGCTTCTAAACCATCTTTTCCTGCCTTTTGCACCAGATCATAAATAGAATAAACAACAGGTAATTTTAAAATAGCGTTACGCATAATGTTGCCGCGAACTTCTGCATCATGCTCTAAGGCAAACAGTCGTCCTTCTTCTGTGAGCACCACAACAATTCCTGGGGTTGTGATAAACCCCAGAGTTTCTGCTGCGGCAACCGCGGGCAACACTTGGTCGACACTTTGCCCCATGTCTTCACACAAATCATAAAGGTCTGTTGTTTCAACCTCAGTACTCAACCTACTGATTAATCCTTCGACAAGGGTTAGGTTTGTATTAATCAGGGGTTTTACGCGTCGGGATTTCGGCAATGAATTTTGTTTATTGTTACGATTTTCAGAAACATTTTTTGGAGTATTAAATTTGTTTTTTTGATTAAAATCTTGGGTTTTGATAATAATATTTTGTTGGTTGTCAGGTTGTTGCGTGTCAAATTCGCTATCTTCTGTTACTTTATCAAGGTGCAATTGACCAAATGCTTTTTCGAGCTGTTCTTCTATTTCTTTGTAAGCATGTGAGTTTGGCATACGAGGTCTTGGAAGATGAATTTCTATTGAGCGAAAAATAGTTCCTGGATTAGACGATAAAATTAAGATGCGATCAGCGAGTTGCAATGCTTCTTCAAAACGGTGGGTGACCAACACACAGGATCGTATTTTTCTATCTTGTTGCGACCAAATACGCACAAGTTCGGCTCTTAATGATTCACTTGTTAGTGGATCAAGTGCCGAAAAGGGCTCATCCATAAACATAATCATAGGGTCAGACACCATTGCTCTTGCTAAACTCACTCTTTGCCGCATGCCACCACTCAATTCTCTAGGATAAGCATCTTCAAAACCTTTTAAACCAACCATCTGTATCATTCTATCGATACGGTCGTTTTGTTCAAATTTAGAAAGTTTTGGCATGGAGACTGCAATATTTTCTCGAATTGTCATCCACGGAAAAAGCGCAAAATTTTGAAACACATATGCGCTGAGTTGCATGTTTTCAGGGGATGGAGAGGCGTAAGTCACAGTACCGCGATCGGGGTTGAGGAGTCCTGCCATACAACGGAGTAAGGTTGACTTGCCAGATCCTGACAAACCGACCAGAGCTAAAAATTCGCCATCATAGATGTCAAGATTGATTCCTTCTAAGACAGTAAACATGTTGCCGCTGGGTCGTCTATAATCTTTGCAAAGAGATCGCACTGAGAGTATGATTTTCTTTTTTGTCATATTATTAATCCTTAACCCGTTCAGCATAAATTTGTAAGGTTTGCCAAAGTGTTCTGTTTAAAATAATGAGTGTCACGACAATACAAATAATTGCAGCAATGAGTTTTTGATAGTTTCCTTCCGTCGAAGCATTAACAAGCTCTGCTCCAATCCCAAAAGAAAATAAAGATCCACCAGGAAAGTTCACAATTTCAGCAACCATGCTTGCATTCCAGGCGCCACCTGCAGCTGTGATCCAGCCTGTTACGAGAGAAGGCAAAATAGCTGGGAAATAGAGTTTGTGAAATCGCTGCCAGAGAGAAAATTTATAAATTTGGGTGACAAATTTTAAATCAGCAGAAATACGAGAAGCGCCACTTATCACATTAAATAAAATATACCATTGGCTTCCGACACACATTAAAAGTGTCGCGTTTAGAAAAGAGGGCAGGTGGCTGTGGCTGAGTGCCAATGCTAAAAAAGGAAACAATACTGGTGCTGGAAAAGCAGCGAAATTTTGAATTATTGGTTGAAAAAATCGTTCAAGTTTGGGGTTTAGTCCAAGCCAAAGGCCCACAGGAATAGTCCAAATGCTACTAATAATAATTACGGAAAAAACTTTCGCACCTGTTAAAAAAACAGCTTGAATCAAATGAAACCAATCTGTGCTTGAGATTGTTGCAAGGGATTGGCCAAAAGAGGGAAGCTTAGGTAACAGTGAAAACACCAATCCACCAATTGCGAATGTGACAATAAGTGAAAGCATGTAGGAGCGTTTTATTTTATCGACATTGGCATCAGAAAACCAATTTTTAGGACTTATAATTGTGCCCCATTTGTCTATGTTATCAATTAAATACTTACGTGTTGCTCCAGAAATTTGAATGTCTGCTTTAGGAAATAAAAATAAAATACTTTTTTTAAAGAAATTAGAAATAAAATCTGGAACTCGAGTTTGTCTGATTACGTTTAAAAACCAGCTTTCTTCGCCTGATCTTTGAGTGTCATCGCCATCACGAAAGCGTGTCACCCAGGCAATCAATGGTTTCCAGATTAAAAAATCGCAACCAATAATCACAACCAATAACACAACAAGTGCGACACAAAAATTAAAATAATTTCCTGTTGCAAATGTTTCTGACAAGTAGCTTCCAAGACCTGGTAGGCGAAAATCTTTATGACCAATCGTAAATGCTTCACAGGTGGTTAAAAAAAACCAACCGCCAGCCATGGACATCATTCCATTATAAATGAGAGGTCGATAACCATTAGGCAGATCGACAAAAAAGAACTTTTGCAGTGCTGATAAGCGATATATTTTAGCTACGTCTTTAAATTCTGGTTGCAGTGTTTTTTGCGATTCGTAGTAAGCAAAAGCGAGATTCCAAACTTGTCCTGTAAAAATTGTTAAAAGACATGATAGTTCTAATCCCCAACGACTGCTGTGAAATACGGATATTAATGCCAGCACAAAACCTGGCAAAAAAGCGATCACAGGTAAACTTTGGAGCACGTCTAAAAGAGGGATTAAAAAACGTTCTAGTGATTTATTATTAGCAGCAATTGTTCCATAAATAATAGCAAATATAAAACTTAAAATCAGCGCAATTAGACTTCGTACAAGAGAAAGGGAAGCATAATTTGGTAAAGAAGAAAGCGATGTATCGATTTCAAATTTTTCAAGATACGCAGAGCTTCCCGTATTGAGAAAATTAGCAAACCCAAATCCTAAAATGATAACAACAAAGATTACCGTAAGGTCTGCTCTTAAAAAGGCGCCTCGAGTTGCTTGTACTTTTGCAAAATGTGTCATGTTCACCTCTTGGTGGAATGAAAACATGCCCTGTTCAGGTTAACTTCAACTGTAAAGCATAATGAGACATGAAAATGCAAGGCGCTTTGCTTACAATTTATGTTAGTTTTTTGATTTTCGAAGCCAACACATAAATATAAGGACTTAACTCCTCGGTGGCAATGAGTGAGGAGTCTCTGTTAGGATATTGAGGAAATAAAATATATCCATCAGAAGGGGCAAAAAATGCTTTTTCAGATATGGAATAACCCATAAGCATATTTTTTGAAATTTTTTGTAAATTGACAAAACCTTCTTCAAGTCGTTTTTGTGGATGATCAAACTTTTCTGAATAACAAATTTTAAGAAAATTGAAGTCGTTATTTTTTTTGGCGAGAGAAGACAAGTTTTTTTTACGAAGGTATATTTCATCCATTAAATATAACGATCTTTTCATTGCCAAAAAACAAATATCTTCTGCGTTTTTGTGCAATCCTTGTTCGCCAAGCTCAAGAGTTATGCCTATTTTATTTAAGTTTCTGACATATTCGTCAGAACACATTCCTTCTGGAGAAAATGCTTTAGTAGAACTTCTTGTTACAAAAATATGACTCAAGCCCACAGCTCTTGCCCATAAATAACTGTTTTTATGCATAGCAAAAATATAAAAAGGGGTTTTACAGGGACGAGTTGTTTGGTGAAAATCAAAAAAAACATCGCACTCATTCACGACGCTTTTTATTTCTTGCGCGCGATAAGATTCCCACGTTTTTAATTCTAGTGAGTTATGAAAACACCGGTTGAGATCGCGTTCTACAAATCTTTTATTTTTTAAGCTTGCTGGTTTGTTGCCAATAATAAAAGTCACTTTACCATGAAATTGCAAATCTTTTTTTTCAAGTAGGGCAATGATTTTTAAAAATGCTGGCAATCCTCCCACCTCATTGCCATGAATAAGACAAGAAAAAACAAGATGGCCTTTATGTTTATTAAAATTAAATGTAATACTGTCTTTAATTTTACCTGGGTATTTTTTTTCTATAAGATCAAATTTTTCTAAATAATTTTTAAGCATAAATAATGATCCATTAATAATAAATCTATGAAATAAATTATTATTAATGGATCATTAATTGTCAATTATTTTAAAATCATTTTAATGGAAATTGTATCTGTAGCGATGCAATTTAAAAATCTTATGTCATTTATTGTTATAAATACACTTAAAATCTTTATGAAGGAGTGTCTTCATACCCAATTGGGTTGCAAGTGCTTTTTCCATTTTTTTTGTCAATATAGCTTTTGCAAGTTTGATGGTTTTTGTTGATGCGTTTTGGCTGTTCGTTTGTACATGAGACGCAAAGATAACATGAGAAAGCAGCAATAAATAATAATAAACTTTTTTTAATCATGACGATTGTATCCAATATAAAAATTTAATTTAAAGAAAAAGTGATTGGAAAAAATGAGAACCAATCTCTCAAAAGAGTAAGCAAGTTTTATACCAGTATTTTATTTATCAATAACAATATGTTACAATTATGAAAGTGTTTAATGTTTATACAAATATAAAAAAATTGTAAAATAAATAAACAAAACCCCTTGTCGCGATTCACGACAAGGGGTTTTGTTTATTTATAAAAAAGGAATCTTATTTGATAACGATGCCTTTTTTAGCGCAGTAAGCTTCAATACCAATTTTATTAACAGTGCGAAGCGCGCTGGTGCTTAGGCGAACTTTAACAAACTTGCCCAAACCTGGAGCGTAAATGCTCTTTGATTGTAAATTTGGAAGAAGACGAACCTTGGTTCTATTTTTAGCGTGAGAAACACGGTTTCCAACTAGACCGCCTTTTCCGGATAATTCACATACACGTGACATAAAAAAACCTCCAAGCACATTTTTATTATTTTATAAAATAAAAAGAATTGAAATTTAGTACTTGTACCAAACAACAACCTATAAGCTTAAAGCGTTTAGCAGCATTTTATCAGAGATGCAAGAAATTAGCGATTGAATAACAAGATTCTTTTGAGATATTGACAGAATCACAATGAAGGCCATATTCGCAAAGGAGTGATTTTAAATTCCTTTAGCCAATTTTAAGTTTAAATGGCAAGGGTAATCAGAGGGTATCATGGAAGACAAAAAAAATAATAAGTTAGTAAAAACACGTAAAACAAAAGTTGAAGAAAATGGCGATTCTCTAAAGCAAGATTCTACTCAACTTCCTGTTGTTATTAACAAAAAGGTTAGAGTCATCACTAAAAAAGCAAAAATAAGCCCCAAAAAAGCAGTCCCAAGTCAGGTAGAAATTAAGCCTAAGCTAGAGAAAAAGGAAGTTTCTTCTAATGTGCTTAAAATTCTTCCAGTTAAAAACTCTGTGTTATTTCCACACAATGTTCTTCCATTTGCGGCAGGAAAAGAGTGGACAACAGAAACTGTGGACAGAGCCGTGCGTATCGGTGGAAATATGGGCATTTTGGCGCAAATTTATCCCGAGGACGAAAACCCTCCTCATGATGAATTGTACCAATACGGAACTGAGGTTAAAGTTCTAAAAATTGTCAAATTTCCGGACGGATCCCATGGTGCCGTTCTTCAAGGGGCACGACGCTTTAAAGTGTTAAAATATGTCAACACCACTTTAGGCCAATTGTCAGCTGAAGTAGAGTTTTTACCAGATGAGTTAAGTTTACTTGATACCTCTCTCGATCTCGACACACAAGCCCTCGGCAAAGCTATGAAACAGCTTGTGCAAAAGGCAATTCATTTGTCTCCAAACATGCCCAAAGAAGTCAGTATGTTTGTCGATAATATGCAAGAAGCAACATATCTTGCATATTTAATTATTCCTTACTTAAGTTTAGACTTTCCTGCTAAGCAAAAGCTGCTAGAAATAGAAGATATGTGCGCACGATTAGGGCATATTCATTCTTTATTGGTCAAAGAAATTGAAATATTAGAAATGACTAAAAAACTCAATTCAGACGTAAAAACAGAATTGAGTAAACAGCAACGTAAATATTTTATTAAAGAACAAATCAGACTTTTGCAAAAAGAGTTGGGTGATATCGATGGACGTGCAGTCTCTGAAACCTCAGACCCTAACGACTTTCACTCTCGAATTTTTGAAAGCAAAATGTCTGCTGAAACAAAGGAAATGGCGATAAAAGAGGCCGAACGTATGGCAATGATGATGCCTGGTTCTCCCGAATATATGATTTGTCATAATTATTTAATGTGGTTATTAGATATTCCTTGGCAAAAAGTTGATGAAAAGCGCATTGACCTTCATGAAGCAAAAGATATTTTAAATAAAGATCACTTTGGACTTGATAAAGTTAAAAAAAGAATTTTAGAATTTTTAGCTGTTTGTGCACTAAAAAATTCTATTAAAGGTCCAATTTTATTATTTGTAGGTCCTCCTGGGGTTGGAAAAACCAGTCTTGGAAAATCCATTGCAAGAGCTTTAGGACGCAAGTTTATTCGTATTGCACTTGGTGGCGTGCGTGATGAAGCGGAAATTCGTGGGCACCGCCGAACATATATCGGTAGTATGCCCGGTAAAATTGCAGACTCTCTTAAAAAAGCAGGAACGATGAATCCTGTGATCCTTTTTGATGAAGTCGATAAAATTGCTTCAGATGGCCGCGGCGATCCGTCTAGTGCATTACTAGAAGTTTTAGATCCTGAACAAAACAATATTTTTACGGATCATTATCTCAATGTCCCTTTGGATTTGAGTCAGGTCTTTTTTATTGCTACAGCAAACTCATTGCATTCTATACCTGCCCCTTTGCGTGATCGCATGGAGGTTGTCGAGTTAAGTAGTTATACCCTTGAAGAAAAGAAGCACATTGCGTTTGAATACTTGTTGCCTCATGTTATGGAAGATCATGGAATAGCAAGTCATATCGATGTGAAAATTGATCATGAAACCATGAAAGGTATCATTCAGCATTACACGCGTGAAGCAGGGGTTCGTCAATTAAAAAGAGAACTGGCTGGTGTTGTCAGAGGCATTGCTCGTGAGTGCGTTGAGTCTGGTTATTGCAATCAACAACCTCAACCTAATGCTTCAGAAGAACTCGCTTCTGCAGTTGTTAAAGAAAGCAAAGAAGTCACTTTGCAAACTGTACGAAAAATGATTGGAGCATTTCCTTTTTCTGATAAAAAGAGACCTGAAACATTACCAATAGGCGTAGCTACGGGACTTGCATGGACTCCAAATGGAGGTGATGTGTTGTATATTGAAACGGCTGCAAGTTCTCCAGGAACAGAAAAACTCGCTATTACTGGGCAGCTTGGTGATGTCATGAAAGAATCTGTGCAAACAGCGTATGCGTATATTCGCGCGCATGCTGCAGAGTTAGGAATTGATATTCTTGAACTCACAAAAAAAGATCTGCATGTCCACTTTCCAGAAGGCGCTGTAAAAAAAGATGGACCTAGTGCAGGTATTGCAACATTTTTAGGCATTATTAGTCAATTTACGGAAACTGCTCTTGCTGCCAATTTAGCAATGACTGGTGAAATTTCTTTACGTGGCGACGTGTTACCTGTTGGTGGAATAAAAGAAAAATTGCTTGCAGCACATCGTTATGGAATCCAAAAAGTCTTAATTCCACAAGATAACGAGCATGATCTCGAAGAAATACCTGTCGAAATTTTAAAAGATATGAAAGTGGAGTTGGTGTCGCATTTGGGTCAGGTCTTAAAATTTGCACTTGAAGAAAAAAAAGATATTGCAGAACATCTATTAACTTCTAGAAAATCTGCAATAACAAAACAAAGAGAAACTGTTTTGCATTCCCGTTCGGAGACATTGTGAGTCGTATTTATCTTGATCATAATGCAACAAGTCCTCCTTCAGCAGAGCATTTGGCGCAAGTTTTTCAAAAATTGCAACAGCATAGTGGCAATCCATCCAGTCCTCATGCCTTTGGTCGTAATGCTTCAGTAGCATTAACTGAAGCACGGCGATCTGTGGCTCGTTCTATGGGAGTCGATGTTTCTGATGTGATATTTGTTTCGGGCGGTACCGAGGCTAATAATCTTGGCACAGTTGGTGTATTGCATAGCAATAACATCGCTATCAATAAACAACATGCTGTTATTTCTAATATAGAGCATCCAGCAGTCAGTGAGCCTTTAGAGCAGCTGCAATTAACAAAACTGTCTGTTGATAAGAGTGGCTATGTGTCGTTTGAAGACGCTATTTTGAGTATCACTACAAAAACAACATTACTTTCTATAATGGCTGCAAATAATGAAATAGGAACAATACAGCCTGTTAAAAAAATTGCAGATTTTTTGCATTATAAAAGATGGTCGAGTTTAGCAGATCCTACTCTTAAAGATGAGTTTGATGCATTCAGTTTGCGTCTTGATCCAAGTTTAACAACAGACGTATTTCGTAATTTGCATTTTCATGTGGACGCGGTGCAGACTTATGGCAAATTACCTTATTCACTTTGGTTTTCTGATGGCATAGATTCGTGTGCGCTTTCTGCGCACAAAGTTGGTGCTTTGCAAGGAGTTGGTGCTTTAATTTTACGGCGTGGACGTAAGTTTAAACCATTTATTTACGGCGGTGCGCAAGAAAAAAATAGACGCGCAGGAACCGAAAATCTGCCGGGTATTATAAGTTTTGGTCTGATAGCAGAAGAAATATTGCAACCGTTTTGGTTTGAGCAAGTGCAAAACATGGAGAATCTGAGGCGCGAATTTTTTTACAATCTTTCATTGTTGCCAAACTTAGAGATGAACTCATCTCTTGAAAATTCGGTGACAAATACCATTAATTTTTCTATTACTGGCAAAAAAATGAGTGGTGAAGATTTACTCGTCCAGCTTGATCTTTCTGGGATCTGTGCAAGCTCTGGTTCTGCGTGTAGCAGTGCGGCCAACTTGCCTTCAAAAGTGATTTTAGCATTAGGAAAATCACCACAAATGGCAAAAAATGCTGTGCGTTTTTCTTTATCATTAAAAACAGATCAGGCAGATATTCTGAAAACATTACAAGCTATAAAAACTTACTTGCAATCTGAACACTTTTAAATTTGTGTCAAAATACATTCCATTTTATGCAAAGCGTCTGCAAATTGTTTTGGGTTGCATCCAAGTCCTAAGCGAAAACCAAAACCTTTATTAAGCCCACTGAGTTTTTTATTTTGATAAAATTCTTTTTGCTGAAAAGAATAATTGTCAAATTCCATACTTGATAATGGTAAAACAAATATTCCCTCTAATGAAAATTTGTTGATGAGTTGAATGGTTAGTTCGAGTGAGGTTGCATTTTGAAAGCCCAGACAAGAAACAAGCCCTCCATTCGGTGCCATGCCATAAAGAGTTTTTGAATTTTGTAAAAACTCAGATAAAATTTGTTTATTTTGAATCCATTCTTTTTTGACTTCTTGAAACAAAAAGCTTTGCGTATTTTTTAGTACTTCAAATGCAATCCATTCTGAAATTGGATTAACTGTATGAGTGGTGTAATTTTTTTCGTTTTGCATTGCATCAAGAGCCTCTTTAGGACCAATACACCATCCAATGCGAAGGCCAGGGGTGCCAAAGCATTTTATAAATGAACCTGTGACAAACGTAGTGCCATCATTTTGATACAGAGTTGGGGCAAGAACATCATACGGACTCGATAAAAATCTGTAATGTTCGTCTGCAATAATTTTGCAATTAATGCTTTTTGCTGTTTGTTTTACTTGCTGTAAGAACTCAGAATCAAAAATCAATCCAGATGGATTATGAGGATTGTTGATCAAAAGACATTCGGGTTTAGAAGTTGCAATAATTTCTAACCATTCTTGCTCGTCTATCCAGGGTGCGCCGTTTGCGTCAAACCGGACAGGAAGCGGGACAATTTCAGCATCCATCGCAAGAGGAAGTTCGTAAAGTAATTGAAACGCAGGCAATGCTAAGGCCACTTTTTTAGGCCGCAAATTTCTAAATAATAAAAAAAGCGCTTCACTTGTTCCTGTTGTGACCAAAACATTATCAATACTCGCACCTGGATGAAAATTTGCAATGAGTTGCCGCAAATCATTGCGGCCGCGATTCGGGCTATCACATAGAGTGAGAGAAAAAAATTTTTTTGTTCCCTCTTCTGTTGATAGATCTGAGAGAGATAATATTTCTTGCACAGTTCTAGCTCGTCCTCCAGACTCACCAAGATTGAATTGCGCTTGAAAACGATTATTTTCTAAAAAATCTTCCATGAAAAAAGTTTTTAATGGTTTCACTTTGCACCCCCTCGATCTTGACTATACATATAAGCTCAACGCATTATCTTAAAGTAATATTTTTTTTATTTTTAATAAAGGTGTGCTAGTGAAATTAATAGAGTTTATCATCCCTACTAGAACTTTTTTTATCAAAATTACAGCGTATAGCTTTTTAATATTATTTTGTACAGCGTGTTCAACATCTATCCAAAAAATGAGTGCACCGCTATCGCCTTTTGATGATTTGTATTACTCGCCAAATTTAGAAAAGTGGAGAAAACAAGTTAGCGTTTATAATAATTTTGAGTTGCAAGTTCTTGCAGCAGCTGTTCTTGTTGTGCCAGAAATGGAAGAACAATACAAAATACGTTTACGACGTTTGCAAAGTGAATTCGCACAAAGCAATCCGTATATTATAACTTCTCAAGATAGTATTAGCATTGTGATTGATCTGTTTGCGAAAACCAAACCTTTTATGGATTTGACTGATCAAAGTTTATGGCACTTAACGTTATCCATAGATGATACTGTTATTGCAGCACCACATCGAATTGTTGCATTTTCTCGTAATGAGCTCCTTGCTCCTTTTTTTCCATTAAGCAGTCAATGGAGTCGCTATTATATTGTTATTTTTAAACTTCCTTACCAAATATTAAAAGGTAAAGATGTCAAAAGCTTTTTTTCAAAGCAAGAAAATACGCCACATTTGCCTCAGTCAGAAAATAGAACTATTCTTTTTTCGATGAATTCAGGAGAAGCTAAGCTTCATTTTTCTTGGTCACGGTGAGAGTATGCCAAATTTTATAAGGGGAATGTGTTGGAATTGGTTCAAGAAATACAAATAAGCTCTTGCCATGCTTATGAAGATCACAGTTTGTGGGCAATTGCGAATTCTTTTAGAAATTTGGTTTGTCAAGAATTAAGAAAATTAAATTTTTATGATAGGCGAACATTAAAGGGAGATTATCTTTTTAAAATTGATGGAGAGCCACGGTTTATTGTTATGGTTGACGATAGCGATTGTTGGTCTGTGTGTGTTTCAAAAAAATCTGATGGCAGTTTTTGCTTTTCATTAGATGCGGATTGCCATTGGAATATTTCACAAGTTCAGTTGCTCAATGTGATTGAAGGATCGTCGCGTGCAACAATCTTAACAGATTCTAAAACTTTGTATAAACTTCTAACAGGAACTCTCAAAGGTCATGTTGCTTTTGTTGCCGAAAAGGTCATGATTAATGGAGATCTCGCTGCATTTTTAAAAATGGTTTCATTGTTAAAACAAAGTGGAGTGAGGCCAAAACATGGAAAATCAATTGCAGTCGAAAAGTAATTTTACAGCTTTAATTACAGGTGCTTCTAGTGGGATTGGGTTAGAGTTTGCCCATTTGTTTGCAAAAGATGGATTTAATGTCATTTTGGTGGCAAGAAGCACAGAAAAATTAGAAAATATCTCTGCAGAATTAACCCAAAAATACGGTATTTTTTGCAAACAAATTACCTGTGATCTTGCAAAACCTGGAGCCGCTCTAGAGTTATTTAAAAAAGTTCAATCATTAAATATTCATATTGATTATTTGGTGAATAACGCTGGTTTTGGCGCGTTGGGATTTTTTAAAGATATTCCTCTGCAGACACAATCCAATATGATACAGGTTAATGTTCAAACTTTAACAGAGCTCACATATTTGTTTGTCAATCCAATGGTAGAAAAAAAATATGGTCGTATTTTAAATGTGGCTTCTACAGCCGCTTTTCAGCCCGGCCCTTTGATGGCTGTTTATTATGCAACAAAATCTTATGTGCTGTCATTCAGTGAGGCTTTAAGTAATGAACTGATTGGTACAGGTGTATCGGTAACAACCTTATGCCCTGGACCAACGCAAACGGGTTTTCAGGCTGTATCAAAAATAGATGGAGATTCAATACTTTTTAATTCTAAATTGACCGCAGATTCTGCAACTGTTGCTTTAATTGGCTATAAAGCCTTGTTCAATTCTAAGCGAATTGTAATTCCAGGCCTTTTTAATCATCTTGGTGTTTGTTCTGCAAAAATTGTGCCCAGAGTTTTTGCTTTAAAACTTGTAAGGTGGTTACAAAACAAACGCTCTTAATTTTTTAACGTCTGAGTTTTTCTCGTTCTTCTAAAGATAATCCAAATCGTTTGCGTGGTAGTTTGACATCTTGGTTGGGCGCTAAAGGAATTGAGTCTAAATTATCTGTTTTTTTACTTCCAAAATCATAGATTTCCGCAGCATTTTTTGATCGAGGAAAAGGCGATTGTTCATCGCTGTGAAAAAATGGAGAACGTGTTTTTCTATTTTGTTGGTTGTCTTGGCTTGGCATTTTTCCTGCAAACATTTCGTGAGTTTTTGCTCGAAGTTCTAACGTCATTTCAAAAAGATCAACCACGCGATTGGCAATTTTTTCTACCCCATCATTTGTCAGAATGAGTCCAAAGCGTCCTTCTAATGCGCTTTCTTCAATAATTTCTCTAATCGCCTGGCATGTTGCAATTCTAAATATTTGACTCATATATTTTCCTTTGATTAAATTGACTTTTCATATATTAGCCAAATTTTATAAAGTTTGGTATTGCGCCAATTTTTTAATTAAGTATGAAATTTTTAAGTATAAAAAATTTTCCTTAATTGAATTGAAAGAGAGATTTATGCCAGAGCTTCCAGAGGTTCAAGGGTTTGTCAATGCAATTAAAAAATCCTATGTAGGACTTACACTTAAAAATATTAAATTTCATCGTGAAGATTTGCGTTATCCTTTTCAAGTAAAAGAGCTAAAACAAATTTTTGCGCCAGGTAATAGACTTCTTCAATGTTATCGAGAAGGCAAGCAGCTTGTTTTAGAAACAAATCATGGGAGTGTTTCAATCAGTCTTGGGATGTCAGGCGCATTTAAGCCAATTCTTTCGATCGATGTTGAAAAACATCAACATGTTTCCGTTTTTTTTGAAAACGGAGAAGGCTTTGCGTATGTTGATCCTCGTCGATTTGGTTTTTGGAAAATAAAGGATAAAATTGCTGCTGCACAAAAAGTTTGTGATCCTTTGCAAGAAAGTGAGCTTTTGGAGCTATTTTTGTCACCTTTAATTCGAGAGAAAAATACGTCTATCAAAGATATTTTAATGGATCAAAAACTAATTGGTGGAATTGGTAATATTTATGCCGTTGAGGCATTATATATTGCAAAGATTCATCCATTAAAAAACTGCGCAGAAATTTCGGTAAAACAATGGAAGTCACTTGCTCGAGCAATTCCTGAAATATTACAATTGGCAATTGAAATGGGGGGATCCAGTATTTCGTCTTACCGTACATTAAATGGAGATAAAGGGTCTTTTCAACATGTGCATAGAGTTTATGGAAGGACGGGGTTAAAATGCTTGCAGAAAAACTGCTCTGGCACAATAGAAAGAATTGTGCAAAAAGGAAGAAGTTCTTGGTTTTGTTCAGAGTGTCAATCTAACTCAAAATGAAAGGTCTGTATGCATTCAATTGAACCTAACACAGCGGGTGATCAAAATTGTGGCATATTTTTTTTTCAAACCTTTGAAAACCCAGAAATCACACTTATTTCTAATGTAAATAAATTATTAAAAAAATATCCTAATCTTGAAGACGTTTATTTTGAAATGACATATTTACTTGATGAAAGTTGGATAAACAAAAAACAATGGTTAAAAGTCATTTTTGAATTTCATCACGTGCAGCATTCTAATGAGTTGTCGTTAAACTCATTGCATATTGCACCAATTTTAGACAACAAAGCCAAAACAAATGAATTTGGCATAAAAAAAGACACCATAACCGAGAATTTTGATATTTTAGTTTTTAATGAATTTAAAAAAAATTATGAACATTTAAAATTAAATAAAAAATGTTTTTTTCTTGGTGAACCATACGTTTTTGAACCTGTTTTTATTGCAAAACCTTGGGGAAAAGAAATATGGTTTACGGGTTTTGAAGCTCGAGGTGTTTCGTTAATAAAACCATTTGGTGGAGAATATGCAATACCTCTAACTTGGCTTTTTTCGATTTTACCTAATACTTTATTAGGTAAAAATAAAACATTAAAAGATTTGAGTTTAGTTAAAATTTTAGATCCCTTGCCAGAAGAAGTATATGGCGATCTTTATTATGAAATGCATACAGAAAAAAATGAAGTTTATGTTGTAACAGAAATACGTTCACAACCTGCTCGCATTAAGATGGGAATAAACCCAGAAAAATTTAAATTTTTTTCAAACGATATCACAAAATTTAAAAACTGCTTTCTTAAAGCCATTAAAGAATACGAAAAAATTAGAAGAAAGATAGACAATTTACTCGATAGTTTTCGAGAAAAAAATAATATCGCTTTGAACGCCCCTATTTTGAGCCAGACAGTTCGTGAATGGATGACAGATATTCCAAAAGATGATATTCACCAAGAAAAAATAAAACGGAAAGAAATGGATGAATACTGCGGTTTTCTAGAGTTACAAGTTGGTGATGTGGTTTGTGTTCCAACTTTTATTCCTCATGCCCTGCAGCATGGTGTAAAGGTTATTGAATTTCAGACTCCAACTTATGAAAGAATGATTATTAGTTTTGCGCAAAAAGTATTAACTCAAGATCATTGGGATACTGAGCATGCATTTGAAAAACTTAAATTATTTCCTCCAGAAAAAACAACTTTGCAACTTCTTAACAATGAAAAAGGCTTTTGTGAAGAACTTGTTTGTAACTTTAATGAATTTAAAGCAACAAGAGTAAAATTAAATAAAAATCATCTTTTATCTTTAGAACCAATAAATACTTATCGATTATTATTTCTTGTAGAAGGGCATTTGGAAATTGCCAAAAATAGTAAAGCCTTAGATTTTAACACAATTTCAAAAGGTGAATGCATTTTTTTATCTGCTTTAAATTCATACCATATAAGAACTGTTGATAATGCCACTTTTTTGTTTTGTTTGCCAAATTCATAACAGTTATCACGAGTTAAAAAAATTTTACTATAGAGTCTCTTCAATTTATCGGGTAGTATAATTATAATATTCATTTATATAAAATTTTTATTTGATTATAGTTTTTGGAGAAATAATGAAACTAGCCCCTAAGATCATAATATTGTTACTTTTTGTAACTTTTGGTGTTATGTCGGTTTATAGTTTTTATCAAATAAATAAAGCGGAAAAATCTTTTATCAATGATGCAGAAGGCAACCATGTTTTATTACTTTCAAACTCGATTGGTTTTTTATCAAAATCACTTTGGGAACTTGATAAAGATATTTCTTTAAGGGGTATGAAACCAATTTTTGAATTGCCGACTATTTTAGAAATACAAATGTATGACGTCGAGGGACATTTTTTTTCAGGAATGCGTTACCAGATAGGTGATTCTAATAAAAAAGAATTGATTGAAATTGATAGTATTCAAGATGCCGATAAAACGTATTTAAAAGAACTATCAGATAGTAGACGCCCTTTTGATCCAGTTCCATCTAAGATGGTTAGTTCTATGATAAAAATTAAAGATGACACTTATAGAATGGTTGGTTCCTTATGGTGGAAAGAAACAGAAATTTCTGAACCAAAATTTTTAGGGTTTGTAATTTTAGAGTTTACAACTGATTATATTGCAAAAAGATTAATGGATCAAAAAATTAGTTTTGTGTTATTAACCATAGGCCTAAGTTTTATTATTATTTTGTTAACATATTTGTTTTTAGAAGTGCAAATTATTTCTCCAATTCGTAAACTTATGATTGCAAGTCTTAATATTGCAGCAGGAGAATTTACTAAACTTGATGAACCTAAAAACCCAAATAGCAGAGATGAAATTGATAAATTAACAACGAATTTTAATTTTATGACTAATAAAATTGAGCAAAGTTTAAATTTGATTAAAGGATTATCAGATGCTGCTCAAATTATTGTTAAATGTATTAATATTCAAGATGCAATCAATATTTTTGAAAAATATTTAATAAACTTAGTGAAACTAAAAAAAGTAGAAATTTGGTTAAATTCTCAAAAAGAAGTTAATAAAATTATTAGAGAGTTAGAATGTGTTTCTAATAATAAGAAAATAACATATGATAATGAAATTTTCGATCATATTACAAGAAAATCAGATATTTTTACATTTGAAAGACAAGTCGATCTTCTTGGCGATCCCGTTAAAGATAGTATAATTATGATTCCATTAAATAACTCAAAAAATATTATTATAGGTATTATTGAATTGTATTTTGAAAGTAGTGAAAAAAGTTTAAATGATGAAAGTATTCAGATCATAAAAACTCTTACAAGTTCTCTGTTAATTGCAATCGAAAACGACTGGAGAATTCAAAATGAAAAAAACAGGGCAAACTTAGAAAGAGATATTGAACTAGCAAGTGCTGTGCAAGACGCAATTTTATCTAAAAATATACCAAAAAATTATTATTTTAATTACAGTACTTTTTTTAAAAATGCCGGACAATGCGGTGGAGATTGGTTTGGTGTGTACGAAGTTTCTGATTCAAAAATATTAGTACTTTTTGGAGATGTAACAGGTCATGGAACTCCAGCAGCATTGATTACTGCCGTGAGTAGAGGCGCGGCAGATATGTTACTGCAGTTTATTAAATTGGGCAAGGCTGATATTTCGCATAATTTTCCGACTAAGGTGCTTGAGTTTATGAATGAATGCATTACAGAAACAGGAAAACAGACATATTTGATGACTATGGTAGTCGCATTGATTGATTTTAAGGAACAAAAAATATTTGCCTCTTCTGCAGGACATACTCCTCCTGCTTTGATTACTTTAAAAAACGCAAAAGTCGAAGTTAAGTATATTTATCCTCCTGCTAATTCAAGATTAGGCTTTACTAAAGGAACAGTTTACGAAGTTGAGCAATATGAGTTTTTGCCAGGACAACAGATAGTTTTTTACACTGATGGAATTATTGAAGGAGAATCTCCTGATAAGAAAGAGTATGGTTTTAAAAAGTTTAAAAAATCTATGGAAACACATGGCATGCTGGAAATAAATGATTTTACTAAAAAAATAACAAATGATGCTTATACCTTTTTTGGAGAAGTGCCACAAAAAGATGACATTGCTTTATTAGTGATTCGTTTTTTACAAAATTAATATAAAAAAATATAATAATAATTTATTGATAGTTAATTTAATTTATAACTAATATAATTATTTATAAAATAAAATTCTCAAATAACTGGACTATTGGTATCATTAACTGCTACAAATGAATTTACTTTATCTTTTAATTGATAAAGTTTTCATCTAATTGTTTAAGGTATGAAAATGAGACCATTTATTGCTTTATCAAGTTTAGATCAACGAATTAAAGGAAATGGAATTGTTATTGATTCTGTTCCATTATCTAAAATTCTAGAATTAAATTATTCTCCAATTTATGTAACAAGTTTAAATGCTTTCAAGCAAAGAATTAAAATATATAAAGAAGAATTAAGTCGCTATTTTCAAAATAATGAAATATTTTATGCAATGAAGGCAAATTTTGCATATCCAATTTTAGCTGAAGTCAAGGATTTAAATACAGGAATTGATATTGTTTCTATTGGAGAGTGGAAAGCGGCAATTCAAGCTGGTATATCTCCAAAGAAAATTTGTTTTGCTGGAGTTGGAAAAAAACAATCAGATTGGAAAGAGGCAATTTTAAATGGATTAGGATTTTTAAGTGTTGAGCACTTACTCGAACTTGAAGAAATATTATATTTTATAATGGAAGTTAAAAATAATTTAATAAATAAAGTCCCAATCATTTCTTTAAGGTTAAATCCAGCCTTAGAAATTGAAACACATCCTCATCTAAAAACAGGCTCTTTAAATTCTAAATTTGGTATTTTATTTGAGCATTTTCAAAATTGGTTGCTTAATAAAAAAGAAAGTTTTCAAAATATTTCAGATTTTGAAAAATGGATTGCACCTTTGAGAGGTGTGCATGTTCATGTTGGTTCTCAATTAATGGAAAATACTATCTTTCCTTTAGTTATCAAAAAAATTCTTCAATGTTGTCAGTTCTTTTTTGATAACAAAATTTATATTAATTTTATAGATTTTGGAGGTGGTCTAGGTGTTTCTGTTCAGGGGGTTCCTTTAAACGGACAAGACATTCAAAAATATGTCAGTTTTATTTCTACAACTTTTATTAATGAGGCAGGTTATTATCCAAGTCTTATGGAACTCTGGCAAAAAAATTTTTCAAATTTATTTGTTTGCTTAGAGCCAGGTAGAAGCACTATTGCAAGTTCTACTATATTTTTAACACAAGTTTTGTATAAAAAGGAGAATTCACCAGAACATTTGTTTTGTTATGTTGATGGAGCGATGAACGATTTTCCAAGACCAAGTATCTATGATGCTAAGCATCATTGTGAAATTGTGAATTTTACTAATGAAAAAGACTTAAACAAAAGAATTACGAGTCAATTAAGGAGTTGGAATATTGTGGGTCCAATCTGTGAAAGTGGGGATTTTTTATCTAAAAATTCTGTATTATCAGATGTGGAGAAGGGAGATTGGTTAGCCTTTTTTGAAGCAGGTGCTTATTGCCGGTCAATGGCAAGTAATTATAATTTACGACCATTTCCTGCAGAGTTATTTGTAAAAGATGGAAAAATAATTAGTTTGATTCATTGAATTTTAATTGCAAACTTGATGAAAGCCATAATAATGAATAAAGAGTATTTTAAAGAATTTACTTATTCTAAAAGAACTATATTTTATCAAGAAGAATATATAGATGCTAAGGTCATCGAAATTATTAATTGGTTTTTAGAATCTTTTAATAGTGAAAATACGAAGCAGTCTTATGCTAAAGATTTGAATGACTTTTTTTTGTTTGCATTTAAATCGCTTGAGTTAAAAATTGATTCGTTACATAAAATTACAGAACGAGTTATTATTCTTTGGAAAGAAAGTTTATCCGATTTTTCTTCTGCTTCAGTTGCAAGAAAATTGTCGTCAATATCATCATTTTTATCATTTTCAAGAGAAAGAGGTTTAGTGGATAAAAACGTTCTTGAATTAATTAAAAAACCAAAAATTGATAAAAGAGGCAAAACCAATTGTTTAACTGAAGAAGAAATTTTAAAGTTGTTAGAATATGCTAAAAAGCAGTTTCAGATATCTAGATCTAAAACATCAAGATCCTATTGTGTCTGGAGACTGAGATTTACTGTTATGCACGTTTTATTTACTGTTGGTATGCGAGCAGAGGAGTTATGTGAATTAAAAATTAAAGATTTAGAGAATACAGGTCAGTCGTGGCGGTTGCATTTGATTACCAAAGGTAACGTTACGCATTCTCCAATAATTCATCCTAATACTGCACAAGTGTTAATGAATTATAAAAATGAATTTAGAAATAATGCTGCACAAGAAGATTACTTTTTAATTCGAACTCAATTGTCAAAAAATTTAACAAAACTAAATCGAAGTTCAATTTTTGATATGATTAAAATTACTGCAAAAGAATCAGGTATTCTTAAGGATATTAGTCCTCATAGCTTTAGAACTTCTTTAGCTACTTTACTACATTTAAAAGGTGTTCCTATTATTCAAATTCAAAGACTTTTAAATCATAAATCTACCGCAACAACCTCAATATATTTAAGAAAATCTTTTGAAGTCTCAGAATCTGCAACACATAAAATTAATTTTTTAGAATAAATTTTATCTATTTAATTAAAATTATAGTGTTGTCAAGATTAAAGACAAAAATTTAATTCATTGAAAACAATCTTATATACTTTTATTTGTATTGATGAAGTTATTTTTATTGAGGTTGTTTTTTATGAATTATAAATTTTTATATCTTTCTAGTTTTTTAAATCCCCTCATTTTTTGCTACTTTGTACTTATAATAATTTTAGTGTATCATTTAAATACATTTTGTAATGAAAAAGAACTAAGTATTTTCTTTTCAAATAATAAGATTTTTTTAGAAAAAAATAATAAACTCGTTAATATTTCTTCTCAAATTAATATTTATAAAAAATTTCATAGTTTTGAAGTTGTTAGCGGTCCAGAATTTTGTAATAAAATAATATCTTTATCAAATAATTACTTAGAAATAAAAGATCCTCTTAATAATATGCAAACATACTCTGAATGTAAAATAATATTAAAAGACAAATTTAAATCAAATGAAATTCAATTATTAATTAAATTAAATAGAATGTTTACTTCTTGGTGTAGTATGAATGGAAAATCAAATACAGGAGTAAATAAAACAGTGAATGCTGTTTTAAAGGTAATGCAGATTGAAAATTGTGAATATGCATTTTTGGATGAAACTTTATCAAACGCTAGAATGTTAAATTTGTCTAACCAAAAATTATATGATTTGTCACCTATTGCAAGTTTGTTAAATTTACGAGCGCTTTGGTTAGATGATAATGAAGTTAATGATTTAAATCCATTAGGGAGTTTAAAAAATTTAAAAAAATTGCAGTGGCTTTTTTTAGGTTCAAATCTAATAGAAAAAGTTGATTCATTAAAGTTTTTAAATAACATAAAAGTTTTATCTATTAAAAATAATAATATTTATAATTTAACACCGCTATTTCAATTAAATGAAAATTCATTAATTATTGCTAATGGAAATCCTGCACAAAGCGAAGTGTGTAAATATTTTGATAAGGAAAACAATGGCTATAAAAAAATAAATTGGTTAGAAAAATTGTGTCAAAACCCATTGTAAACATTGTTTTTAAGGAATTGGTAATCCTTCTTGCTTCATGATAAATAATGCATTTGTTGTAGGGCAAGGTCCTTCTTTAATTTTATAATCAAATTCTAATTTTTGTTCGTTTATGAACTCTCTAAAATGCATATTCCTTAGTCGAGAATCAGTATTTTCAATATCAGTGAGTGCTAAGTCGTGTGTGGTTACAAAGCCAAAGGTATTTTTTTCAAATAAATTTTTAATTATATTGAAGCTCCCAATATATCTTTCTTTGTTGTTTGTTCCACGAAAAATTTCGTCAATAAAAAAAATTGAATTTGAATTTTGTTTATTCTCAAGAATTTCTAATATTTGTTTTAATCTTTTTACTTCTGCATAAAAATAACTCGTTCCATCGGCTATAGAATCATCAACTCGTATTGCACAAAGTAGTTTTGCAGGTTTAGCAATAAATTGCGATGCAAAAACAGGAGCTCCAATGTTTGATAATAGAAAATTAATCCCAAGAGTTCGTAAAAAGGTACTTTTGCCAGACATATTGCTACCTGTAAGCAGCACAACGGGCGTTTTCAAGTCAAGTGAAATATCATTTAGAATTCTTTTATGTTCTGGAATAAGCGGGTGTCCAATATTTTTAAACACAATTTTATTTGTAGTTGCAAGTTGTATTTCTTCAGGCGTTAAGAAGTGGCACAATTTATTTTCGAGCTTTAATCGTGCAAAACTACAAAGTAAATCGAGTTCATATAATTCATTTTGCCATTTTGATAAATGAGGTTCGATCTTTTTTAATTGATAAATTAGAATTACACATAATATCGAATCAAGAGGTAAAAAAATGTGAAGAGTTATCCAAAAAATTGGATTTCCTCTTAAATTAAGAATGTTAATTAAGCTATTAATTTTTTTTAGTTTTAGAGAGGAATTTTTTTCAAGAAATGAAAAATATTGCTCAAAATTTGTTTTTCTTTTGCGTTTTAAAGATAAAATGACAGTTTCGATTAATCTAGTATCTTGCGATATTTTAATAGCTTTTTTTGTTGTTGGATTAAATATTCCAATACCAAATAAAATAAAAAATGCATAAAAAAATAAAGGTTGTAATAAATTTTCTGTGTTTTGTGTTTTAATAAATAAAATAATTGCAGGAAATAAGATGATAAACCATGCTACAATACAGATAAAACAATAGAGTAATTGAAAAATAGTTGCAAATTTTTCTTTTAAAGGATTTTGTTCTTCATGGATATCTTTATTATTGTTTTCTATTTCTTCTTGTTTATTTTGGAAAAATTTTTGTAAAAATAAATCATCAAGCTTTAATATCTCAAAACGTTTTAAAAATTGCGAGTGTTTTGAAATTTCTGAAGCAATTTGGGATCGTTTTTTTGTATCCGCTGCATTGGGAAGCGTTGTTCCTCCATCTATGAGTAGTTTCAATAGTTTTTTTGATCCTTGAAAGGTGCTGCATGTGTCTAAAAGTAGAAACAGTTGATTGTGGATATCAAGATCATGAGCGTAGAGGTGGTTTTTTGGAATTTCGATGAGATCGTTGTGCCATGGCGCCTTGTGGTTTTCAAGAAATTCATAATTTCTTTGTATGCGTGCTTGTTGAAGTTGCATACTTGTTTCTATCGATTTCCATTTTCTTTGTTTATCTTGAATAAGACTATGAATCCATGCGGTTAAAAGACAATATAGTAGGAAAGTTAATATTAAAATAAAATTAATTATTGGTACTTGGTTATTAAAAGCTCCTACAATTAAAGCTAAAAATGTGATTGTGCTCAGTAGCCTAAAAATAGCAAATTGATTGTCTTGTTTTTTGAGTTTTGTATTTTTTGTAGAAGAATTTTTAATTGCATTTTCTAATATTTTTAGTGTATCTGTTTCTGGTGTTTTTGTCATATTATTGAGTGGATGCATTTTTAGTCTCTCGGGGTTGTAGTCGCAGCGCGCAAAAATTTGCATTCAGCACGAGTGATTTGTTTTGCTCTCAAATTGTATAAATTTTTTACAATCGAAAATAAAGTGTCTTAGTTTTAATCATATTGAAGTTTATCTTTCCATAAAAAATCATTCATTTCAAATACATATCATTGGCATAGTTATTGCTTGGATAGTATTGCTGCTTATAAGTTAAGCATATAGTTCTTTCAATTAAAGAATAATTGAATAATGAAGAGGTATTACATGAAGTTTTTCACTACAATTTTAGTTTTATTGATGAGTTTTAACGCCTTTGGATTGTACCAGGGACGTCAAGCCAAAACTAAAACAAAAAGAAATATGACACGCGAGCAAGTTGCACAAACACTTGAAAGAGCAGGATTTCCAAGAGAAATCGTTCCTGTTGTAACATGTTTAGCAGAATATGAATCAAACTTTAATCCAGAAGCGATTAACCGTCATAATACAAATAACACAAAAGACCATGGATTGTTACAAATCAATGATATCTGGACTGAAGAGTGTAATTTAAATGAACGAGATTTGTATAATCCGTTAAAAAATGCGCGTTGTGCTTATAAAATATATAAGAAACAAGGTCTTACAGCATGGGTTACTTACCAAAAATTTAAGCGTACATGTCTTGCGTATAAAATTCCTAATTATAACACAACCAATCTTGCCGATGTGATTATTAAAAATAATCAGTTAATGTAACTGTTTCAGCCTGATACAGCCCCAAAGGGGCTGTTAAAGTAAAAAAAAAAGAGTATTCTTAAGTGACTGTAGATATGCTGAACTTAAGAATCTCTTTTTTTTTGGGGGTAAAATGAAAAAAAATACTTTTTCCTTTTTGGCTGCAGCATTTAGTTTAATCGCAATTTTTATTGGAATTATTAAACTTATCCCTCATTTTAATTCAAATGCCAACCTTGATAGAACATGGATTATTTTTATAACAACAGGTTTTCCATTGATGATTTTTATTTATGCGATTTCTGGCTTTCATCAAAGCGCAAAAAATGTTGCTGCTAATGCCTACGGTTTGATTTTAGCCTTACCAACTATTATTGCTTTTATCTATTTAAAATCGTGGTTAGGTGCTGTTTGTATGGTGTTAACTTCAATTTTAATTGTGGCACAATTATTTGTTGATCGATCAGAAGAAGACAATCATAACGTGTAACCGCAATCAATATTAGTTACGTTATATAAAGTATTGATTTCATCTATTAAAGTCGATTTTTTATTCCAGTATTTATTTTCCTATTTATATTTAAACAATGCAAAATTTGCTTTATAATATGCTATTTAATTTCGACGAAATTAACATTGAAATAATGTGTTATCGCATTCATGACATCTTAAAAGAAGGCGAAACTTATGAAAATGTTTTTACCAGATGATTTTAAACTTCCAGCAATGCCGCAAGTTGCAAGAGAATGTTTGGTTTATTTGTATAATCCTAATGCAGATTCTGGTGCATTGGCAAAATCTTTATCAAGAGATATAGGAATTTCTGCAAGCATTTTAAAATTAGCCAATTCTGGGATGTTTTTATTAGGCAAAGGTCCTCCAACAAGTGATTTAAAAACAGCAATCTTTAGAATTGGTCACGATAATTTAAGACAATTGATGGTTATTCATGCTCTAGAAAACACTTTTGTATTTAAGGACGCTCTTTCTTTTGATTTTACAAGCTTTACTCGTCATTGCTCGTTTGTAAGTCTATTATGTGCTGAATTTTCAAAAATTGTTTCTCCAGATTCTGTTGCAGATATTCAAATGGCAGGTTTGATGCATGATGTCGGGCTTGCAATTATGGCAAGTTTATTTAATGAAAACTTTACACAATTGGCCAAATACGTTCTTGAAAATAAAACTGATTTTGCATCTGCAGAAAAAGAATTGGGCCTTGAGCCTCATTGTAAGCTTGGCAGTCGTGCACTAGATACCTGGGAAATTCCTGTTAGAGTGAAAGAGCTGATTGCTTATCACGATACAAAAAAACTCGATGAACGCCAAACATTGCCATTAGATATGCATAAATTGGTCGATATTTTAAATCTATCAGACATTTTGGCTCATAGTTACGGATTTGGTTTTAAAGAGTACAAAAGAGACACACGAATTGAAATGTCGATGCTAAAGAGAATTGAGCTGACTCCCGATAAAGTTAAGGAAGTTGTAAAAAATGCGCTTGAGACAGAATCTGCAATGCAGCCTTCCTAATCATTATATAAGAAGGAAATTCAAAGATGACGATAGATGCGTTTAGTGGCGAAGATCGTGAAAAAATATATGCCATGGCAGAAAATATGACTGGAAATTGTCAGTCTGGTACTTATCGTAGAGAAATTATTATTTCAAACGTACTAAGACGGATTCAAGTTAAAAAATCGAACACATTAGACGAATATCTACAATCAGCAATTGCCGATGACCAAGAATTTGCGCAACTTCTTAGTGCATTTACCATTCATACTACGGAGTGGTTTAGAGAAATGCCGCATTATAAAAAGTTTGAAGCACTTTTGAGTGAAAAATTTAAAGGAACAAAAAAATTTAAAATGCACTCCGGAGGCTGTTCTACAGGAGAAGAAGTGTATTCTTTTGGGCTTGTGTTAGAAGCGTTTAGAAGTCAAAATTCTGGCTTTGATTATGAATATCAAGCTTTTGATATTGACCCCGTATCTGTTGAAATGGCAAAAAAAGCACTATACCCAATGAAAGATTTTGCAAAAATAGGACCAAACTATCAAAAGTTTGTTAAAAAAATGGAAAAAGAGGACTCCATAACCGTAGATCAAAATATCAAATCAAGAAGTCACTTTTATACTGACAACCTTATTAAGCTTCAAAACATGGCGCCCACATACAACGTAATCGTTTGCAGAAACGTACTTATTTACTTTACTCCTGACAAAGTTAAAGAAATTATTGCAAAGCTTGTTATGCGCTTGATAAAGGGTGGTGTATTGATCATTGGTCATAGCGATAGCCTTGACCCTAAATCTTTTAATTTAAAAAGCTTAGGCAATTCCATGTTTGAAAAATTATGATGTTTTGTTTTTCCATTGTCTACTGGTAATGAGTCTTGCTCCACGACCATAAGTCATATAAGACCAGGCCCATTGATATAAAACAAAAAATTTGTTTTTAAATCCTATTAAATATAAAATATGAACCAATAACCAAGCAAACCATGCAATCTTGCCATTTAAACTCAATCCTGCAAACTCTACGATTGCAGAACCTCTACCAATTGTGGCCATTTGACCTTTGTCAAAATATTGAAATGGTTGCATAGGTTTGTGAGCGATATTGCGCAAGATGTTTTTAGAAGCATGACAACCTTGTTGAATTGCAACAGGCGCTAAACCTGGAAGGGGTTTTTGCTTGTTACCCAGGCAGTGGGCTAGATCACCAATAACAAAAACATTTGGATAGTTTTTGAGATTGAGTTGTGCTTCAACAATGACGCGCCCCTGTTTATCGAGTTTGCTGTTTAATTTTTTTCCTAGTATAGAAGGTTGAACACCAGCTGCCCAAATCACAGTATAGCAAGGAATAAATTCAGAATTGACTAAAATTCCATCAGAAGAAATATCTTCAACACGTTTTCCCGTTATAATTGAAGCACCAATTTTTTTTAATTGCATTGTTGCAACTGCTGCCTGCTTATCAGAAAAAGAGGATAAAATCGTTTGTCCTGCTTCAATAAGGTAAATTTTTGTTTGTCTTGGATCTATATTTTTAAATTCTTTGTTTAAGGTAAAATGGGCAATTTCACAAAGTGATCCTGTTATCTCGACACCAGTAGGTCCGCCGCCTACGACCGCAAAAGTCAAAAATTTATCAATTAAATTTTTATCTGTTTCTCTTTCTGCAAGTTCAAACGCAGTTAATACGCGCCTTCGAATTTCTGTAGCCTGCTCTATTGTTTTCATTCCAGGCGCATAATCTTCCCATTCATTTTTACCAAAATAACTATGAGAAGAACCGCTTGCAATTATTAGATAATCATATTTGTAGTTTTTGAAATCTGTGAGAACTGTTTGGCCATTTAAATTTATATCTGTTACTTTTGCATAAACAACGTTAATATTTTTATATTTTGCCAAAATTGTACGTATTGGACTTGTTATTTCTGCTGGGCTTAAGCCAGCCATCGCAACTTGATAAAGTAAAGGCTGAAATAAATGGTAATTTTTTTTATCAATAATAGTTATTTCAATTTCTTTTTTGTTGCCTAATTTTTTTGCTGCATTGATTCCTGCAAAGCCAGCTCCAATAATAACAACATGAATTTTGTTTAATTTTGTAGTCATCATTTTTCCTCTCAATCAAGATCTCAATCCTAATGCGCAAAATGTTAGGGTTGCAATTTTTTTTGTTTTATATTAGCCAAGCTGTTGTTATATGGTTTAATTTTCGGAGTCAACATGGCTAATAAAGTTGTAACGGGTACTATTGAAGTTATTTGTGGATGTATGTTTAGTGGCAAAACTGAAGAGTTGATTCGGGTATTGAAAAGAGCTTTAATTGCTAAACAAAATGTTTTGGTATTTAAACACTCATCTGATATTCGTTATTCTGAAAGTGAATTATATAGTCATAATTCACAAAAAATTTCATCACGTCTTATTTCTAATATTTCTGAAATATTGTTACAAAATTTAGATCAAATTGATGTAATTGGTATTGATGAAGCACAGTTTTTTTCTGATGATATTGTTGATGTTATTGAACAGCTGATGGATAAGGGAATTCGAGTTGTTATTGCTGGATTAGATCTTGACTACAAGCGGAGACCTTTTGGATGTATGCCAAAAATTCTTGCAATTGCTAATAAAGTAAAAAAATTAACGGCAATTTGTTCTAATTGTGGTGACGAAGCGTATTATAGTCAAAGATTAATAAAAAATGAAGAACTTGTTTTGGTAGGAACTTCAGAATGGTATGAACCACGTTGCCGCAAACATCATAAAATTAAAGACCAAGTTGAGAAAACTTTTCAAGTAATTCAAAACTTTGATAGTAATTTAATCGAGGATCGCAAAATGTAGTGTAATTTAATGGAAGCGACTCTTCTGTCACTTTAGTATTTCCGCCTATGCACTCTGTAACATTATCAAAAGTTAATTCTAAATGAATTCCAGCCAAATTGGATTGAAGTTCTTTATGAATTAAATAAGTTTCTCTCAATTCATTCCAAATTTCTAGAAAATTTCGTGTTTTAATTCCCGAAGGCGTATAAAATGAATTGCCGTGCATTGGATCGCAACTCCATGTGACATGGCAATGCGATTGATTGACTTTAAGAATAATATTCTTTAAAACCTGTTGAGTAAAATTTGCGCCTATGCGTGTGATTAAATTAATTTTTCCAGGTTCGTTTTGTGGATTTAAGATTTGAAGCAGTTTGATAATTTCATGAGGATCCGTGTTAGGGCCTAATTTGATTCCAATTGGGTTTGAAATTCCTCTTAAGTATTCAACATGTGCGCTGTTTAAATTGCGAGTACGTTCTCCTAGCCACAAGTAATGCGCTCCATAATTGTACCATTTCGGGTTTTTATAAGATCTGTGTGTTAAGGAAGATTCGTAATCTAATAATAAAGATTCATGAGAGATAAAAAATCGCGCATTTTGGAATGATAAATATTCATTTTGAAGATGCTGTTTAATCCAACTTAACGTTGCACTCGAGTTTTTATAAGCTGTTTTTAAACGTTCTGGATTGGGTTGACGCGCAATAGGACAAAACTTTATATCATTGATAATATCACCACGATAACTCGGTAACTGCATATTATTTATAGTTTCGAGTTCGTGCGAACGAGGTTTGGCATACTGTCCTGCTATGCGACCAATAATAACAACTGGAATATTTAAATGTTTTTCTAATAATGTTGCTAAACTTTTTAAATGAGAAACTCTTTTTATCACGTTTGAAGTCGTACAACTTTCAAATGTTTCTGCACAGTCGCCTGCATGAAGCAGAAATATTTTGCCTTTGGCAGCGTCACTGATAAAACTCTGTAGTAAAGAAATTTCTGATTCAAAGACAAGATGTTTTGCATTTTTTAGAAATTTAATTGATTTTTCAAGTGCCTTTGTGTCTTCATAATTTGGTAATTGAGATTGATTGTAATTGACCCAACTCGTTGGGTTCCAAGAATCATAAACATCATTTTTTAAATTGATAAAATTCATCGAATACCTTTTAAATTTATCGAGCTCCAACTTTTTTTAATGAAGCCATCCTAAACTTGCGCCCGCAATTAGGATAACTCCTAATATTAAACGGTACCAAGCAAATATTAAAGTTGAGCGCTGTTCAAGGTATTTCATAAGCCCAAAAACTGCTACAAAAGCAGCAATTGAAGCAGTAATCAGACCAACTATTAATATACTCCAGCCATGTGTTGTGAGTCCTGCTAGAGACATTTCATGAACTTGTTTTAATCCTGCTGCGACAATAACCGGAACTCCCAGAATAAATGAAAACGCGGCGGCTGTTTCCCTTTTTAGTCCTAAAAATAATCCAGTTGTAATGGTTGCTCCAGAACGTGAGACACCAGGAATCAGAGCAGCAACCTGTGATAAGCCTACCAAAATACAATCCTTAAATGTTAGTTTTGAAAAATCTCGTTCATGTTTGCAAATTTTTTCTGCTACAATAAACAATGCTCCCATAACCATACATGCAACTCCTATAACATAAATCGACCGTAGAGGCGAGTTAGGAGCATTTAATGTTGACTTTAAAAGCAATCCCATAATCCCTACAGGAATTGTGCCAATAATGATGCCAATTCCTAAGCGAAATTCGGTTGAAGAAAAATTTTTTTCACGAATACTTTTTAATGTTCCAAAAAATATGTTCGCAATTTCTTTTCGGAAATATATCATGACTGCAAAAAAACTCGCAAGCTGTACAGCTCCGGTAAAGGGTGTGCCTGGATCTTGCCATCCTAAAAATGCAGGAACAATGCGGAGATGAGCCGTACTGCTAATTGGTAATAATTCTGTAACCCCTTGAACAATTCCAAGAATTATAATTTTAAAGTAACCAAGTTCAGCAAACCCGCAATCAATCAATTGATCATGAATAGGGATGGGGCAAGCAGTTGTCATCTCGTTTCTCCAAGAAAAAAGTTGCACAATAGTTCTAGATACCATATCGTCCTCAGAAGGCCACTTGTAGGCCATTATATTTTAAAAGAGCTCGTCTGATCAGCAAAAATAATGACGGGTTCTTTTTTATGCTTAATGTCATGAATAGGAGCTATCTATGAGCGAAGTACAACGCTCTTTATTACAAGAGATTCGAGAAAAATTTGAACCTATTCGGAGGTATCTTTGACACTCCGCTCAAAAGAAAACGGGTTTTAGAAATTGATTCAGAAATTAATACTGATCCCAATTTTTGGAATGATCGCAAAAAATCATCAACATTATTAAAAGAAAAAAAGAGTATCGAAGATGCATTCATTCTTTGTGATCATCTTTTAAAAAATATCGAAGACACTTTGGTTGCAATCGAGTTTGCTGAAGAAGGCGACGCGTCGTCGCATATTGAAGCGGAACAACTTCTCGATCAGCTTAAAAATGAAGTGCAGCAGTTAGAAATTCGTCGCCTATTATCCGGTGAAACTGATAAAAATAGCGCCATTATTACGATTAATGCAGGTGCAGGTGGAACCGAGGCGTGTGATTGGGCACAAATGATCACGCGCATGCTGATTCGCTATTGTGATTCCAAAAGATTTAAAGCTGAAGTTGTTGATGAACTCGAAGGTGAAGGTGCTGGTTTAAAAAATGCAACCTTAACGGTTGAAGGTGAATTTGCGTATGGCTTTTTAAAATCTGAAAATGGAGTGCACCGTTTGGTTAGAATTTCTCCTTTTGATTCTAATGCACGCAGACATACTTCGT
Source organism: Spirobacillus cienkowskii (assembly GCA_003339605.1). Taxonomy (GTDB): domain Bacteria; phylum Bdellovibrionota_B; class Oligoflexia; order Silvanigrellales; family Silvanigrellaceae; genus Silvanigrella; species Silvanigrella cienkowskii. Next base: position 9,100 of record QOVW01000061.1, on the reverse strand, counting down.
TTTGCTCTGTATTTGTCAGTCCAATTATTGATGATGATATTCATATTGAAATTAAAGAAAGCGATCTCAAAGTTGATACGTATCGGGCAGGCGGTGCAGGAGGACAGCATGTTAATCGTACAGATTCAGCTGTGCGTATGACCCATATTCCAACTGGTATTGTTGTTCAGAGTCAACAACAACGCAGCCAAATTCAAAACCGTGAAACATGTCTTAAGCTTTTAAAAGCAAAATTATATGAAGTCGAAATCAGCAAGCGACAGGCAGAAACAAAAGCGATTGAAGACTCAAAAATGGATAATGCATTTGGTTCGCAAATTCGTTCTTATGTTTTGCATCCCTACAAATTAGTTAAAGATGTTCGTACATTAGCGCAGAGTTCAGATCCCCAAGCTGTTTTAGATGGTGACCTTGAAGAATTTAGTTTGGAGTATTTAAGACAAACGGCTTCGGGGCAGTTTAAAGGAAAAGGGTCTGCGCAAGAAGATTTTGATTAAATTTTATAAATTATAGACAGGTATTAGAAGGTATTAAAATGACTTTAACAACAGATTTACTCAATACAATTCAAGATTTTCCCGACTTTCCAAAACCAGGAATTATTTTTAAAGATATCAATCCAGTTCTAAAAAATGCACAGCTGATGAAGCGGATTATTGCAGATATGGCTATGTTTGCACAAAGTGTTGCTGCACAGCATATTATTGGTGTTGAAAGTCGTGGCTTTTTCTTTGCGTTGCCTCTTGCATTAGAAATGAATTTGCCATTTATTCCAGCGCGTAAAAAAGGCAAACTTCCAGGTTCTGTTGTTTCTGAAACTTATTCTTTGGAGTATGGTGAAGACAGTTTAGAAATTCAGGCCTCATCCATTTTGCCAGGGGAAAGATATTTAATTGTTGATGATATTATTGCCACAGGTGGTACAGTGTGCGCGGTTGCCAAAATTATTCAAAAAGAAAATGCGGTGCTTGCCGGTTGCTCGTTTTTATCTGAATTGACATTTTTAAATGGTACAAAAAAAATTTTAGATGCAGCACCAAATTGTAAAATTCAAAGCATACTTAAAATTTAAACCGTATATTTTAAATTTTAAAAGGAAGTGTATTCATTATGACTATCAATGACATTCACCTTGAGCATCTCGGAAGATTATCTTATAACGTGTTTCTTTCTCTTATTGTCTCTGTGTTGATGTATTTTTTAGCGTATTGGATAATACGTGGAGTTCGTAAATCAAACACCAAAGTTAGAAAAATAGATCCAACTCTGCTTCCCATAACCGTCACTATTATAAAATATGCAGCATTCATAATTAGTGTTTTAATAATTTTAAATATATTCGGAGCCAACACCAATGGAATTATTGCATTTTTGGGAACTGCTGGCTTGGGAATTGCGTTAGCTTTAAAAGATACATTACAAAATATTGCATCTGGTATTATGTTAATTTTTTTGAGACCTTTTAAAGTTAACGATTATATTGAATGTGGTAGTAATAGTGGTACTGTGCAAGAAATCAATCTTTTTACTACAACGTTAAAAACTGGGGATGGTTTGTTTTTATTTGTGCCAAATAACTTACTATGGAATTCTGCAATTAAAAACTATACTCGCAATGGTACGCGTAGACTTGATTTTGTGATAGGGATTGCTTATAAAAATCAAGTAGAAGACGCACGTTCCATACTAAATAAACTTGCCGATTTAGATGGTCGAATTTTGAAAGATCCATCTCCCATCATTGTTGTAAATTCTTTAACTGATAATTCTGTTAACTTAATGTTAAGATGTTGGATCCCTGTTGATAATTATTGGGACGTCAATTTTTACTTACAAAAAACAGTCAAAGAGCAATTTCATGATGCAGGGATTTCTATTCCTTTTCCACAACGAGACATCCATTTGCATATCGTTAATGAAAAAAATAGCAATGCAAACGATATCAATACCATTAAAGCATTGATGTAATTTTTTATAAAAAAGTATTTATTTATAGTGAATATCGTATGACTAATGATATTAATAATAAGCAGTTTTTTTTTCAAAATAATAGTAATATTCAAACTAAATCAGTGCGTATTGCTTATAAAAGTTATCATGAAGAGTGGCAAAAAAAAGTTCATATTCCTGGCTCTAAAAGCTTTACCAATCGCGCCATTGTGCTTGCAGGAATGAGTGCTAAACCTACAATATTAAATGGTTGTTTGTTTGCAGAAGATACTTTTTGGGGTTTGCAAGCATTGATAACACTTGGATTTACCATTGAAATTGATGAAGATAAAAATTCTGTCAGACTTACTCCGCCTTTACACTTTACAGGCTCAGAGTTTAAAATTTTTCTTGGCAAAGCTGGTACCCTTGCGAGATTTTTTCCCGCTGTCATATTAAATTGGCAAAACACATTTTCTAGTTTTCCAGAAATTAAGGTCTATTGTGATGCTCATGATCAATTAAAATCAAGACCTTTAGAACCATTAATTTCTGCATTAACAATGCTAAATGCAAAGATTTCTGACATGCGACTTCCTTTTATGATTTCTTCCTGCCATTTGATGGGATCCTGTGAAATAGGAGGCGAAATTTCTGGGCAATTTTTAAGTGGTTTGCTACTTTCAGCATGCGCTTCACAAAATTCTATTTGTATTAAACGAATCAATAAGCTTGTACAGCCAAATTATATTAACATGACGCTCTCAACCATAGAAGCGTTTGGCGGAAACATTAATTATGATAAAGATCTTAATAGTTTTATAGTGCATCCTGTTCGTAATTTAGGAGTGGATACCTACTCTGTAGAAGCCGATGCATCCACCTGTTGCTATTTTATTGCAGCAGCATTTTTACATAATTTTTCTTTGCATATTGAGAATATAGGTCATAATACACTTCAACCCGACTATAAATTTATTGAAACATTAAAAATATTAGGCGCTCAAATCATATCAACTGAAACAGCAACAACAGTTTATCGTAGAAATAATATACAAAAAATTACAGGAAATTTTTCTTTTGATTTATCAAACTTTAGTGATCAAACATTAACCTTGGCTGTGGTGGCTTTATTTTCTGATTTACCAATTGAAATTTATGGGATAGCGCATATTCGTTTTCATGAATGTGATAGAATCGCCTGTTTAGTTGCCAATATAAAAAATTTAAATTTAAAAATTGAAGAATATCATGATCGTATTATTGTGTATCCAATTAAAAATAATTTTCATGAAATTAAAGGTGAATGGAAAACGTGGAATGATCACCGTTTTGTGATGGCGGGATTTTTAATTGCTTCAATGTGTGAAAGTGTTAGTATTTTAGAGCCATCTTGTGTTGAAAAAACGTGTCCACGTTTTTTTGAGCTTGTTCAACAATTAGGATTTCAAATATCTTTTAACTCATAGATAAGGCATTTAAAGATAACATGGGAAATACATTTGGAAATCTATTTCGAGTCACAACGTTTGGTGAATCCCATGGCGTTGCACTCGGCTGTGTGGTTGATGGCTGTCCTGCTGGAATTTCATTAAATACAGATATTATTCAAGCTTTTTTAAATAGAAGAAAACCAGGACAAAGTATTTATACCACGCAACGCGCTGAAAGCGATTTGTGTGAAATTGTGTCAGGATTAGAATCTGGTGTCACTCTTGGAAGTCCAATTGCGATAATAATTCGCAATAATGATAAAAAAACTAATGACTATAATGATTTAGCAAACATATTTCGACCAGGACATGCTGATTTTACCACTTTTGTAAAATATGGAATTGTTGCACAAAGCGGAGGTGGACGTGCAAGCGCGCGAGAAACTGTTGGTAGAGTTGCTGCAGCAGCAGTGGCAAAAGCATTTGTGCAAACATTTTATTCAAACTTAGATGCTGTTGCCTGGGTTGATCGAATTGTAGACATTCAAGCTAAAGTTAATATTGAAACATTAACGCAAGAAAATGTAGAAGAGAGCTTAATTCGATGTCCAGATAAAAACGCAGCCGACAAGATGCAACAAAAGATTTTAGCAGCCAAAGCAGATGGAGATTCTTTAGGAGGAGTGGTGCGCTGCATTGCCAAACACATTCCAAAAGGACTTGGAGAGCCTGTTTTTAATAAGTTTGAAGCAGAATTGGCAAGAGCTATGCTTAGTCTTCCGGCAAGCAAAAGTTTTGAGATGGGCAATGGCCTTGCTGCGACGTATTTATGCGGTAGTGAAAATAATGATTTTTTTACTAAGGACAATGATGAAGATGTGGTGACTCAAACCAATCGTTGTGGAGGAATTCAAGGTGGAATTTCTAATGGAATGCCTATAGATTTTTGTGTCGGATTTAAACCTGTTTCTACAATATTTAAGGCGCAAAAAACTTTGAATAAAAATTTTGAAGAAGTCAAATTTATTCCACAGGCAGGCCGCCATGACCCTTGTGTGTTACCAAGAGCTGTTCCTTTAGTTGAGGCGATGTTTTGGCTTGTGCTTGCAGATTTTATTTTAAAAAATCAGGCATATAAATTTAAGAAATTTTAACAATGATTGATAATGCTTTTATTCAATTTTTTGATGAATTAAAAAACATTTTAAATAGATTTTTTAAACTTGGTTATACAAGATTTTCTGTTCCAAAAAAAGAAATTAGCGACAGAGATGAGGCGTACCAACTTGCGTGTCAAATATATAAAAGAGGTTTTATTTCTTTTTTAGATAAAAATGAAAAGAAATCTCATGATGAAATTTCTTTTTTAAATACTTCCAATTTTATTATAAAGCTAAATTCTCAAAAAAAAGATGAACTGTTTTTAATTATTGATAAAAATTTTTTAACTTTGCACGAAGATTTTAATGATGCTATTAAAAATTTTAATTTTATTATTTTTGAATCGCAGGAAAGTAACAAAATTCTTGAAACCGTATTTGATTTGATGCAAAAAATACAACCAAAAGTGCAAACAATTTATGCTATTGGTGGTGGAATTATTCTTGATCTTGTTGGCTTTACTTGTAAGCTATTAAACAAAGAAGTTGTATATGTTCCTACAACTATTCTTGCAGCGGTAGATGCTTGTATTGGCGGAAAAACGAGTGTTAATTATTTGCCTTATGGAAAAAATCAAATTGGTTTTTTTTCTCAACCTAAGGAAATTTTATTTGTTCCACAGTTTTTTGAAACTTTGCCCTTTCATGAAAAAATATCTGGTTTAGGCGAATCTTTAAAGCACTCATGGATTTTTGGTACTTTCTTAGAAGATTTTTATATATTTGAAAAAATTTATACAGAAACAGCATCATTAGATGATTTCAAAAGCTTAATATTAAAGAATATTAAGTATAAAACTTTTATTACTCAAGAAGATCCTTTAGAGCTAACTTCGTTTAGAAGCATCCTTAACTTTGGGCACACATTTGCACACTTCTTAGAGAGTATCTGCATACAATCTAAAAATTATTCTATTCCTCATGGAATAGCTGTATTGTATGGAATTCAATTTTTATTATCAGCAAATTTAATTAACTGGCCAAAGTCTATCAGTAATTATAAATATTTGATAAATTCAATTTGTAAAAATTTTTCGATTCCTATTCATAAAAAAATAACTGTTCATGATATTGAATTTTATCTCAATCAAGATAAAAAAAACTCACATAGTCATGAAATAACTTTAATACTTCCTGAATACGGGATACTCAATGAAAAAAATGACAAAAGTCAAGTTACCAATTGTATTAAAAGATATTCAACAAACGCGGTAGCTTTTCAAATGCTAGAGTTCATGAAGTCTTTTGAGTAAACAAATTGTCAAATAGTTACCACCCAGAAAATATTTTTCCGATTTAATCTTGAATTCATAAAGAGCATTTGTAAAACTTGCAAATAGGTCATTGAGTTCAACATTTTAAAAAAGGAAAATAACATGGATCCTCGTCCAGCACGTATGCCATGGCTTGCACCATATTTAGCAGTTAAGAATCTCGATCGCTCAGTGGATTTTTATTCTAAAGCCTTTGGTTTTAAAGCTAAAGGAATGAAAGATAATTATGGGCAAATCAGTCATATGAACTTTTTTCATAAAAATACAGTTCTTTTTATGCTACATCCTGAAGGAAGTGCTGGCAATCCATCTCGATCGCCTTCAACGTTGAATGTCAACGCTTCGCAATCTTTTTATGTATTTGTTGATAATGTCGATAAAGTTTATGAAAAAGCAATATCAAATGGTGCCAGAAGTGTGATGTCGCCAGAGGATACATACTGGGGCGATAGAGTGTGTTCTGTGGTTGATTTGGATGGCTATTCATGGTCATTTGCAAAATATCTTAAATCAAAGGCACCAGCAAAAAAGAAGAAAACGACTAAAAAAACAGGAACAAAGAAGACAACTAAAAAATCTCCAGCAAAAAAGAAGAAGACAACTAAAAAAGCCACCAAAAAAACAATAAAAAAGAAGACAAAGTCAAAAAAGAAATAGTTTTAGGCTTGAATATTTTTTCTTAAAAAGTTGTAGCGAGTTTGAAAGACAAGCGCAAGATTTATAGCAAAACTTTTGGAAAATTGCTTAAACCATTCTTGTGCATTAAAATTATTTGGAAAGTTTGGTAAATTTTTAAATGATTTTTTTTCAAAATTATATTTAAACCCACCGTATGTGACTTCTCTGCCCGACTGTGGATCAAAAGTTAATACAATGCATGTGACTTCATTGCATTGGCACTGTGGATTGACACAATAAAGATCGTCCATTGCAAAAACAGTATTGCTCATCATTCTTTCAATATTTCCAGAAAACGGAAATGCCGCCTGGTAAGGAATTAGGGCTGACTTATTTTGCTTTTTAGGAAGTCTTTCTTTCCATTGCTCGTCTGCAAAGTCTGGTATGAATGACACAAAAGGTTGTCTGAGGTGAGACTGTAGGTTACCTTTCATCAGAGTTTCAATGGCATTTTTGAGTTCAGCATATTCTTTATCACTTAAAATTAAAGCATGGCTGTTTTGTGGATTGATATTTCCTGATCCCTCTTCATTTAAAGTCGTGTGAACTTCTCTTGAATCAGCAATTTTGGTAACAGTTTGGTTTGTGATATTGAGTTCGACCGTGATGCCTATAACATTAGATTTTTGGGTGTTTTCCATGTTTGCAAGACTTGCAAGCATTTTGGATCTGAGTTGATTTTTGAAAGGAGTTAATTTTAAAATTAAAGTACAATTTTCTGCAAAATTGAGAGCTTCGTCAACAGATTCAATTTGTTTAGGAAATAGTAAAACTCCTTCTACAGAAAAATATTGCTCATTCCAATAAATACGATTGGCTTCGTTAGCATTAAGATTGAGAGGCATAAAAATAAAGTTTTGCATAAAAAGCTCCATGAAAAAGTTTACACCTGATTCAGGTAACAAATTTAAGTTTTTACTGCAAGTTATAGATAAATGACTCAAACTCAGATTTTCTAGAAAAATTAAGTATTTAATAGGAAAAACTTGCTAATTATATTTTTGTTATTGTTTGCTTTACAAATTTATGCATTAAGATATTTTTATATATAATATGGAGAATATTATTATGTCTTCAATAATGCCATTAATTTTTATTGGGCATGGATCCCCTAAAAATGCTATTTTAGAAAATAATTATGTTAAAAAAATTAAACATTTTGGAAAAACATTGATACAAAATGTAAACACAATTGTTTGTATTTCTGCACATTGGAATACAGAAGGTGTCTGGATAAGTGGAGCAGAAAAATTAAATACAATTTATGATTTTTCTGGATTTCCAGAAGATCTATATAAAATCAAATACGAGCCAAAAGGAAATAAAGAACTCGCATTAAAAATTAAAAATATGCTTTTAGATTATGAAGTTTCAATAGACGAAAAACGAGGAATTGATCATGGCGCCTGGAGCGTTCTTATGCATTTGTATCCAGATGCTAGAATTCCTGTTATTCAATTAAGTTTAAACTTAAATTTTAAGACTGCCGATCATTATAAAATGGCACAATTGCTCAAGCCATTAAGAAATGAAGGCATATTATTTATAGGAAGTGGCAATATTGTTCATTCTTTTTTTTCGTTTAGTCCTGAAGAAAATGCTGCAACTCCTGATTGGGCAAGAGATTTTGATAATAATATTAAAACAGCTCTAAAAAATCGGGATCACAATTCAATAATAAGATATCGAAGAATATTTGGAAAAAATGCAAAAAAATCAGTACCTACTGAAGAGCATTTTTTACCACTTATTTATATTATTGGACTCCAAGAAAAGGAAGAAAATGTGAATTTTATTTATGAAGAATTTCAGAATGCTTCAATGTCAATGCTCAGTTTTATCATACAGTAAACAATATTTAAGCAGGCTTAATTATGAAAATTGTCAGAAAAAGTTCAGAAAGAGGGAGTGCTGAATTTGGTTGGCTGCATGCAAAATACACATTTTCATTTGGTGAATTCTATGACTCTAAAAATATGGGATTTAGAAAACTGCGTGTATTAAATGAAGATAAAGTTGAACCAAGTAAAGGATTTCCAACCCATGGTCATAAAAATATGGAGATTGTAACATATATTTTATCTGGAGTGCTTGAGCATAAAGATAGTATGGAAAATAGTGCGATTATTTCTGCGGGTGAAGTGCAGGTGATGAGCGCAGGAAGTGGTGTTCGGCATAGCGAATTCAATCATTCAGATACGGAAATCGTGCACCTATTACAAATTTGGATTGAATCTGCAGTTATAAATCAAGAGCCAAGTTATCAACAAAAAAGTTTTTTACATTCAAAAGAAAAATTAACCTTAATTGTTTCGCCTAATGGAGAAAGAGAATCCTTAACAATTAAGCAAGATGTAAAAATTTATCAGGGAATATTATTGGAAAATCAAGATTTTCAGTATAAAATCAAAACAGAAAGGCATGCTTGGATACAAATAGCCAAAGGAAGTCTTTTTATTGATGATTCTTTAGAAGTATTTCAAGGTGACGGTATTGCCATCACAGAAGGTGATATTATTAAATTTTCTACTAGGGGCTGTCCAACATAATTTCAAGCAACAATTTTCATACCAATATTGAATTTCCAGAAATTTAAGCAAATTGCGGCTAGTTTCACAAATGTAAG